>RECK01000179.1 GCA_007694055.1 Wenzhouxiangella sp.
GCACGTGACCCAGTTCGACCAGGCCGATATCACCGAGATGGAGGCCTTCCGCAAGTCCAGCCAGAAGCAGGCCGAGTCGGCCGGAACGAAAATGACGCCGCTGGTGTTCCTGATCAAGGCCGTGGTTGCTGCGCTCAAGGAGTTCCCGCATTTCAATGCCTCGTTGTCGACCGACGGCGAGATGCTTGTCCGCAAGAAGTACTTCCATGTCGGCGTGGCCGTGGACACGCCCAATGGCCTGGTCGTACCGGTGCTGCGCGATTGTGACCAGAAGGGCCTGATCGATCTGGCCCGCGAGCTGACCGACCTGTCCGGCCGGGCCCGCGAGGGCAAGCTCAAGGGTGACGAGATGAAGGGTGGCTGTTTGTCGATTTCCAGCCTCGGCGGTATCGGCGGGACGGCGTTCACGCCCATCATCAATGCCCCGGAGCTGGCCATCCTGGGTGTTTCACGGGCCGAAATGAAGCCGGTCTGGGACGGAGCGCAGTTCCAGCCCCGCCTGATGATGCCGCTTTCGCTGTCCTACGATCACCGCGTGATCGATGGAGCCGACGCGGCAAGGTTTACCCGTTTCCTGGCCGAACAGCTTGAAGACCTGCGTCGCCTGCTGCTGTGAGTCAGGCCCCTGCCCGGACCGGATTCGGCATGATGCTGGCCGCCGCACTCGGCCTGCTGGGGCTGCTGACCTGGTTTTTCTCCGGCCAGATCGATCAGCGCGTCAATCCGAACCAGCGCGTTCAGAGCGCGGTGGTCAACGGCGCGATCGAGGTGGTGCTGACGGCCGACCGGCGCGGGCATTTCATTGCCACCGGTGGTATCAATGGACGCGACGTGACCTTCCTGGTCGATACCGGCGCGACCCTGGTCTCGGTGCCCGAAGGACTGGCCGATCGGATGGGGCTGCAGCGCCTGGCCCCGATCCGGCTGGAAACCGCGGCCGGCACGGTGACCGGCTGGATGACCGAACTGGAAGAAGTGCGCCTGGGCGACATCGTCCAGCGCGATGTTCGCGCCGCCATCAACCCGGGCAGGCATGACACCGTGCTGCTGGGCATGAGCTTCCTGCGCGATCTGGAAATGACCCAGCGCGACGGCGAACTGCGCCTTGTGGCGGAGTGACTAGGGAAGAGCGTGAACCACCGAAATCACCGAAAACACCGAAACAGATCGATAGCGGATTTTGGGGAATGGCTGCGCAGTGGCCATGCCTGAACAGGACTGAAGCATCTTCCGCTGGGGATCCAGCCCCGATTTGGGCGGTACAAGACAGATGATGAGATGAATGCCATGAGCGAGAGAAAGGAAATCAAGGTTCCGGATATTGGCGACTTCGACAAGGTGCCGGTGATCGAGATTCTGGTAGCCGAGGGCGACCAGATCGAGGCCGAGCAGTCGCTGGTCACGCTGGAGTCCGACAAGGCCACCATGGAAGTGCCGTCGTCGGCGGCCGGCAAGCTGGTGGAACTGCGGGTCAAGGAAGGCGATGAGGTTGGGGAAGGAGACATTATTGCCATCGTCGAAGCCGCCGACGGGGAAGAGGGGGAGAAGGAGAGAGGGGAAGAGGGTTCAGGAACGGAAGAAAAAGAGGGCACCTCAGGTGCCGACATAGGCTCGGAATCCGATGCCTCCTCAAATTCTGACAAAGCCTCCCCTGAAACCTTAAACCTGAAACCTGAAACCTCATCTTCCGATTCCGGAAACCGGAAACCGGAAACCGATTCTTTTGATTTTGATCTTGTCGTCCTCGGCTCCGGCCCCGGCGGCTACACCGCCGCCTTCCGCGGCGCCGATCTCGGCCTGAAAGTGGCCTTGATCGAGCGTTATCCCAGCCTGGGCGGGGTGTGCCTGAACGTGGGCTGCATTCCGTCCAAGGCCTTGCTGCATGTCGGACAGGTCATTGATGCCGCCGATCACATGAGCAGTCACGGGGTCAAGTTCGGTCAGCCGGAAATCGATATTGACCAGCTGCGCGGGTTCAAGGACGGCGTGGTCAAGAAGCTGACCGGCGGCCTGGCCGGCATGGCCAAGAAGCGCGAGGTCGAAGTGATTCAGGGCTGGGGCGAGTTCAGCGCGGCCAACGAAATCACGGTCGAGCATGAAGGCGACAAGCGCAAGGTCAGCTTTGCCCAGTGCATCATTGCCGCCGGATCCCGGGTGATCAGGATTCCGGGCATTCCCTGGGACGATGAGCGGGTCATGGATTCAACCGGGGCGCTGGAGCTCAGCGACATTCCCAAGCGCCTGCTGGTCATCGGCGGCGGCATTATCGGCCTGGAAATGGCCTGCGTTTACCGCGCCCTGGGTTCGGAGGTCACCGTGGTCGAGATGATGGACCAGCTCATGCCCGGTGCCGATGCCGACCTGGTCAAGCCGCTCCACCAGCATCTGAAAAAACTCGGGGTCACGTTCTATCTGAAAACCAAGGTGGCCGAGGTCAAGGCCGCTGACCAGGCACTGAGCGCGCATTTCGAGGGCGACAAGGCCCCCGACAGTGCCGATTTCGATCGCGTGCTGGTTTCGGTGGGGCGTCGGCCCAACGGCGATCTGATTGGCGCCGACAAGGCCGGCGTGAAAGTCAGTGACCGCGGCTTTGTCGAAGTCGACGGCCAGATGCGCAGCAGCCAGCAGCATATTTTTGCCATCGGCGACATCGTCGGCCAGCCCATGCTGGCCCACAAGGCCAGCTACGAGGGCAAGATCGCCGCCGAGGTGGCCGCCGGCCACAAGCGCGCCGCCGATGCCCGCGTCATTCCCTCGGTCGCCTACACCGACCCGGAAGTGGCCTGGGTGGGCCTGACCGAGAACCAGGCCACGGACAAGGGGATTGACTTCGGTGTCGGCAAGTTCCCGTGGGCGGCCTCCGGCCGGGCCTTGGGCATGGACCGCTCGGAAGGCTTTACCAAGCTGATCTTTGACAAGCGCAACGATCGCCTGATCGGCGCCGGCGTGGTCGGCATGCATGCCGGCGACCTGATCGCCGAGCTCACCCTGGCCATCGAAATGGGCTGCAACGTCGCCGATATCGGCATGACCATCCACCCCCACCCGACCCTGTCGGAATCGGTGATGATGGCCGCCGAGGTTTACGAGGGTACGATCACGGACCTCTACCTCGGTAAATCGAAGAGGTGAAAAAGCAGGTTTCAGGGTTCAGATTTCAGGTTTCAGGAAAAGCAGATCGGAGCCTGCCCTGAACCCTGAACCCTGAACCCTAATTCCTTAACCCTTAAACCTTGAACCTAAACCAACTCACAGAACCCCTATGCCCAACGCCAAACTGTTGCCAATCGTCTCGCTCCTGCTTTTCCTTTCTGCCTGCAGTGCCCCGGCGCCGGAGAGCGCGGAGGAGTCCGCGCTTGCCGAGAGCCAGGTCGATGAGGCCGCGCTCGAGGTCGTTGTCGAGGCTGAATCCCTGCACGAGTTTTTCGAGCGGGTTGCGCGCGAGCGACGTGAGTCGAATCCGCAGGCCATGGCCTCGGCGCTGGCCGGCACCGAGCGTGAGTCTGAATATCTTGGCCGCCTGAATATTCCTTCGGTTGAGCAGACCCTGGCCGAGCTGGCGATGGCGCGTCGGCATCGCGAGGAAATGGGGCGCTTCGACCGGTTCGAACTGTCCGGCCAGGATGCGCTGTCCTGGGACATCATGGCCTGGCAGCTGGATCAGCAGATCAATGGTGCCGATTTCATCTGGCACGACTTCCCGGTCAACCAGTTGATGGCCATCCACAACATGCTGCCGGGCTTCATGACCGCCCAGCACCCCTTGCGCAACGACCGCGACGTGGATTTCTACCTGCAGCGGCTGGCCCAGTTTCCGGCCGCGTTCCAGGGCACGGTCGAGGTCGTCGCTCACCGGGTAGAGCAGGGCGTGCTGCCGCCCCGCTTTGCCCTGGAAAAGACCATCCGCGACAGCCGCGCCTTCATTGCCGGCGAGCCGTCTGACAACCCGCTGGTGACCGAGCTGCTGGCCCGGGCCGAGCGCAGCGGCACGGTCTCGGATGAGCGCATGGAAGGCCTGGAGGCGGAGCTGGCCGCCGCCGTTGGCGAGCATGTGATGGTCGCCTACAAACTGCTGGCCGATTACCTGGAGTCCCTGCTTCCCGTGGCCGAAAGCAATGACGGGGTCTGGCGCCTGCCCGATGGCGAGGCCTTCTACCGCTGGGTGACGCGCGGCCATACGACAACCGACATGAGCCCAGAAGAGATCCACGAGCTGGGCTTGTCCGAGGTGGAGCGGATCGAAGCCGAGATGGATGAGATCCTGTGCAGTGAGGGCTATTGCGAGGGCACGGTGGGTGCACGCATGGCTGCGCTCAATGCCGAAGAGCGTTTTCTGTTCGAAGACTCCGATGCCGGCCGCGAGGCCATCCTCGAGGCCTACCGCGAGATCGTGGCCGAAATCGAGCAGGGTCTGGATGGCTGGTTCCACGACGGGCCGACCGCTCCGGTTGAAGTGCGGCGCGTGCCGATCTACCGCGAGGCGACCGCGTTCGGCGCCTACTACATGCGTCCGCCCTCTGACGGTTCGCGGCCGGGCATCTTCTTTGCCAACCTGCGGTCGGTGGACGAGCATCCGCGTTTCGGGCTGCGTACCCTGGCCTACCACGAAGCCATCCCGGGTCACCACCTGCAGATCACCCGCATGCAGGCCATGGAGAATGTGCCGGAATTCCGCCGCAGCATCAGCCTGCACGCGCACGCCGAGGGCTGGGCCCTGTACGCCGAGCGCCTGGCCTGGGAGATGGGTTTTCACGAGGACCCCTACGACAACCTGGGTCGACTGCAGGCCGAGCTGTTCCGGGCCGTGCGCCTGGTCGTCGATACCGGCATGCATCACCATCGCTGGTCGCGCGAACGCGGCATCGATTACATGCGCGATGTCACCGGCATGCCGGCGACCGATGTTGAGGCCGAGATCGAGCGCTACCTGGTGATACCGGGCCAGGCCAACTCGTTCAAGGTCGGGATGATGCGCATGCAGGCCATGCGCGAGCGTGCCGAGCAGGCATTGGGCGATGGGTTCGATATCCGCGATTTTCACCGCGTGATTCTGGACAACGGGGCCATGCCGCTGGAGTTGCTGGACCAAGTGGTTGATGAGTGGATCGCCGAGGCCAGGTGAACGAGCCGCCTCCGCGCGCGGTTGAGGTCGACACGCGTGCCGGGGCTTCCCCCCAGGCCCTGGTCGAGCTGGCCGAGCGCGTTCAGCGCACGCGTGCGCGCCGCGCCGAGGCCGAGCTGGCCGAGCTGCGCGCCAGTACCGCCTGGCGCCTGAGCGCCCCGCTCAGGCTGTCCCTGGCCTGGCTCAAGGGCTTGCGCCAGCGTCTGGGGCTGCTGCTTGTTCAATCTGGTCCGGGTCTCAGGCTGTACGTGGCGCTGCGCCGTCGTCTCGGTCGCAGCGTGGCCAGTGCCGGCGGAGATGACCGGGTCAAGGCCGATCATCGTCAGTGCGCCGAGGCGGCCCTGGCTGCCTTTCTCGATAGCGGCCAGGACCTGGCCCTGCCGGCTGTCGACAAACCCCGGGTCAGCATCATCCTGGTGCTTTACAACCGCGCCGAGCTGACCCTGGCCTGTCTTCAGTCCATCGTTGCCCACTGCGATCTGGCCGCCGAGGTGCTGATCGTTGACAACGCATCCACCGATCGCAGTAACGAGTTGCTGGCAAGACTGTCCGGGGCGCGAATTGTGCGCAATGCCGACAACCGCGGTTTCGTGGTCGCGGTCAACCAGGCCGCGGCCATGGCCCGGGGCGATAGTCTTTTGCTGTTGAACAACGATGCCGAGCTGTTTCCGGGTTCGATCGCCGCGGCTTTTGACGCGCTGGAGTCGGGTGACGACATCGGCGCGGTTGGCGGACGTATCGTGTTGCTGGACGGGCGACTGCAGGAGGCCGGCAGTCTGATCTGGTCCGATGGCAGCTGCCTGGGCTACGGTCGCGGGCAGGATCCCGACGCCCCCGAGTTTCAGTTTCGACGCGAGGTCGACTACTGCTCCGGTGCTTTCCTGCTGACCCCGCGCCGGGTATTCGAGGAGTTGGGCCGGTTCGACGAGGCCTTCGCGCCTGCCTACTATGAGGAAACCGACTACTGCGTTCGCTTGCGCAAGCAGGGTTATCGGGTGCTGTACGAGCCGCAGGCCCTGCTGCGCCACGTCGAGTTCGCCAGCAGTGCCAGCAGCGAGCAGGCCATCTCCCTGCAGTCTGCTCACCGCAAGCTGTTCCAGGCCCGCCACGCTGATTATCTGGCCGGACAGGAGCGGCCGGATCCCCGCCGCGCACTGTTTGCGCGCAGCCCCCGCGGACGCCGTCGGCTGCTGCTGATCGACGATCTTGTGCCCGACCCGCGTCTGGGTGCTGGCTACCCCCGCGCGCGCGACTTGGTGAACGCGCTGGTCAGGCAGGGCTTCGAGGTCACCTTTTACCCCATGGTCGAACAGGTGGCCGACTGGGCCGAGGTTTACCGCGTGCTGCCGGGTGAAGTCGAGGTCATGCAAGGTCAAGGCCTGGTCGGGCTGGCCGACTTTGTCCAGACCCGGCGGGGTTTCTACGATACCGTGGTGATCAGCCGTCCGCACAATATGCGCCAGGTGCGCGATGCCCTGGCCGACGATTTGAAAGCGTTCGGCTGCCAGCGGTTGGTCTACGACGCCGAGGCGGTGATCGCGCCGCGCGACATTCAGCGTCGCACCCTGGCCGGCGAGCATCTCGACCAGGTCACGAAAGCGCGCCTGGTCGATGCCGAGATCAACCTGGCCCGCGACGTTGATTGCGTGGTCGCCGTCAGCGCGCGCGAGGCCGGCCTGTTTGCCGAGCGCGACTTTGCTCGCGTCGAGGTGCTGGGTCATCGTCTGGCACCTTATCCGGGCCCGGCCGGTTTCGAGCAGCGGTCCGGTTTTCTCTTTGTCGGCGCCTTGCGCGACGATGCCTCGCCGAACGTGGATTCGCTGCTGTGGTTCTGCGAGCATGTGGCACCGCGACTCAAGGCCGAGCTGGGCGGCGAGTTCAGACTCTACGTGGTCGGCGATGCGCGGGCCCCGGCCCTGGCCAGGCTGGATTTCGACTGGCTACATTTCCTCGGGCAGCTGGATTCGCTGCGCCTGCCGCTGGACGCCTGTCGGGTGTTCATCGCGCCAACCCGCTTCGCTGCCGGTATTCCCCACAAGCTGCATGCGGCCGCGGCTGGCGGACTTCCGGCAGTCGCAACCGGCGTGCTGGCCGGGCAGCTGGGCTGGGCTGATGGGCGCGAGCTGCTGGTTGGCGATACCCCGGAGGCGTTTGCCGCGGCCTGCCTGCGCCTCTACCGTGAGTCCGAATGCTGGCAGGCCGTTCGCCAGGCCGCGCTGGCAGCCGTCGCGCGCGATGGCTCGCCCGAGGCATTTCAGTCGGCCGTGGCGGCGATTTTCGGCAGCGGCTGACCGGGCGGATAGCTATCCGAATAGGCGCCAGCCCACCCAGATCACCGAGAACACGACCAGGAACCAGAATCCGGCCCACGCCAGCGCCCGCAGGGCGGGTCCAGGCTGATGCTCGACCGGGGTGTGCGGCCCGGTGATCAGTTTCAGGCTTAGCCAGGCCAGCAGCGGCGCGGCCAGGAAGGAGGCCGTGGTGGCGAAGTCGATCATGGTGGTAAAACGCTGGCCGAAGTAGTTGATGATGATCAGCGCGCCGACCGTGACCATCAGCAGGGCGCTGATATAGCGGGCGCGATGGAGGTTGCCGAGCTTGTCCTTTTCGTCGGCCACCCCGCCGATTTCGATCAGGGCGCGGATGACCCGCGGATAGGCATCGGTGACGGCCAGGGTGGTGGAAAACATGGTGGTCAGCGCCGCGACCGCGATCAGTGGCCGGGCCCATTCCCCCAGGCTGGCGGCGTACAGATCAACCAGGCTGGCAGAAAAGGCCACGGCCGATGCCGGCAGAGGCTCGCCAGACCCATACATCAGCAAGGCACCAAGGACCAGAAACATCACGGCCAGCACGGTCGCACCGATGTAGCCGATGCGGAAGTCGATGACAGCATGTCGGACCGTGGGCGGCTGTCCGGCCTGGCGGGCCCGTTCCAGGGTCCAGAGCGAATGCCAGGCGGTGACTTCCAGCGGAATCGGCATCCAGCCCAGCAGGGCCAGCACAAAGGCAAAGCCGGCTGCTGTCCAGAGCTGGTCGATATTGGCGACCGGACTCAGTCCGGCCCAGTCAGGGCCGGAGCCGAAGGCCAGGGCGACCGCCGCCACGGTGGACACCACCAGCGCACCCATGATGACCTTCATGAGCAGATCCAGGCCGCGGTAGTGGCCGATGGTCAACACGGCGATACAGGCTACCAGCACGCCCAGCGACAGCAAAGTGACCGATACATCCAGCCCGAACACCAGCCCGGCCAGCCCGGCCGTGACCAGGGTGACGCTGGCCTGGATGATGAAAGCGGTGCCCAGGGTCAGCAGGGCGAACAGGCCCAGGGCCCAGTCGCCCATGCGCTTGTAGCCGCGGATCATGCTCTCGCCGGTGGCGGCGGCATAGCGCGGACCGAATTCCAGGAATGGATACTTCAGGGCGCAGGCCAGGATCACCAGCGCGACCAGGGTCAGGCCGTACTCGGCCCCGGCGCGGGTCGACTGGACCAGGTGGGAAACGCCTACCGCGGCCCCGGCCATGAGCAGGCCCGGCCCGAGCGCGGCGCGCAGCGGATGTTTTTTTGCGTCCATCAGACAACCCCGAATTCAGCCACTGTCCCGTGGCCTTGGCTTGCTGCCAAGCTTACACGACAATCAGCGAGCGAGCGGCAGTGCTGCGGCGTTCAACTGGGCAAGCGTCGCCTTGCCCGGGGCGTGGGCTCTGAACCAGACCGGCGAGCCACCGGAAAGTCCAGGCCCGACTTCGTCACCCGGCGCTTTCTTTTCAAGACGATGCTTGCAAATCCCGAGAACTTGTTCATATCATACGAAAAGCGTTGGGTGCGGCCACGACCATACCCGACAGTATCCAAACCACAAAGCAAAAGCTTCGGGGAGAAAACACGATGAAGGTACGCCTGTCCTTGGCCCTTGTACTGTCGCTGCTATGGCTGGTCGGCTGTGGCGGCAGTTCGAGCGTGGATCGCGCCACGCCGCAAGAGCCCGCCACCAAGCCCGACGGTTCACCGCAAACCGCGCTGATGACCGCCCAGTTCGATCCGGCCGCCGGCGTGCTGCCGTTTCCCAACAACCTGCTGTTGTCGGGGTCGACCGACCTGACTCTCAACCCACCGGTTGCCGATCCGACCAACTTCGGTGATCCGGCAGTGGCGCTCAGCACCCTGGATGGATTCAGTACGACCGCCCCCTGGAGCTTCAGCTTTTCCGGCCCGGTCGATCCGAGCACGGTCATCCCGGGCAGCACGGTGCGGTTCTTCGAGGTTCAGTTCGTGTTCGGCACCATTGCGGTCCAGGGCATCAATCGTGAACTCGTCCCCGGGCAGGATTACATTGCCACCGTCGCTCCGTCCGATCCGACCGGACGCACGGTCGCCATCGTGCCGCTGCGTCCCTTGCAGGAAATGACCGGCTACATGGCGGTGGTAACCAACGGTATCCTGGATACCGCCGGCAACCCGTCCACGCCGGCCCAGACCTACTTCCTGGCCAAGCGCACCAGTCCGCTGGTGACCTCCGGCGGCATTTCCACCGAGCCGCTGCTGGACAACGCTTCGGCCGCTGCCCTGGAGCCAGTTCGCCAGCTGATCAGCGCGCAGGAAGCCGCGGCCACCTCGGTCGGCATCAACCGCGACGATATCGTGCTGTCGTTTACCGCCACCACCCAGTCGATCACCCCGGTGCTCAGCGTGGTGCGTTCGGCGGCCCAGCCGACTTCGACCCAGATTGCCCAGGCCTGCCTGGCCCCGGGTGTCTGCCTTTCAACTGCTGACGTTTTGCCGCCGGGAGCGTCTCCCGGTATCGCCGACATCTACATCGGCGTCATGGAAGTGCCCTACTACCTGGGCGTGCCTTCCGCGGACAATCCGACTGCGCCGTTGACCGATTTCTGGCGCGCCGCGCCGGGTGCCTACATGCCGCCATTTGATGGACTGGGGCTCAATCCCAATTCAACCAATATCACCGTGGCCAACCCGATGCCGGTCGAAACCGCGCGCTTGAATGTGCCGGTGATCATGACCGTGCCCAACGCCCTTTCCGGACACAGCCGTCCGGCTGCCGGTTGGCCGGTCGCGATTTTCCAGCATGGTATTACCGGTAATCGCAGCCAGATGCTGGCCCTGGCCGACACCATGGCCTCGATCGGTTTCGCGGTGGTTGCCATTGACCTGCCGCTGCATGGCATCGTTGACCAGACCAATCCGCTGTACCTGGGCAACACGCCGTTCGGGGCCATTCCGAATGCCTCCGAGCGCACCTTCGACCTGCAGCTGCAGGGCGGGGAGGGTCCTGATGACTCAGGTGCCTATTTCGTCAACCTGCAAAGCCTGCTGACTGCGCGTGACAACCTGCGTCAGGCCCAGGCTGACCTGTCGATCCTGGCCCTGAACATTCCGTTCATTGACCTGAATGGTGATGGTCTGGGCGACCTGGACGGCTCGGCAATCAACTTCGTCGGTATGTCCCTGGGTGCGATGTCCGGTGTGCCTTTCCTGGCAGTCGAGCCGACCGTCGGCAACGGCGTTCTGTCGGTGCCGGGTGGCGGCATTGCCAATCTGCTGGCCGGCTCCGATACCTTCGGTCCGGTGATCCGTGATGGATTGGCAGCAGGTGGGGTCGCGCCTTTCTCGCCAGACTACTTCCAGTTCCTGCTGATTGCCCAGACCGTGATTGACTCGGCCGACCCGATCAACTGGGGCGCGCAGGCCGCTGCCACCAATACTGTTCTCATGCAGCAGGTCGCTGGTGACGCGGTGGTGCCGAACGCGGTGGCTGGTGCGCCACTGTCGGGTACCGAACCGCTGATCCGGATCATGGGCCTGGATGCCATCACCGAAACCACGGTGGATCCGATGGGTATACGTGGTGCGGTTCGCATGATTGTTGGTGATCATGGCTCACTGCTCAGCCCGGCTGCCTCCCCGGCGGCAACCGCCGAGATGCAGGGCCAGGCGGCCAGCATGGTGTCCAGCGGCGGTGGTGCCGTCGTGATCGGCGACACCTCATTGATCCAGACCGACTGACAGGGAGAACAAGACAATGACACGGAACAAGATTCTCAATCGCGGCAAGGCCCGTACCGTGCGCCCCTGCCTGCTGGCTTGCGCCATCGGACTGGCACTGACCGCCAACCAGGCCCAGGCGCTGAATATCAGCCGGGGCGATCTCAACATCAACATCGACACCACGGTGTCCTATGGCATCGGCTTCCGCGCCCAGGGGCGGGATGATGACTTGATTGCCAAGTCCCATTTCGATCCCACGATCGGCGGACAGTCGTTGCAGAACCAGATCAACGCCCGTGGCCGATTCTCGGCCAATTCGGATGATGGCAACCTGAACTTCGACAAGTGGGATCCGATTTTCAACGTTGCGCGCATCACCTCCGAAATGGATCTGAATTACGGCCGCTACGGCGCTTTTGTCCGCGGCAACTTCTTCCATGACTTCACCCTGAACAACATGGATGAACTCTCGGACGATGCCAAGGACCAGGTGGGTCAGCGAGCGCGCTTGCTTGACGCCTTCGTTTATGGCGATTTCGATGTGGGCGAGCGGGTTCTGTCCCTGCGCCTGGGGCGCCAGGTGATCAGCTGGGGTGAAAGTACCTTCCTGGCCGGTGGTATCAACACCATCAACCCGGTGGATATCACCGCCCTGCGCACTGCCGGATCCGAGTTGCGTGATGCCTTCCTGCCCCTGAACATGCTCTGGGGTAGCGTCGATCTGACCCGAAACCTGTCCATGGAGGCCGTGGCCCTGTTCGAGTGGGATGCGGTAGAAGCCGAGCCGTCCGGTACCTTCTTCGCAACCAACGACTTCGCGACTGCCGGCGGCCGCTACGCCATGCTGAACTTTGGCCTGGTACCGCAACCGGTCCGCAATACCGATCTGTACGATGAGGTCTGCATCAACGGCAACTTTGGTGCCTCGGATGCCACCATCGTCGGTGGTGCGCCGTTGCCGCCGCAGCTGGTTGCCCTGGGATGTACCGCGGCATTCCCGAGGGCCCGCGACAACGAAGCCCGCAACGGTGGACAATGGGGTGTGGCTTTCCGCTACTTTGCCCCGGCCCTGAACGACACCGAGTTCGGCCTGTTCTACCTGCGCTACCACAGCCGGCTACCAGTACTGTCAGGCCAGGCCGTGACCAGCCCGGATGTCACCACTGGGCGTGTGATCGTCGAGTACCCGGAAGATATCAATCTCTGGGGCTTGAGCTTCAACACCAATTTTGGCGGCTGGTCGATTGGCGGTGAAGTCAGCTACCGTGACAACGTGCCGGTACAGATCGACGATGTCGAACTGCTGTTCGCCGGCCTGTCCCCGCTTAATGCCGTGCTGCCGGCCGAGTACGAGCGCTTCCGCAGCCAGCTGGGCGAATTTGGTCCGGGCGAGTACATTCCGGGCTACGAGCGGCGTGAAGTATCGCAGGCCCAGGTCACTTTCACCAACCTTGTCGGGCCGAACAACTGGGTCGGTGCTGACCAGGTCGCCCTGGTCGGCGAAATTGGCGCCACCCATTTCTGGGATCTGCCGAGTCGCGATGAGCTTCGCTTCGAAGGACCGGGTACCGACACGGGTGGTGGCCCGGATCGCTTCTCCGGCGGTACCTCGCGCAACCCGATCCGCACAGAGGACGGTTTTGCGACCGCCTTCAGCTGGGGTTATCGCCTGGTCGTCGCGCCGACCTACAACGCCGTGTTCGGAACGCCCTGGAACATGACGCCACGGCTGGCATTCAATCACGATGTTCAGGGCGTTACGCCTGGACCAGGTGGTAACTTCATCAAGGGCCGCAAGCAGTTGACCGCCGGTGTGTCTTTTGATTACCAGGCTCGTTGGCGAGTGGATTTGGCATACACCAGCTTCTTCGGTGCAGGAATCAACAACCTGCTTGGTGATCGTGACTTCGTGTCCGGCGCGGTCAGCTACTCGTTCTAAGAGGGGAGATATCGACCATGAAAAAATCCAACATATGGAAGCTGGCCGCCTGCCTTGCGCTGATTGTGCCGTTTATCGTGACGGGCTGCGCTCCGACTCAGGTTGCAGACGAACCCGAAGAGGCGCAGGAGCAGCCGGCCATGGCCGACCGCTTCGAAGCAGCTGAAGCCGAACGTCAGGCCCAGGAAGAGCAGGCCCGCCGTGAGGCAGAAGCCGAGCAGCGCCGTCTTGCCCAGGAACGTGCCGAGGCCGAACGGCGTGTGGCCGAAGAGCGGGCGGCGGCAGAAGCCGAGGCTGAGCGGCGTGCGGCCGAAGCGGCTGAAGCGCGCCGTCTGGCCGAGGCTGAGGCAGCCGAAGCCAGGGCAGCGGCAGAAGCCGAGGCCCGGCGTATGGCCGAGGCAAGCGGAGCAGAGCAAGCTGAAGCGGAGCGCAGGGCAGCGGCCCAGCGCGAGCAGGCGGAAGCCGAACGCCGAGCGGCCGAAGAAGAAGCTCGCCGGTTGGCGGCTGAAGAGCGTCGTGCTGCCGAAGAGGCTGCCCGACTGGCTGCCGAACAGGCCGAAGCCGAGCGTCGCGCTGCCGAAGAGGCTGCTCGTGCTACCGCTGCCGCGCCGGCCACCCCGGCTGCTGAAGTTGCCGCTGAAGCCGCTGATTTCATCATCCCGCGTACGCCGGAAAATATTGCCAGGCTGGGTAACGACCTGACGCCGATGGGCTCGATCCGCGCCGGCAGTGCCGATGGTCGGATTCCGGCCTGGACCGGTGGCCTGACTCGCAATGATTGGCCTGCAGGGTTCCAGCCGGGCGATCGTCATCTCGATCCTTTTGCCGACGACGAGCCCCTGTATGTCATCACCGGGCAGAACTTTCGCGAGTACGCTGATCGGTTATCTGCCGGCCAGATTGCGACTTTCGAGCGTTACCCAGAGACCTACCAGATGCGGGTCTATCCCACTCGCCGCAGCGCTTCATTTCCGCAGCGCATCTACGACATGACCATCCGGAATGCCAGCACCGGTCGCCTGATTGGTGGTGGTGAAGGTGTGGCCGATGTGGCCGAGGCGTTCCCGTTCCCGCTGCCTCAAAATGCCTACGAGTTGATGTGGAACCACAAGCTCAAGTACAAGGGTACCGGTGGTGTGCGTTACAGCAACCAGGCCGCTCCGACTGCGCGTGGTTCGTTCCAGCTGGTCCGACTGCGTGAAGAACTGCTGGGTTTGTACTACATTGAAGGCAGCACGATTGAAGACACCAACAACATCCTGCTGTATTTTTTCCAGGAAGTAGAGTCGCCGGCTCGTCTGGCCGGCAACATCCTGCTGGTGCATGAGTCACTCAACCAGATCGAAACGCCGCGCCAGGCCTGGATCTACAATCCTGGCCAGCGCCGGGTGCGCCGGGCGCCGAACGTAGCCTATGACAACCCGGGCACGGCCTCGGACGGTCTGCGCACCAACGACATGACCGACATGTTCAACGGCGCCATGGATCGCTTTACCTGGGAGATCGTGGACAAGCGCGAAATGTATATTCCCTACAATTCGTATCGCATCCACAGCGGCGACGTGGCGGTAGAGGATATCGTTCAGCCCGGCCACCTCAACCCCGAGCTGACCCGCTACCAGCTGCACCGGGTCTGGGTGGTGGATGCGCACCTGCGTCCCGAGTTCCGCCACATCAACCCGCGCCGGACCTTTTACTTCGATGAAGACACTTACCAGATTGCCCTGATCGACCATTACGATGGCCGGGGCGAGCTGTGGAGAGCGTCAGAAGCGCACACGATCAACTACTATGAAGTGCCCACGTACTGGTCAACGATCGAAGTCCACATGGATCTCCAGTCAGGTCGCTACATAACCAATGGTCTGGATAACCAGGATCCGGTCAATACCTTTAACGTTCCGCTGAGCCCGAGTGCCTACACACCCCAGGCTCTGCGTACGCGCGGCCGCCGTTGAGCGAGCCTTTTGTCAATGAGCGAAGCCGGCCGGTCAACCGGCCGGCTTTTCTCTTTCGTCAATACAATAATCGATCATTTGGCTACATAGCCGGGGTAGGAATCAATGCAAGTGACTAACAGGAAATATCACGCTGGTTTGGCCGCCAGCCTTGTCCTCGGGACTGGCCTGGTTGCCGGCTCCATCGCGTTGACATTGGCGCCGATGGCAGAGGCGAACGACAGCGCGCCGGGGCCGCAGCAGGCAGATTTCATCCTGCCGCGCACCGAGGAAAATATTGCCCGCCTGGGCCAGGATCTCACCCCAATGGGTTCTCTGCGCGCTGGTAATGCGGACGGGACCATCCCGGAATGGACCGGGGGGATTACCCGGGATATGTGGCCGGCCGGCTACCAGCCCGGTGACCGTCACCCGGATCCCTTTGCTGACGATGAACCCCGTTTTGTCATTACTGCCGACAACTTCCGTGAACATGCTGACCGTTTGACGGCCGGTCACAAGGCAGCTTTCGAGCGTTACCCCGAAACCTACCGCATGCGTGTTTTCCCGACTCGGCGCAGCGCGGCGTTTTCCGAGCGCATTTATGAAATGACCAAGCGCAATGCCTCGACCGGCAGACTGGTGGCGGGCGGCGAAGGCGTGGCTGATGTGGCAGAAGGCTTTCCCTTCCCGATCCCCCAGAATGCCTACGAGCTGGTCTGGAACCACAAGATGAAATACAAGGGTACCGGCGGTATCCGCTACTGGAACCAGGCCGTTCCAACGGCACGCGGCAGCTACCAGCTGATCCGTTTGCGGGAAGAGTTCCTGGGCCTCTATTACATCGAAGGCAACACGATTGAGGATACCAACAATATCCTGCT
The DNA here is from genome assembly GCA_007694055.1 of Wenzhouxiangella sp. Taxonomy (GTDB): domain Bacteria; phylum Pseudomonadota; class Gammaproteobacteria; order Xanthomonadales; family Wenzhouxiangellaceae; genus Wenzhouxiangella. The sequence goes on from RECK01000179.1 coordinate 15,893, forward strand.
GTACTTCTTCCAGGAAGTTGAATCGCCGGCTCGTCTGGCCGGAAATATCCTTCTGGTCCACGAGTCGCTGAACCAGATCGCGCAGCCCCGCCAGGCCTGGATCTACAACCCCGGTCAGCGTCGTGTGCGACGGGCACCGAACGTGGCCTATGACAATCCGGGCACGGCTTCCGACGGTTTGCGCACCAATGACATGACCGACATGTTCAACGGCGCGATGGATCGCTTTGATTGGGAAATCGTCGGTTTGAAGGAAATGTTCATTCCGTACAACTCCTACCAGGCCCATAGCGGGGATATCACTGACGATGACCTGATCAAGCCCGGCCACATGAACCCGGACCACCTGCGCTATGAGCTGCATCGGGTGTGGGTTGTCGAGGCCACGCTCCGTGATGGAACGCGTCATATCAATCCGCGCCGAACGATGTACATCGAAGCCGACAGCTACCAGATTGCCGTTATCGATCACTATGATCAGCGTGGCGACCTGTGGCGCCTGTCGGAGGCTCACACGATCAATTTCTACAATATTCCGACGCTTTGGGCGACACTAGAGTCCAGCCTGGATCTTCAGTCCGGTCGCTATATCGTCAATGGTCTCGATAACCAGGATCCTGTCGCGACATTCGAGGACACCTTGAGCCCATCAAACTATACGCCTCAGGCGCTGCGTACTCGGGGCCGTCGCTAAAAGCCGCGGTACTGAAGGCGGTGTCGAGCCGCCTTCAGTCCGACCATAACAATCATTTCTAAGGAGGTAGGGCATGTCTCGGGGTATATGCTCTGTGGCGGTGTCACTGCTCTTGCTTGCAGGCAGCGTGCACGCTCAAAATAGTGAACCCAGGCCAGCCGACAAAGTCAGGCTGGCGGCCGAGGGTCTGGTCCTTGATGTGACCAGGGCGGGACAGCGCCTCATTGCCGTTGGTGAACGAGGGCACGTGCTGCGCTCGGGTGATGGTGTCACCTGGGAGCAGGCTGAATTTGTTCCCGTGCAGGCAACCCTGACCCGGGTCGCCTTCGCCGGCGGCCGACTTTGGGCAGTGGGTCACGACAGCACCATCATTCACAGTCGTGACCTGGGTCGGACCTGGTCCCTGCAGCACTTCGAGCCCGAGTGGGAAAAACCCTTGCTTGATGTGCACTTCTTCAACGCCAACGACGGCATTGCAGTCGGCGCCTATGGACTATTCATGCGCACTTCGGACGCTGGGCGCAATTGGGAAATCCTCAACATGGCTGATCTAGTCACCTCTGAGGCCATCGATTGGGAGGAGGCCGCGCAAAGCGCTGATGATTTCGACGAATTCGGGGACGAATTTGACGATTTCGGATTCGACGACGAGGACGACGAGTTCTATGATGCAGCGATGGATTTCGACCGCGGTTGTTACGAATTCATGGAATGCCATCTCAACGCTGTTCTCGATCTTGGCAACGGACGCCAGATGATCGCAGCCGAGCGCGGTTACGGTTTTCGCAGCACTGATAGTGGCGAAACCTGGGAAAGTTTCCGGTTCCCTTACGGCGGTTCCATGTTCGGGCTGCTGGGCATCGGTGATGGTTCAATTCTGGCCTTCGGCTTGCGTGGTCATGTTCAGTACTCGAGCGATTTCGGCGACAACTGGGAAATTCTCGACAGTGGTTTGACCTCGAACCTCAAGGGTGGAGCGATCGACCCGCAAGGGCGGCCAATGATGGTTGGCGCAGGTGCTGCGCGGTTGCAATTCAACCCAGTTGATCGCAGCTTTGAGCTTCGAGAAGATAGACTGGGTGGGGCCTTCGTCAGCGTGGTTTTTGATGATGATGGCCGGATGATTCTCGCTGGCCAGGAGGGGTTGAGTCGTGAGTGAAGCCAATACCCTGACCGCTCGCATCGCCAACGCGGTTTTCAGTATTCGTCCGTTGGTCCTGCTGGTGTTCGTGATCGGGACACTGGTCATGCTGTTTTTCATGTCCCAGCTGCGCGTCGATTCCGGCTTCCTGAAACAGCTGCCGCTTGACCACGAGTACATGCAGACCTTCATGCAGTACGAGCGGGAATTCGGCGGAGCCAACCGGGTCATGGTCGCCTTGATGGCGGAAGACGGCGAGATGTTCACGCCGGAATTCTTCCAGAAACTCGAGCGCATGACCAATCAGGTTTTTTTCATACCTGGCGTCGACAGGGCCAGTGTGCGTTCGATTTTCACCCCGAATGTTCGCTTCGTTGAGATCGTCGAGGACGGTTTTTCCGGCGGCAACGTCATTCCGGCCGATTTCTCACCTTCTCCCCAGGCATTTGAACGGGTCAGATCCAACATCGTTGCATCAGGCGAGGTGGGTCGGCTCGTGGCCGAAGACTTCTCCGGTGCATTGATTTCGGCCAACCTGCTCGAGCGGGATCCATCGACGGGTCAAACCCTAGATTACCAGGATGTCGCCAATCGGCTGGAGGCGATTCGAGCCGAGTTTGAAGACGGCGATCATACGGTTCACATCATCGGTTTCGCCAAGATCGTTGGCGACATCGCCGACGGAGCGCGCGGCGTTGTGGCCTATTTCGGCGTGGCCTTCCTGATTACGGCATTGCTGCTTTTCATGTACTCGGGATCAATCTGGCTGACCGTGCTGCCGCTGGTCTGCTCGGTCACCGCGGTGATCTGGCAGCTGGGCCTGCTCAGCCTGCTGGGATTTGGCATCGACCCAATGAACATACTGACGCCATTCCTGGTGTTTGCCATCGGCGTCAGTCACGGGGTCCAGATGATCAGCGGATGGAACGCCGAGAAATTGTTTGGCGGGCACTCGCCATTAGGACTTGCCGCTGACGGCAAGGGACTGGATGGCGTTCCGATTGCTTCCAGCCTGGATGCCTCGAAGGCCACCTTCGCGCGGCTGCTGGCACCGGGTTCCATTGCCCTGCTGTCGGATACCATCGGTTTCCTTACCATCCTGCTGATCAATATCCGCATCATCCAGGAGTTGGCTCTGACCGCCAGCATTGGTGTTGCCGTGATTATTTTCACCAACCTGGTGTTGCTGCCTATCCTGCTGTCGTACGTGCGCCTGCGCAATCCGGAAAAATTCCGTCAGCGTCAATACGACCGCGGCACTCGACCCAGCGTGATCTGGTCACTGATCGCCTCGTTTACCCGACCGCGCGTGGCCCTGGTGGCCGTGGCGGTCGGTATCGGCCTGTTCGCTTTTGCGTTCATCAAATCGCAGGATATGCAGATCGGTGATTCCCAGCCCGGGGTGCCCGAACTCCGGGCGGAGGCGCGTTACAACCAGGATGCGCGACTTATTGCCGATCGCTTCTCTCTGGGCACCGATCTGATTTCCATCATTGCTGAAACGGTGCCGGAGGCCTGTACCGAATCTTACGTGGTCATGGAGGCGATCGACCGTTTTGCCTGGCATATGGCCAATGTCGAGGGAGTACAGCAGGTCGTGTCCCTGCCCCAGGTGGCCAAGGTAGTCAACGCGGGCTGGAACGAAGGCTACCTGCGCTGGAAAGTGCTGCCGCGTAACCCCTTCATCATGCGCCAGAACCTGCAGGATATCGAGACCGGAACGGGCCTGCTGAATGAAGACTGCAGCGCCATGCCGATCATGGTCTTTACCGAAGATCACAAGGCCGAGACCATCATTCGGGTGGTGCGTCGTGTTCGCGAACTGCGTGGCGAAATCTTCGTCGACGGGCTCGATTTTGCAGCCCCCGGGGTGTTGATGGACGAGTTGTTGGCCCAGGAGGGTGAGCCCTGCGAGGAGTGCCTGAAATTCCGCCTGGCCACCGGCAATGTTGGCGTGATGGCGGCGACCAACGAGGTGGTTGAAGCCGCCCAGACGCCGATGCTGATCTATGTCTATGCGGCCATCATCATCCTGTGCCTGATCACCTTCCGAACCATACTGGGTACCTTGTGTATCGTGCTGCCGCTGGTGCTGGTCAGTTACCTGGCTTACGCGTTGATGGCGTACATGGGTATTGGCCTTAAGGTCAACACCTTGCCCGTGGTGGCGTTGGGTGTTGGTATCGGCGTTGACTACGGGATTTACATCTTCAGCCGAATGCGCAGCTTCATGCAGGAAGGTTACAGTCTGGACGAGGCCTACCTGCGCACCCTGCGCCTGACCGGCAAGGCCGTCTTCTTCACCGCCATTACCCTGGCCGTGGGTGTGGGTACGTGGCTGTTCTCGGCCCTGCAGTTCCAGGCTGACATGGGCGTGCTGCTGGCCTTCATGTTCATCTTCAACATGATCGGCGCCATGCTGCTGCTGCCGGCCCTGGCCCGTCTGCTGCTGTCATGGAAAGACCCGGTCAAGAGCCTTTGACCCATCCTGAGGCAAGCCAGAAAGGGCCCGCTGTTGCGGGCCCTTTCGTTTTCAATCGTGAGCGCTGCGCATGAAACCCGATGGAATCAAGATTCTTGTGCTGTCATCCGGAGGCAAGGACAGTCTCTACATGATCGCCCGCTTGATGCGGGACCCGGCCTGGAGCATCGTCAGCCTGATCACCACGGTCAATGAGCGCAACGGGCGAGTGGCGATGCACGGAACCTCTGCAGAGCTCATCCAGGCCCAGGCCAATGCCGTCGGTCTCCCGCTGCAGCTGGTGCCCTTGCCGGAAGATTGCGACAACGCGACCTATGAGCAGCGCCTGGCCTCGGTGCTGGCGCCATGGCGGGATCAGGGCGTGGCCCATGTTGCGTGCGGAGACCTTTTCCTTGCCGATATCCGCAGCTGGCGCGAGGCGTTTTTTTCCCGGCTCGGTTTTGATCCTGTCTTTCCGCTGTGGGGGGAGCCAACCGCTGATATGGCCCGTGACCTTGTCGAGCGCGGCTTTCGTGCCCGTCTCAGCTGCGTTGATACCCAGCAACTGGATCGGAACTTTCTTGGCCGCGAGCTGGATGCGACCCTGCTCGCCGAGCTTCCGCCCTCGGTTGACCCTTGCGGCGAAAACGGCGAGTTCCACAGTTTCGTCTACGACGGCCCCAACTTCAGCCATCCGCTGCGGGTAAAAACCGGCCAAACCGTGGTTACCCATCAGCGCTTTGCGATGATCGAGTTGCTGGCCGATAGCGGGTAGGACTGGAGACAACCCGAGCAGGCTTCCCGGGTGAGGGGATCATTCGGCTTGCAGGTCACCGATCAGCTGTTTCAGGCGCTCCAGACGTTCGCTGTCCCAGCCCGGGGCCTCGATCAGAGCCTGCCAGGCGTCTATGTAGTGCTCGGTGGCGTAGGCGTGGCCGTAGCCGATGGGTGCGACTTCGGCGGCGGCGATGTCTGCGGCCAACTGCAAAGATGTCACGATGGGATACCAGCGCAGTTCCGGTGACACGTCGGGCCCGCGCTCTCCGCGCATCCAGGCGGGCTCCCGGTAAAGCGCCTGCGGCGAGAAAAAGCTGATCGGGTCGCTGGCGTACTGAAGGTAGACCACGCGGAAAGGCCCCCAGGGCGCGGCGAAGTCGTCCAGGCCGCCGTGCTGGTTGGCAAATCGAATCACCGAGCCGTCGCGAAACCTCGGCAGCCAGGCCGGTGAGCCGGGGTTGCGCTGGGCGGTGGCCCATTGCCAGGTGCTGCTGCGAAAGGGTGGGCCGCTCCACAGGGCGCCGTCGATCGGATCGCCAACCAGGTCCCAGATGTCGGCCGAGCGTTCCGAGTTGAGCGCGCCCAGGCTGAGTCCGTGCAGGTACAGTTTCGGCCGCTCCTCGGCCGGCATTTCCCGCCAGGTGCGATAGACCAGGTCGAACATTATCCTGGCCGTTTCCTGTCCGTACTCGGGCTGGGCCAGCAAGGAAAGCCAGCTGGGCAGGTAGGAATACTGCACCGCCACGCTGGCGACGTTGCCGCCGACCAGGTATTCCAGGCTGCGTATGCCGCCCGGGTCGACCCAGCCGGTGCCGGTCGGGGTGACGATGACCAGGTAGTCGCGCTCGAAAGCGCCCACCCGCAGCATCTCCGCAAGTGCCAGGCTGGCGCGCTGTTCGATGCTTTCCCCGGAGTTGAGGCCGGCATAGACGCGAATCGGCTCCATGACCGGACCGGGGCTGATCCGGGCCAGGTCTTCACGACTCGGCACGCGGGCGACAAAACGTCGACCCTGGCGACCGAGGTCATCCCAGGACAGCAGTGAGTTCTGGGAGCCCGAGTGCAGCGGGTTTAGCGGTGGCTCGAGCTCGTCTTCAATGAGCAGGTCCAGCTGCTGGAACGAGGCATCGAAGCTGTTCAGCGCGAACCTGGCCAGCACGCCGGAAAATATGCCCCAGAACAGGGTCAGGGCAACCAGGGCGCCGATCACCAGTGATATCCGGGTCGGTACGATACGATCGACATGTCGGGCCACGCTGCGCTTGATGAACAGAAACAGTCGGGCCACGGCCAGCAGCAGGATGAATACCAGGGCCGCGCTCAGTCCTACCGAGAATGGCCGCGCGGTTTCCACCGGGTCCATGTTCATCAGCTCGCGCACGCTGTTCTGCCAGGCCGAGGCGCGGATCAGAAAGGCGATGGCCAGGGTTGCGCAAAGCAGCCAGGCAGTCAGCTTGCACACCATCAGCACTCGGCCCCTGAGCTCGGGCAGTTCCATGAAGTGCCACAGCCAGTGCAGGAAAACACCGACCGCGTAGCCGGCCGCCAGGGCCACGCCGGAGAGCAGGGCTTGCATCATGAAGGGTCTGGGAACCAGACTGGGAGACAGCGAGGTGGCAAAAAACAGCGTGGCCACCAGCAGGCCGGTCGTCGAGAGCGAAAGCCGGAATCGATCCAGCGGCTGCAGATGGGCAGTATTGATGAAGGATTTTTTCAGCATGGACGGGAGCCGACACTAGCGATGCCTACGGAGCGAGGCTGGAGCGCTTTTGCATTTGACCGGCTACCAGTGTCGCATGAATGCTGAAATCGTTGGTTGCCGGGTGGGTGATTAACTGTCCCTCTGCTCAAGCCAGCCTGAGTCTCGTGCAAGCGCATCCTGGGTCAGACCATGGAGGGCTGCGAAGTCACTGATTCCGGTTGAGAACACGACCCAGCGACCGCTGCGGTGACTGCTTTCGGCGCGGGTGAAGTACCAGTTGTTGATCGGATTGTCTGCTCGCGAGCGCCAATAGAGTGCGGGGAATCGACCCAGCAAGGCCTGCCAGACACCTGCTCCCAGACCTTCTCCGCGTGCCGCCGGTGTCACCATTAGCTTGTCCAGGTAGGGAATGCCGTTGTGGCCGCGCAGCAACAGGGCGGCACCCCGTCCGGATTGGGCCAGCAAGACTCCCAGCACCTCTTGTCTGGAAAGCCAGCCTGAGTCGAGTCGGCGGCCAAAGCTCTCTTCGAGCATGTCAGTCAGAGTTCGAGCCAGCGCGGCGTCAACGTGATCATGCCAGGCCAGCGGTTCTCCCTTGCGAACCAAGGTGCCCGATCCGCCGTGGCTGAACAGCTCTCGGATCAGTCGCCCGGGCCGGGTGATCGAAACCGAGCTCTGACTATCCAGGTGTTCCAGCAGGCGGTAGCTGCGCCTGGCCAGGTGCTGAAGATCTGCCCGAACCAGGCTTTGGACGACCAGATGGTCGTAATCATTGGTCAGACTGATTGCTGTCAGGCAGCGCCGGTCACGGTTGTATAGCATGCCTTGATCGGTCAGAAGCACGATCTTGCCCGGTCGCGCGCTTTGCCCAAGCGTCACGATGGCATCAGCAGGAAGCGCCAGGCTGTCACCGCTGGGACATTCCCCCATAAGGGCCACGACGGGCACGATGCCGGCAGCCAGCAAGCGCTCGGGCAGCGCCATGTCGACGGCCAGCTGATTACGGACGTCGATTGAGTCATCACCGTACAACGGGCTCACTCTGAACACACCCCGCGTCAGACCAGAGGCGTGCACATGACGCCGCTTCAAGGCATGGATCAACTGGCTGTTGTCTTCGACCAGCCGCGTTCGGGCGCGCTCGGGCGGCTCGTCATCAAGCAGAGGCCCTGACTGGGTGGCGGCATCGTGGATGAGCATGGGCGCGATGCCCAGGCTCGTCAGCAGGCCGATCGCCGCGACCAGATCATCCATGCCGTGCCGCAGCGTGCCAGAGCCGATCTGGATCAGCATCGGGCGCTCTCCTTGCAAGGCCTGAAAGCGGCGCAGATAGAGCTCGGCCTCTTCGGCGGCCACAAACTGCCCCAGCAGACTTTGCAGGATGGCTGGCTGATTGTTCATGAATGGCCGCTTCTTGGGATTGATATCGCGAAATGTGGGCTGGAGAAAGCCCGCGGTCAAGACAGGCAAACCGAAATGTAACTGCACAGACCCGGGTCAGCACTGAGTCGATACCGGCAGACAACCTTATTGAAACGGCAAGCTGGGCAGGGCGTCGACACTCGGCATCCAGGGCATTCAGGACAGCATTGTTACTGAATGATGACAGTTTGATGACTGACAGCGAAACCACTTGTCCCGGAAACTGCGCAGCAACAACCACAAGCAAATGGAGCCGGTCAATATGTTTATCCGTTCAGCGATCATAGCCATGCTGGTGGTGGCGCCCCTGGCCGCAGCGGAGATTCAGCCGCGGGGTCGAATCCACCTCGATTACGCCCACCATCTGGAAGATGCGTCGGCGTTCGGAAACGGTTTTCACCTGCGGCGGGCACGCCTGGGTCTTGCCGGTCAGCTTGACCAGCGCTGGTCATATCTGGTCGAGTACGACTTTGCCGAAAACGATGTCCAGGCACGCGATGTGCTGCTGCGCTTTCAACACACCTCGGCAGGTCAGTGGACGCTTGGCCACTTCAAGGTGCCGTTTGGGCTTGATGAGCTGATTGGTTCCAATGCCATGACCTTCGTCGAAAGAGCGTTGCCGACAACGACCCTCACCCAGTCGCGCAGGATTGGTCTGGGCTACCGCCAGGTCGGTAATCAACATTCTGCCGAGATCATGGGGTTCGGCCAGAGCATCAACGGCGCCAGCCTGGGCGACGAGGGCCTGGGGCTGGCGGCCAGGCTGACTTTCAATCCCATTAGGACTGAGCATTCCTTGTTGCATGTCGGGCTGGCGCTGTCCAGGGAGCAGGCCGCCGACTCACTCGATCCGACGGTGCGCTTTCGTACCCGCCCGGAATCCAGGCCCTCGGACCGCCGCCTGGTCGACACCGGCGTTCTGGATCAAGTCGACTGGATCAATCGCATGGGCCTGGAGGCAGCCTGGCAGCGCGGACCCTGGTCCATCCAGGGCGAGAGGCTGGAGGCCAGAGTCCAGCGCGAAAACCAGTTGCCGGGTCTTGGTCTTGACGGCTGGTACCTGAGCGCCAGCTGGATCCTGACCGGCGAGTCCCGCAGCTATCGGAACGGTACTTTCGGTGGGGTCAGACCGGCTGGGGCACGCGGCGCCTGGGAATTGGCCCTGCGGCGCAGTGCCATAGACCTGGGTGATGCCGACGGCGGGCGCCAAAACAACTGGACTGCCGCGGTCAACTGGTATGCCAATCAGCGCGTCCGGTTCATGCTCAACTACATCGCCGTTGACGTCGACCGCAACGGCCAGCGCGATCGGCCGGGCATTGTTCTGGCCAGGGCGCAAGTGGCTTTCTGAGTGCAACCCATCCGGTCGCTGCCGGCCGATCGGAAACGTTACCAAATTGGAACCCGTTCCCGACTGACGATCAGACCGGCTGCCGAATAGTCTGCCGGCTACGCGAACCAGGAATATTTCGATGTCGATTCAAATCGAAGACGCGACCAAGTTCTACGGGGCTCAGGCTGTGGTCAACCGCGTGTCGCTGGAAATCGAGCGCGGTGAGTTCATGGTCCTGATCGGGCCCAGCGGCAGCGGCAAGAGCACCTTGCTGCGCATGATTGCCGGCCTGACGCCAATGGACGCAGGGCGGATCTCACTGCATGGCCGAGATGTAACGGACCAGCCGCCACAGCGTCGCGGCGTGGGCTTCGTATTCCAGAACTACGCTTTGTTCAAGCACATGAGCGCAGCCGAAAATATCAGCTACGGCCTCCGGGTGCGAAAGGTAAGCAAAATCGAGCAGCGCGAGAGGGTGGCGGAGCTGCTGGAGCTGGTTGGACTGGCCGGGTTCGGATCGCGCCTGCCTGCCCAGCTTTCAGGTGGCCAGCAGCAGCGTGTAGCGCTGGCCCGGGCGTTGGCCTTCAACCCCGACGTGCTGCTCCTGGATGAGCCTTTCGGCGCACTGGATGCCAAGATTCGCACCGAGCTGCGGCGCAGCATCAAGCGCATTCAGCGCGAAATCGGCATTTCCACGATCTTTGTTACCCATGATCAGGAAGAGGCCTTCGCCCTGGCCGATCGGGTCGGGGTAATGCACGATGGCAACCTGGTCGAACTTGGGCCCAGCGAAGATCTCTATCACGCCCCGCAACATGACTTTACCGCGGCATTTCTTGGCAATGCCAACATTCTGGTCGGGCGCAAGGACGACAAGGGTATTCATCTCGGCGAAGGCCTGTTTCGACACTCGGCCGGTGATCGTGGTGCGGACGACTCCGAGGCACTGGCCAAGCTGCTGGTTCGCCCGGAGGACATCGTCGTCAGCAAGTTGCCGCTGGCCGATGACTGTCATCTGGTTGGCGAGGCCGTGGTCGAGGAGTGTCAGTTCGGTGGTGCGGTTGAACGACTCAGAGTATCGCTCAAGTCGACCCAGTCGCTGCAGGTCATTCACCCAGAGCAGCCGCCGGGCGGTAAAGCCGGGCATATCGATATCCATCGTACCCGGCCCGATGCCCTCAAGAGCCGGCTGTCGGTGGGTGATTCGGTCTATGTCTTCTTTCGTCGCATTCACTGCCTCGAGCTGCTCAACCCGCTGCCCTTGATGGGAGATGAGCAGGTGACCACGTTCCTGCTCCATTGCAGTCAGTCCGGGCAGGCCCATCCCGAGCAATCCAGTTTGCAGTACTCGATCCCCGTAACCGGTGATGACCCCCAAGGAGGTGACACCATGAATATCGATCAGGAGAAAGTGTTGGTCTGGTTTGGCGAGCCGCGCCAGATCGAGCGGGTAGTGCTCAAGTTCTCCGGCCGCCCGGCCGATGATCGCGAGCTGGTCCGCTTCGCCCGCGAGATCTTTTCCAGCGGACGTTCGCCAGCGATCGACATCCTGTTCACGATTCCACCCGGCGATTTCCTCAGTAGCGAACAGCAGCAGTTCATCGCTGCGACTAGGAAAGAGTTGCAGAGCCTGGGTGGCCCGGTGCGATCGATGATTCGGTCCGGTGACCCGATTTTTGAGCTGCGCCGAGCGATTTACCAGGCCGATGCCGATTTGCTGATCGCCGATTTGCCTGAGCTGGCATACCGGGCTCACGCCACCGGCCAGCTATCGCGCTGGGTGCTGGAGCGTCTCGGCCCGGTCGCCAGTGTTCTGTTTCTGCCTGCCGAATTCAATTTGCCGACCGAGGAGGCGGCATGAGCATGATGACCACCAACCTGTCCAAGCGCCCACTGGCTGCATTCCTGGGTGCCGTATGCCTGATGCTTGTCGGCTGTGGCTCCGGCACGGATGCCGATGTCACCTTGCTCAACGTGTCCTATGACCCGACTCGCGAGTTCTATCTCGACATCAATCCACGTTTCGCCGAGCACTGGCAGCAACAGCACGGTCAGCGGATACTGGTTCGGCAGTCGCACGGCGGCTCGGGCAGCCAGGCGCGTGCGGTGATTGACGGCCTCGAGGCCGATGTGGTCACCCTGGCGCTGGGTTTCGATATTGATGCCATTCACCAGCGCTCCGGGCTGGTCCGGGCGGACTGGAATGAGCAATTGCCCGACAACAGTGCCCCATATACCTCGACTATTGTGTTTCTGGTACGCAAGGGCAATCCCCTCAATATTCAGGACTGGGATGATCTGATTCGTCCCGGCGTCCAGGTGATCACGCCCAATCCAAAGACCTCCGGCGGCGCGCGCTGGAACTACCTGGCGGCCTGGGGATACGCCTTGCTCAATGCCCCGGATGATCTTGATGACGAGGGTCGGGAAGCCTATGCGCGCGAGTTCACTCGCCAGGTCTACGCCAACGTCCCGATTCTCGACCGGGCGGCGCGCGCGGCGACCAACACCTTTGTACAGCGACGGCTGGGCGATGTCTTTTTGTCCTGGGAGAACGAGGCGTTGCTGGCGATTCGCGAGCTCGGTCCGGACGAGGTCGAAGTGGTCATGCCGTCGGTAAGCGTTTTGGCCGAGCCCAGCGTGGCCGTGGTCGATGGCATCGTGGATCGGCGCGGTACGCGCGATGTGGCGGAGGCCTACTTGCGTTTCCTCTACACCGATGAAGCCCAGCAGCTTGCCGCGCGTCATTACTTCCGCCCGCGCAATCAGGTCGTGCTTGATGCGTTTTCCGAGCAGTTTCCGCCCATTGACTTGTTTTCCGTAGAGGAATTGCTGGGCAGCTGGGCCGAGATCCAGCGCATCCACTTCGATGATGGCGGCGTGTTCGACTCCTTTTACCGGGACCGGCGATGACCGCGCTGAGCTTGTCGCGCTCTTTCCCGCTGTGGCGGGAGCCCTCGCCCTTGCCGGGCTTTTCCCTGGCCATGGGTTTTGCCCTGGCCTACATGGGGCTGCTGATCATCATTCCGCTGGCGGCGCTGGTACTTTACAGCACAGGCCAGACACCCCGAGAGTTCTTAGCCGCAGCTTTCGATCCCCGGAGCCTGGCTTCCTATAGGGTCAGCTTCACGGCCAGTCTGGCGGCGGCCATCATCAACGGTACTTTCGGCACCGTCGTGGCCTGGAGCCTGGTCCGGTATCGCTTTTTCGGTCGCCGGGTTTTCGACGCCATGGTTGATCTGCCTTTTGCCTTGCCGACGGCTGTGTCGGGCATTGCCCTGACCACCCTGTTTGCATCCACGGGCCTGCTTGGCCAGTGGCTCGAGCCGATGGGCATCCGGGTGGCTTTCACCTGGCTGGGGATTACCGCGGCGCTGACCTTGATCAGCATGCCGTTTGTGGTGCGCACCTTGCAGCCTGCGATTGAAGATCTTGATCATGCGCTGGAAGAGGCATCGGCGAGCATGGGTGCCGGGCGTTGGCAGACCTTGACCCAGGTGGTGTTTCCAGTCCTACTCCCGGCCCTGCTGACGGGGTTTACGCTGGCCTTTGCTCGCGCCCTGGGAGAGTTCGGTTCGGTTATTTTCATCGCCGGCAACATGCCCTACCAGACCGAGATCGCGCCCTTGCTGATCATCATCAAGCTCGAGCAGTATGACTATCTTGGTGCCACGGCCATTGCCACGACCCTGCTCGTGGCCTCACTGATTCTCCTGGTGCTGATCAATCTTCTCCAGGCCTGGCATCGTCGCCGGACAACACAGGGCCGCTAAACGGGAGTTTCAATATGGCTGGATTCATAACGACCTGGCAGGGCGGACACGGCAGCGCCATTGCCGATGCGCCGGCGGTGCGTGACCCACGTTGGACGCGCTGGCTACTGATAGGCGTCAGCGTGGCCTTTCTTGCGGTCATGCTGGTTGCGCCGTTGTTTACCGTCTTCGGCTACGCCTTGTACCAGGGCTTCGGGCGCTACTTCGAAGCCATCGTCGAACCGGCTACGGTGTCGGCGATTCGCCTGACCCTGATCACGGCGGCCATCTGCGTGCCCTTGAACACCGTGTTCGGGGTAGCGGCGGCCTGGGCCATTACCAAGTTCGAGTTTGCCGGCAAGAGCTTTCTGATCAGTCTGATCGATTTACCGTTCTCGGTGTCTCCAGTAATCGCCGGCATGGTATTCGTCATCCTGTTCGGGGCCCAGGGCTATTTCGGACCGTGGCTTAGAGAACACGATATCCAGATTGTGTTTGCAGTACCGGCCATTATCCTGGCGACATTGTTTGTCACTTTTCCTTTCGTTGCCCGCGAGCTTATTCCGCTGATGCAGGCCCAGGGGACTGGTAATGAGGAGGCCAGCCTCAGCCTGGGTGCGGGGGGCTGGTCGACGTTCTGGCGGGTGACCCTGCCAAACATCAAATGGGGCCTGCTCTACGGGGTCATTCTGTGCAATGCCCGGGCATTTGGCGAATTTGGTGCGGTATCGGTGGTCTCAGGGCATATTCGTCATCAGACCAACACCATGCCCCTGCATGTCGAGATTCTCTACAACGAATACCAGTTCGTGGCTGCGTTCGCGGTCGCTTCTCTGCTGGCCTTCCTCGCGCTGCTGACCTTGGTGGCCAAGTCGCTGGTTGAATGGCGACTGGCCCGGTTAGAGCGGCGCGATGATGATGAGATCTAGGAACGAGCTCGTTTCATGAGATACCCCGTACAGCAGCGCTTTGATCTGCAGAAACTGCCCAGCCTGCGTCGCTCGATCATTATCGTCAACGTCGGCCTGGTGTTGCTGGCCACTTTGTCGGTTGGTCTGGTATCCCTGCATCTGCTCAATCGTCAGGCCTCTGCTCATGCGCTGCAGGTGGTCGAGTTGTCAGGGACCATGGCGCGCGACGCCGTTGGGCGTATGCGCGATGAGCTGCTGAGTTCAGCCGTTATCCTGCGTGACCGACCCACGCTGGCCCGGCTGCTGCGGGAGCGCAATGTGCGTGAGCTGAATCCGTTTCTGGAGCAGTTTCGTCTTGGCGGGAGCTTGGATAGCGTGCTGGTGGTACGAGACGGAAATCTGGTCAGCGTGACCGGGGAGGACTTGACCGGTCTGGTCAACCTTGACGCCATCGACAAGTCTCGGCCGGGCGCCCTGTGGTTGCTCGGCGACCCGGAGGGAGATACCCAACTGATTGCAGTTGCCATCGCACCGCTGCCCGATGCGCTCGTCCAGGAGTCAGGATTCGTGCTGGTGGGACGCCGACTCAGCGCCCACTTTCTAAACCAGCTTGGTGCCGAGACCGGCGCTGCTGTCAGCGTGCTGCCGCGTAGAGGCCTTGAACAGGCACCGGTTGCCTCGCTGGAACGCGAAGTGCTTTACACCGAGCAGGCCGTGGTTAGGGCCCTGCCGGATCAGCAGCGCTACGGAGCCGCCATGCCGCTGCGTGAGGGCGAGCGCATGATCGCTGCCGTGATGACGTACTTGCCGGCAGTAGCCTTTGAGCGCAATCGCCAGCGTCTGTTGCAGCGCTGGCTGTCTACCGGGCTGGGTCTGGCTTTGATTGCCGTGTTGATGGGGTTTCTGATCGGACGTCGGCTAGGCCGTCCGATTCGCGCGCTGATTGCCTCGGCCCAGCGCATGAGCCGGGAAGACTTTTCCACCCCGGTGCCGGTAGCGCGCGATCGGGAGCTGAGCATATTGTCGAGCACCATGGACGACATGCGTCGCCGGGTTCTGGCGTTGACCGCTGCCTTGCGCCAGCGCGAGGCCCAGGCCCAGCTGTTGCTGGCCAACATTGTCGAAGGTGTTTTCGCAGTCGATAGCCAGCGGCGCCTGGTCTTTCTCAACCCGCAGGCTGCGCGCATGCTTGATGTGGAGGTCGACCATGCGATTGGTCGCTTCTGCGGCGAGGTACTCAAACCCAGGCGTGAACAGGGCCGGCTGCCCTGCGATCATGATTGCCCGATCGTGCGGGCGCGCAGTGGCCAGAGCACCCAGTCGCAGGAGACCTTGCGCTGCGCCGCCGGCCAGCGCAGTGTGATCATTCACTCAGCGCCGCCCGCCGGCGGCCAACAGGTACAGATTCTGCGCGACGAGACCGACACCGAGGCTGGTCGCCGTCTGCGCGATGCCGTCATCGCCAATGTCAGTCACGAGTTCAAGACGCCGCTGGCCGCGCAGACCGCGGCGATCGAGCTGCTTTCCGCCGGCATGGACCAGTTGAGCGCCGATGAACGTATGGAGTTAATCCACTCCATGAGCCGCTCGACAGTGCGCCTGAATCAGCTTATCGACAACCTGCTTGAAAGCGTGCGAATCGATGCCCGCGAAGACAAGCTGGAACTGCAGTTTCTGAAAATTGATGAGCTGGTCGATGAGGCCCTGGCGGTGCTACATCCGCTGTTGCTGCAGAAAAACCAGACTTTCGTGACCCACATTGAGCCCGATCTGCCGGAGTTCAAGGGCGATCCCAGGCGCCTGATCCAGGTGCTGGTCAACCTGGTTTCCAACGCGATCAAGTACGCGCCCGAGAACAGCCGGATCCAGCTCCAGATCGACCGCCTGGGTCGCGCGGTGCGCCTGCTCCTGAGCGACGAAGGGCCGGGCTTGGACCCGGGGCAGACCCGGCACATTTTTGATCGCTTCTATCGCGCGCCCGGACTGAGCGCCGGTCAGGCCGGAATGGGCCTGGGGCTGTGGATAGTGAGATCCATCATTGAGCGGCACGGTGGGCGCATTGAGGCAGACAGCCCGGCCGAGGGCGGCACCCGCTTTCGGATATTCCTGCCGCTAAAGGGAGCAGAATCATGAAGATCCTGATTGTTGACGACGACGCAGACCTGCGCGCGCTGATCGGTTTTGCCCTGCGCCAAGCCGGCCTTATGAGCGTCGAGGCCAGCAGTGCAAGGGCCTGCCGCAGCCAATTTGCCGACGAGTCGCCCGACCTGGTCATCCTCGATGTCAATCTGCCGGATGGAAGCGGTCTGGAACTGTGCCGCGAGATACGCGGCAAGTCCGTGGTGCCGATCCTGATGCTGACGGTGAGAAACAGTGAAGACGACCTGGTTCAAGCCCTGGAGCTGGGTGCCGATGACTTTCTGTCTAAGCCGTTCAGTCCTCGGACCCTGATTGCCCGGGTCCGGGCCCTGCTGCGCCGGTCAAGTCAGGACGCCGGTGATCGGCTGGAGATTCCGGGTCTGACCCTGGATCTGGAGCGGCGGCAGATGCAGATTGATCAGCGCGAGCCGATTCGCCTGACCGGTCTCGAAGCGCGGCTGATGCAGATCCTGATTGCCCATGCCGGACGCCCTGTCACGACGGAAAAGTTGATTTCCCATGTCTGGAGTGCGCGGCGATCCACCGATCGCCAGTTGCTCAAGCAGCTTATCCACCGGCTGCGTCAAAAGATCGAGCATGACCCAGCCGAGCCCGGACTACTGTTGACCGAACCGGGGATCGGTTATCGACTGGCCGACATCGAGGCCGATTGACATGGATCCCAGGGCGGATGTGGTGATGATTGGCTGCGGCGCCGCTGGTGCCATGCTGACTGCTGAACTGTTCAGACGGGCAAACCATCAGATCAACGTGACCTGCATTGAGCCGCGTGCCAGGCTGGGTTCGGGGCTGGCCTACAGTACGCTCAAAGACGAGCATCAGCTTAACGTGCCGGCCAGTCGGATGAGCGCCAGACACGACGAGCCGGACGACTTCGTTTCCTGGCTGCATGCCCGCCAGCTGCTTGAGCACAAGCCCTCGCGCTTTTTCGCTACTCGTCGATGCTATGCCGACTACCTGACGGACAACCTGGGCGAGGCCCTGCGGATGGGCGTTCATCACCATGGACTGCACCACGAACCGCACCGGGCTGTGAGCCTGTCACGCGCCCACGGCGGCTGGCTGATTGCGCTGGATGATGGCACTTTGCTTTGGTGCGAAGAAGTCGTGCTGGCGTTGGGAAATCTGGGTCCTGCGGACCCTCCTTGCGGCCTGGCTGGTATCGTCGCTGCGCCCGGCTACTGCCATGATCCCTGGGCCGGTCCGTGGCCTGAATGCGATCCCGAGGCAGCAGTGGCGGTGCTGGGCATGGGCCTGACCGCAGTTGATATCGTGCTGTCGCTTGAACGTCGCGGGCACCTGGGGCCGATTCATGTCATTTCCCGGCATGGTCGCTGGCCGGCAGCCCATGCCGATGATTACAAGCCCCAGGCCTGGCCCGATGGCGAGCTGTCGGGCGGGCTGAGCCGTTTGCTCAAGGCCGTCCGCAGGCGCCTGGCCCGCGAACATGACTGGCATGACGTGATCGACGGCCTGCGACCGCATACCGCGCGCTTGTGGCGCGGCCTGAGTGATACCGAAAAGCGCCGCTTCATGCGCCACCTCTACAGCCTCTGGCAGCGGGCGCGTCATCGCATGCCGCAGCGTTCGGCCCGCATTCTCGAGCATCTGGAGGCCAGCGGGCAGCTGGTCAGACACGCTACCCGGAACCTGGTAGGGAAGGAGCAGGGGGAGCGAATCCGGCTTCAGTCTGGCATCAGCAAGGCGTTGGAGGTCGAGGTGCTGTTCAACGCGCGCGGTGCCAGTACTGCCGTCGCCCAGAGTCGCCAGCCCCTGCTGACGTCCTTGCTGGCTGAAGGCCTGGTTCGGCCTGGTCCGGCCGGGTTGGGGCTGGACTGTACCGAAGAGGGTCTCCTGCTCAGCCGGGCGGGCCTGCCACAGTCCGGGTTGTGGACGCTGGGACCGATGCGGCAGGGTGTGTTTTTCGAAACCACGGCCGTACCGGAAATTCGCGCTCAATGTGATGCGCTGGCCGGCCGCTTGCTGGCAAGAATTGACGGTCGGCTGCTGGCGGGCCAACGCAGCCATCGATTGGCCTGAATGACTTAGCTTTCGGTCAGCTTGCACAACATGCCCACGCCTTCACTGATCCGCGGCGTGAGTCGGATGAGCACGCTGGGGTCCAACTCGAGGAGTCGTTGGGCCAATCCGCGCGCCTGCCAGGTGATGGGCTGTGTGCCACTGCCGGACTCCTCGCTGACGATGATCCAGTCGGGCTGGCGGACGAGTATGGCTTCCAGGTCGACCTCGGGGGCTTCGATATCCAGATCGGCAAACAGGTTTTCAAGCCCGCACAGGGCCAGTACTTCGTTATGATCGTTTCCATGTCGAAGCGGAAGGCGTTGCCGATGCTGGGAAGTTCGGCCGCTTCTGGCGGATAGCCGCTGTACTCGACCACGCCGACCAGCTTGTCGCCCAGGCCGGCGCTGTAGGCCAATTCCGTCAGATGAGGGGCCAGGGTCACGATGCGCGCCTTGTTGGCCATGCTGGTGCTGGCGATCAGCAGCAGACTGGCTGCCAGCCCCAGCGTGAAGATCAGGGCCGCTTGGGAACCTCGTGTTGGCGCGGTCACAGCGGCCAGATCCACATCAACAGCGGAATACTCATCGCCAGGATCAGAATTTCCAGCGGCAGGCCCATGCGCCAGTAGTCTCCGAAATGATAGCCACCTGCGCCCATCACCAGGGTGTTGCTTTGGTGCCCGATTGGGGTCAGAAATGCGCAGGAGGCGGCGATGGCGATTGCCATCAGAAAGGGATCCGGTGAGACCCCGGTCACGCTGGCAATGGCAATGCCAATCGGTGCCATGACGACCACGGTGGCCGCGTTGTTGATGATGTCAGACAAGAACATGGTCACGATCATGACCAGGCCGAGCAGGGCCCAGATTGGCAGGGCGTCGGTCAGATTGACGAGCTGCTCGGCGATCAGAAGAGTGGCACCAGTGTTTTCAAGAGCCTGGCCAACCGGGATCAGGGCGCCCAGCAGCACGATGATGGGCCAGTCGATGGCGTTGTAGAGCTCGCGAGTGGAGAGGATGTTTAACAACACGTAGGCAATGATGGCGCCGATAAAGGCCACCGCGGTTGGCAGAACACCGGAGATACCAAAGCCGATTGCCACGGCAAACACCAGCAGCGAGGTCAGCACGCGCCGCGGTGAGGTCAGTTGCAGGCCGCGTTCCGGCAGCGGCAGCAGGCTCAACCGGCTCAAGGTTTCGCTCAGGTCGACCTCGTCGCCGCGCATCAGCAGCACATCACCTTCCTGGATCTGCACGTCCTTCAGGCGGCGTCGGATCGGTTTGCCCTGGCGGCCGATGGCCAGCACGTGCAGGCGTTGCGCGGCCCAGCGTTCGAATACGTTGACGGTGCGTCCGGCAATCCTGGAGCCCGGCGAGACCACGGCCTCCATCAGCACCAGGTCATTGGCTTCCATTTCCAGAATTTTGGCCGGAGTTTCCGAGGCCAGGGCCAGGCCATGGTGGTCCAGGGCCGAGCGCAGATCGGCGGTGTCGGCCTTGACGATCAGCAGGTCGTCTGCCTTGACTTTGGCCGTCCGGTCAATCCGGCTCAGGCGGCCACCATCGTTAAGCCGGCCGGTCAGCTCGACATCTTCGCCCAGCAGTTTCTGAACTTCCTCGTAGCGCTTGCCGATCAGCGGGGAGTCCTCTTCGATCTTGACTTCGGTGAAATAGTCATCGATCTCGAACAATTGGTCGGGGCTGCGCTTGCCGCGTCGTTCCTTGGGCAGCAAGCGCCAGCCAATCACCGATACGAACAACACACCGACCAGTGCGACGGGCGCGCCCACCCAGGCGAAGTCGAACATGCCAAAGCTCTCGCCCAGCGCCTCGGCCCGGTACTGGGCGATCAGAATATTCGGCGGCGTGCCGATCATGGTCATCAAGCCGCCCAGCAGCGAGCCGAAGGCCAGCGGCATCAGCACGATAGCTGGCGAGCGATCACGGCGCGCACAGCTCGCCAGTGCCACTGGCAGCATCACGGCCATTGCGCCTACGTTGTTCATGAAGGCCGATGCCACCGCGACCACCAGGGTCATCGAGCCGATATGCAGCACCGGCGAAACACTCAAGGGATCGAGCTTCTCACCGATCAGCTCGACCACGCCGGAGTTCTTCAGGGCCTGGCTGATGACCAGCACGGCCGCGACCGTGATGACAGCCGGGTTGCCGAAGCCCGAAATGGCGGTGTTGAGATCGATCAGGCCGAGCAGACAGACCGCGATCAGGGCCATGGCAGCGACCACGTCATAGCGAAATCTGCCCCAGATAAACATGCCCAGGGTGGCGGCCAGCACCGAAAAGGCCAGGATTTGGTCAAGTTCCATAGTTGCCCCGTAAAGCTCCAATTACTGATGCTGGCCATTGCAACTCGCGTTCAGGTGCAGCCAGAAGTTACACTAGGCGCCCTGATTGAACAAGTTTCAAGCGCATGAGCCTTCAGGTTGCCATCGTTCTGATCGTTCTGGCGGTCGTGTTCCTGAATTTCATTCGCGAACGCTTTCCGCCGGATGTGACGGCAATGATCGGCGTGGTCGCCTTGCTGATCGCTGGCGTCCTGACGCCCGGTGAGCTGCTTGGCTCGTTCAGCAACCACGCACCGATCACGGTCGGGGCCATGTTCATCATCTCGGCGGCACTGGAAAAGACCGGCGTCATCGATTCAATGGGACGCGTCGTCGGTCGCCTCAGCGGTGCGAGCTGGCTGCGAACCATGCTGGTCACCATGGTTTGCGTCATGGGCCTGAGTGCCTTCATGAACAACACGCCGGTCGTGGTCATCATGACCCCCATTCTCCTGGCAGTTGCCAGGCAAACCCGGCTCAGTGGCAGCAAGCTGCTTATCCCGCTGTCCTACGCTTCGATCCTGGGTGGCACCTGTACCCTGATCGGCACTTCGACCAACCTGCTGGTCGATGGGGTAGCCCAGGAGCTGGGTTTGGCTCCATTCGGAATGTTCGAGATTACCGCGGCCGGGCTGATCATGGCCGGTGTAGGCATGTTGTTCCTGCTGACGGCCGGACGCTGGCTGCTGCCGGATATCAGCGATGAATCCGGGGAGCTCAAGCAGGCGATTCGTGAGCGCCGGTTCCTGGCCGAGCTCCAGGTTTCGGCGGACTCGGACTACGATGGCCGCCGACTCGGCGAAACCCGCCTTGGCCGGTCCGTGCCTAGCCGTATCCAGACGGTGATAAGGCAGGGCTATCCGGTGCGCGAGGAGCTTTCCACGCTTGTGCTTCGTCCCGGTGACAAGATCCTGCTGGAAACCACCACCGACGAACTGATTTCGCTGGCCAATACGCCCGACCTGTGGACCCGCGAGCAGATCGATTTTTCAGAAGTGAGCGGCAGCGCGATCAGCCTGGCCGAGCGCGAAATAGCTGAGGCTGTCATTGGACCCGATTCGCCGCTGGTCAACCAGCTTGTCGGCAGTCTGGATGTTCGTCAGCGTCATGGCATCGAGATTATCGGTCTGCATCGTCCGCGCGGGCTCCGCGGAGGCGACTTCGACAAGCTTCGGTTGCAGACCGGCGATACCATTCTGATTGCCGGTTCGGCAGCGGGCCTGCAAAGAGCCTGGAATTCACGTGAGTTCACGGCGCTAAGTCTTCCGGACGTCAAGCCATATCGACGGGAAAAGGCCTGGATAGCGATTCTTGCCATGGGTCTGGTTATGGCGCTCGCGGGCCTGGATTTCATGCCGATCGTCGCGCTTGCCATTATTGCCGCCGTGGTTGTCGTGGCGACCGGCTGCCTGACTTCGGAAGAGGCCTATCAGTCCGTGCAGTGGTCTTTGCTGATTCTCATTTTTGCCATGCTGGCCATTGGCACTGCCATGCAGACATCTGGTACCGCGCTGCTGATCGCCGAACAGCTGGCGCACTGGGTGGCGCCACTGGGTCCATTCGTCATGCTGTCACTGGTTTACCTGCTGACGTCCATCATGACCGAGACCATGAGTAATAACGCTGCGGTGATTCTGCTCACGCCTATCGCGGCGGGTCTGGCCTTGACGCTGGGCTATGACCCTCGGCCTTTTGTCGTGGCCGTCATGTTCGCCGGTTCAGCCAGTTTTGCCACTCCCATCGGATATCAGACCAACACCTATGTATATCAGGCCGGCGGCTACCGGTTCATTGATTTCGTCCGTATCGGTTTACCCATGAATATCCTGCTTTGGATCACCGCGACCATCGTCATTCCAATCTTCTGGCCGTTGGTGCCAAGTTCCTGACTCGCCGGGAAGAATCCGCAGGGTCCATATCGGGGGATGCTTCCTCAAAAACCGACCTGATCAGCGTCGTGTCTCAGTGTCTGGACCGTTCTGGCTTCGAGGTCGGCCTGGCTTTTTTGGTTATATCCGGATCCCGC
>RECK01000073.1 GCA_007694055.1 Wenzhouxiangella sp.
TGAAAAAGGAAATCTACCTGCCGTTCACCAGCGGCGACGGCGCCTGCCTGGGCTGTTCGGAAAAAACCGTGGTCCGCCTGTTCACCGCCACCGTGGAAGCCCTGATGCAGCCGCGGGTCAAGGCCTGGGTGACACGCCTTGACGGGCTGATCGAGCAGCTCAGCCAGCGCCTGCGCCAGGCCCTGGTCAACGGCCTCGACCTGACCCACCTGGATGAGCTGGCCGGCGCTGGCGGCCACCGCCTGAGCGCAAGCGAACTGGTCGACAAGGCCAGCCAGGCCGATCCCGACGCAAGCAGCATCGATCGGGACTGGCTCAAGCGAATCTCGGGCCTGATTCGCAGGCTGGAGCACCTGCGCGAGCGTTACACCGGCGGCACCACCGGCCGCGGGCGCGCGGCCATGGGCATCCTCAATGCCACCGGCTGCTCGTCGGTCTGGGGCTCGACCTTCCCCTACAACCCTTACCCCTTTCCCTGGGCCAACCACCTGTTCCAGGACAGTCCGTCGCTGGCCATGGGCATCTTCGAAGGCCACATGAGCAAGATGGCCGAAGGTTTTCGCGCCGTGCGCGAGGCCGAGCTGGAGCTGGCCGGGGAGCAGGCTTGCGCTGAAGACCGCGCGGCCCTAGAGCATTTCGACTGGCGCCGATTCTCCGACGAGGAGTACGCGCTGTGTCCACCGGTGGTCGCGATCGGCGGCGATGGTGCCATGTACGACATCGGCTTTCAGAACCTGTCCCGGCTGATGATGTCGGGCAAGCCGATCAAGGTGCTGGTACTCGATACCCAGGTCTACTCCAACACCGGTGGCCAGGCCTGCACTTCGGGCTTCTTCGGCCAGGTCTCGGACATGGCCACCTTCGGCGCGGCTGCCCAGGGCAAACAGGAAGTGCGCAAGGAGCTCGGCCTGCTGGCCATGGCCCACCGCACCAGCTACGTGCTGCAGAGCACCATCGCCCAGCCCAGCCACATGATCGAAGGCTTCATCGAGGGCCTGAGCAGCCGCACGCCGGCGGTGTTCAACTGCTACACCTCGTGCCAGCCCGAGCACGGCATTGCCGACGATGCCGGTTACGCCCAGGCGAAACTGGCGGTGGAATCGCGCGCCTACCCGCTGTTTCGCTTCAGCCCCGGCCGCGGCGCGCGCTTCAGCGACGGCCTGGATCTTTCCGGCAACCCGGCACCGGATGCCGACTGGCCGGCGTACAAGCTCAAGTACCGTCGCCACGGCGTCGAGCGCGAACTCGACCTGCCGCTGACCTTCGCCGACTTCGCCGCCAGCGAGGGTCGCTTCCGCAAGCATTTCCGCGCCGTGCCGAAAGAGGCCTGGCATGACGGCATGCTGCCGCTGGCCGAGTACCTCGAGCTGGACGCCGGGGAACGCCAGGACCGCTTTCCGTTCATCTGGCACCTGCTGCCCGACGGCGAACCGGGCCGGCTGCTGGTGTCGGCCGACCTGGTGGCCTCGTGCGAAGACCGCCGCGACTTCTGGCGCCTGCTGCGCGAGCTGGCCGAGCCGGCCGCGCCGCCGGCGGCCGAACGCGAGGCCCTGGTCGAACAGATCCGCGCCGAGCTGATCGGGCGCCTGAGCGACTCGCTGCTGCGCCTGGCCGAGGGCGAAAGTGCAACGCCCGGGGCCGAAGCCGCAGCCACGTCCACCCCGGCACCGTCAGCAGGGACGAAGACTGCGCCGTCTGCTGATGACTCGGACTACATGGCGCCGTGGATCGATACCCCTGAGTGTTCGGCCTGTGACGAGTGCACCCTGATCAACCCGCGCATATTCGCCTACAACAGCGACGGCAAGGCGGTGATCAAGGATCCGGCCGGCGGGCCCTACAGCGACCTGGTCAAGGCCGCCGAGCGCTGCAAGGAGGGCATCATTCACCCCGGACTGCCGCGCGATCGCGATGCGCCAGGCATCGAGCGCTGGATCGCGCGCGGCGAGAAGTTCAATTGATTGGACAGCGGCCAGCGTTTCCCGGCGGCATCAAGCTGGCGATGCCGCCACGGGTTGATGCCGACACCGTGGTGCGGCAGATGCCGTTTGCACCCCTGCTGCGCCTGCCGCTCAAGCAGCACGCCGGGGCGGCGCCTGTGGCGGTGGTGCGCGCCGGCGATGAGGTGTTGCGGGGTCAGTTGCTGGCCCGGGCTGAAGCCGATACGGCCGTGCCGCTGCACGCACCGGCCAGCGGCCGGGTGCTGGGCATCGGCAAGCAATCCGACGGTGCCGGCGGCACGGTCGGCGTGATCGAGCTGGCGCCGCTGCCGGGAGATACCCAGGAGCCAACCCGCGGGCGGGCTTTCGATCCGGACCGGGACGACGCCGATGAACTCCTGGCTGCCATTCGTGAAACCGGTATTGTCGGTCTTGGTGGCCAGGGCGAGCCGACCCATCTGCGCCTGGCGCGCGCCCGACAGCGCGGCACCCGGTTCCTGGTCATCAACGGAATCGAGGGCGAGCCGGGCTTTGCCCGCGTACCCGCCCTGCTGGCCCGGCACGGCGCCGATGTACTGATCGGCGCGCGCTGCCTGGGCAAGGTGCTGGGTTTGCGGCAGCCTGTGCTGGCGCTTGAAGAGCCCGATGCCGCCGCGGCCAGGGCGATGCTGGCCGAGTCCAGCGACCGCACGCTCCCGATCCTGGAGGTTCTGCCGCCACGCTATCCCCAGGGTGCCGCCGAGCTGCTGCTGCGCACCCTGGCCGGCCGCGGCATCGAGGGCTGTCCTGCCTTCAGTGCCGACCAGGCCGTGGTGTTCAGCCTGGCCACCGTGGCCGAGATCGGCCGCCTGCTCAGGCATGGTCTGACCATGACCGATCAGTTGATCACCCTGGCCGGCGACGGACTGCGCGAGGCTGGCAACTACCGGGTACCGCTGGGCACGCCGGTGGGTTTCGCCCTGGCCCAGGCCGGCGCGCTGGCCGAGCTGGACCGAGTGCTGGTCGGCGGGCCCATGCGCGGCCGGGCCCTGGGCAGCCTGGATCGACCCATGGTCAAGGGTGCGACCGGCTTCGTCGCGCTGGCCGGGAACCAGCAGGCGCGTCTGCCCGAAGCCATGGCCTGCATTCGCTGCGGCGATTGCGTGGCCGCCTGCCCGCTGCAGCTGCACCCGGCCGAGATGGGCCTGCTGGCGCGCCGGGGCGAGGTTCAGGCCATGGTTGACCACTGGCACCTGGAGC
Organism: Wenzhouxiangella sp.; assembly: GCA_007694055.1. GTDB lineage: Bacteria > Pseudomonadota > Gammaproteobacteria > Xanthomonadales > Wenzhouxiangellaceae > Wenzhouxiangella. The sequence goes on from RECK01000073.1 coordinate 3,180, forward strand.
GCTGTTTCGAGTGCGGCTGCTGCGCCTATGTCTGCCCCTCGCATATTCCGCTGGTCCAGATGTTCGCAAGCGCCAAGGGGCAGTGGCGGCGCGCCCAGGCGTCGGCAGCCGAGGGTGCGGCCTGATGCCGTCGGCCCGCCCCCTGCGCCTGGTCGCCGCACCGCATCTGCACGGCGGCAGCGCGGTGCCGCAGTGGATGCTGCACACCGTGATTGCGCTGCTGCCGGTCACGCTGTTGGCCGTCGTACTGTTCGGCCTGGCCGCGCTGGCCACCATCGTCGTGGCCGTGCTCGCCTGCCTGCTGGCCGAGCGCGCGTGCGCGCCGCGGTCGCGCCTGGACGATGGTTCGGCCATGCTCACCGGTCTGCTGCTGGGCCTGAGCCTGCCGCCGGCACTGCCCCTGTGGATGGTGGCGGTCGGTGCCTTCATTGCCATCGGCGTCGGCAAACACCTGTTCGGCGGTCTAGGCGGACCGGTCTTCCATCCGGCACTGGTCGGGCGGGTGTTCCTTCAGGCGGCTTTTCCAACCGCCATGGCCCAGGCCTGGGTCGCACCCCTGGCCAGCGGCCGGGTGAGCGAACTGCCGGCGACCAGCCTGGCGCTGCCGTTGTTGTCCCCGGCTGCACCCTACGAGGCCATGAGCGGGGCGACCCCGCTGACCGCACTCAAGGCCGGCGAGGGCTCGGCCGCGCTGGCCGATCTATGGCTGGGCCTGGTCGCCGGCTCGGTCGGCGAAACCAGCGCCGTCCTGCTGCTGCTGGGCGGGCTTTACCTGGCGTTCAAACGCGTAATCGACTGGCGCATCCCGACTGCCCTGCTTGGCACGGTGGCCGTGCTCAGCGCCATCCTGCATGGGCTGGATGCCGAACGCCATCCGGGCATGCTGACGGCACTGGCCTCGGGCGGGCTGATGCTGGGCGCCTGGTTCTTCGCCACCGATCCGGGCCTGTCGCCGATGACCCGGCGCGGCGCCTGGATCTACGGCCTGGCCATTGGTGCGCTGGTGGTACTGATGCGCCAGTTCAGCGGCCATGCCGAGGGTGTGGTCTATGCGCTGCTGCTGGGCAGTGCCTTGACGCCGCATATCGATCGCTGGACCCGCCCGCGTCCGCTGCCTGAAGGAGTTGAGCGATGACCGACGAAACCAAGCTGACAGGCCTCGGCTCGGTCCTGCGCATCCAGGCCGTGCTGGTCGCCATCGCGCTGGTCGCCGGGCTGGCCATTGCCACGGTGCATGAATGGACCCGGCCCATGGTCATGGCCCAGCGCGGCGGCCAACTCGGCGAGGCGGCGCTGAGCGTGATGCCGGGTGCGGAACACTACCGGATCTACACCCGTGACGCCGACGGCATCCCGCGCCTGAGCGGCGACGACGACCGCCCCGAGCTGTTCATCGGCTTCGATGCGCGCGGCCGGGCCGTGGGGGCAGCCATCGTCGCCAGCGGCATGGGTTACGCCGATACCATCGAGCTGGTGTTCGGTCTGCATCCGGAGCTGGACCGGCTGACCGGCATGCGCGTGGTCGCCGCGCGCGAAACCCCGGGCATCGGTACGGTGATCACCGACGATGCCGGGTGGGTCGAGAGTTTCACCCGGATCCAGTTGCCTTTCGACGGGCAGGGCCAGCTACAGGAATTGCGCGTGCGTGACAACGCCCGGCTCGAGGCCGGTGAAGTCGATGCCATTACCGGTGCCACGGTGTCGGTGTTCGCAGTCACCCGGATCATCAACCGCGGCCTGGCCGAGTGGTTGCCGATTCTGCGCGAGGAATTCGATCAGCTGGCCGGAGGCAGACGTGGCTGACACCATGCTGGCCAGCGAGCGCGAAAGCGGGCCCGAGCGACTCCGGGCCGGTCTGTGGCGCGAGAACCCGATCCTGGTCCAGGCCCTGGGCATGTGCCCGGTACTGGCGGTCAGCAACACCGCCATCAATGCCCTGACCATGAGCCTGGCCACGGCCTCGGTGCTGCTGGCTTCGGCCATCGTCATTTCCAGCCTGCGCCGCATCATCCCGCCGCAGGTGCGCCTGGCCTGTTTCGTCCTGATCATTGCCACTTTCGTCACCCTGACCGACTTGCTGATCGAGGCTTTCGCCCTCGAACTGCACCGCGCCCTGGGCGCTTTCCTGTCACTGATCGTGGTCAACTGCATGATCCTGAGCCGGATCGAGATCATGGCTTCGCGCCAGCCGGTGTCGGTCGCGGCCCTCGATGCCCTGGGCATGGGCGCCGGCTTTGCGATCGGGCTGGTGACCCTGGGCAGCCTGCGCGAACTGCTGGGCTTCGGCACGCTGTTCGGCAGCCGCGTCATGCCGGACAACTTCGAGCCCTGGCAGGTCATGCAGTTGCCCGGCGGCGGTTTTTTCACCCTGGCCGCACTGGTCATCGGTTTCACCCTGCTTGATCGGCGCATGCGCCGGCGGGAGGTCAGCGCATGAACGAGACCGAACTGTGGGCACTGTTTCTCAATGCCACCCTGGTCAACAACTTCGTGCTCGCCTACTTCCTCGGCATCTGTCCCTTCCTGGGAGTTTCCGGGCAACTGCAAAGCGCCGGCCGCATGGGTCTGGCGGTCACCTTCGTGATGCTGGTAGCCTCGATCTGCGCCTATGCCATCAACCGCGTACTCGGTCTGATCGGGGCCGAATACCTGGCCCTGATCAGCTACATCGTGGTGATTGCCTCGGCCGTGCAGCTGGTCGAGATGTTCGTGCGCAAGACCAGCCCGGCCCTGTTCAAGGCGCTTGGCATCTTCCTGCCGCTGATCACCACCAACTGCGCCATCCTGGCCGTGGCCCTGTTCCAGACCCGGCGCGATTACGGCCTGGTCGAAGGCCTGGTATTCGCCTTCGGCGCCGGCATGGGCTTTACCCTGGCCCTGGTGCTGATGGCCGGCATTCGCGAACGCCTGCGCCTGGTCGATGTGCCGGACCCGGTCCGGGGCGTGGCCGTCACGCTGGTCCTGGCCGGCATCCTGTCGCTGGCCTTCACCGGCTTTGCCGGTATCGGGGGTTCTGCATGAGCCAGATACTGATCGGGCCGCTGGTGCTGGGACTGCTGTGCGTGGCCTGGTTCGCGGTCCAGCGGGCCTGGCTCAAGTGCATGAACCAAGCCAGTCACCGCGATGCCCTGGAGCGGCCGGGCTACTGCGGCACGGCCTGCGCCTGCCGCTCGGACTGTCCGCGCCGGCGCGAACGCGCGGCCGACACAGCGAACAACGAGGAGAGTTGATGTCATGAGAATCGAGGATCTTGATCTTGGCCGGTCGTGGACGGCGAAGCTGCTTGCCAATACCGCCCTGACCCCGCCAGAGGCGCGCGAGGAAGTGCGCGAACTGCTGCTGGAGGCCGGCGACGAGGAACGCGACTTCCGCGCCGGCCAGTCCGTGGCCGTATCGGTGGCAGGCCCGCATGAGTTCGGCCAGCAGGCCCACGTGCGCCTGTACACGGTCGCACGCATCCCGGCCGAGCTGGGCCCCGGTCGCTTCACCCTGTGCGTGCGCCGCTGCACTTTTCTCGACCCCTACAGCGGCGAGCGCTTTCCGGGTATCGCTTCGAACTACCTGTGCGATCTGAAAGCAGGCAGCACGCTGTCGCTGGCCGGTCCGGTCGGGCTGCCTTTCCTGATTCCGAATGACCCGTGGACGCCGCTGCTGATCGTGGGCCTGGGTACCGGCATTGCTCCGTTTCGCGCCATGTTGCGCGAGCTCTTTGACGAGCGCGACTGGCGCGGCAAGGTGATGCTGTTCCACGGTGCGCGGACCGGCCTGGAAACCGTCTACAGCGGCGATGTGGCCGAGCTGTCCGAACGCGCGGCTGCCTTCTCACCGGTTGCCGTGGTCAGCCCGCGCCCGGCCTGGGGCGACCAGGAAGACCTGGGCGCAGCCATCCACGCGCACCAGGAAGAGGTCTGGCAATTGCTCGGCGAGTCCGAGGTCCACGTCTACCTGGCCGGACTGAACTGGGTCGGCGAGCAGTTCGACAAGGCCCTGGCCGAAGCCGCCGGCAGCGCAGAGGCCTGGGCTGCACGCAAGGAAGCGCTGAAGAACGCCGGACGCTGGACCAGCCTGCTGTACTGAGCCAGCGGCAGCGCCGCAGGCCGCCGCGTCAATGGCGCAGGGCAGCAGCAACCCGCTGGCGGGCGTCCTCCAGGTGAATGCGGGTCATGCGGTCAGCCACACCGTTGTCCAGGGCCTGGTCGATTTCGCTGGCCAGCAGCCTGAGTTGATCGCGGATCAGGGGGCGAATATCGGACTGGGCGATGTGCAGGTCGGCGTTCAGCGGCGGATCGTCGTTGCGACCCACGCGCAGGTTGCCCGAAGCCGGCGGCTGCCAGTGCTCGGATTCGGCCTGGTGGATCAGGTAATGGGCCTGCTGTAGCCAGGCGCGCTGCATGTTGCGTCGCCAGGTATCGATGGCCTGGCCTTCGGCAAGCTCGCGCCAGACCATGGCGCGGGTGTCGTCGAGCATGTCGGCCGGACGGTAGGTGTCAGCACCCAGGAAAGCCTCGTGCTCGATCATGCGCGCCAGGCGGGCATGGTTGAGCAGGCGCTGTACGGCCAGTTCCTGGTAGGCGCGGATGCGCTCGACCGCGCCGGCATGTTCGAGCTTGCGCAGCATGTCCATGTCCAGCGCCCATTCGGGTGTTGCCAGCACGTGCTCGTCGATAAAGGCCATGGCGCGGCGCTGGTAGTCGGCTTCGATCGGGGTGTAGACCGGGCCAGCTTCGCCGACGCGCTTGTGGTGAGTCCATGAACCGCCCACGGCGGCCGCGGCATGTTCGGCGTAGCGGTTCCACTGGGTCAGGTTCTGCAGGTAGTGGGTTTCGAGCTCGTAGAAGTCATCTCCCGGGCTCAGCACCCAGTCGGCCAGGCTGCGGGTCGCCTCGCGCAGGTTGCGCATGCCGTACTCGGCGGCTTTGACCGGGTCGTCGGAGATACCCTCGGTCATGCGGTAGGGATCCCACTCGACATCCATGCCGAACTGCGGCAGGGCCGAGCGGAACCAGGGGTGCTCGGCCCGTTCCACGATCCACTGGTTGAGGGTTTCGAGCTCGTCTTCCGGGGTGGTGGCATCGGCAATGGGCCGGTAGCCCCACATGATCGCGAACTCGTCCCAGCGGCCGACGCGGCGCTCCGGCGGCACGCCATCGCCGGGCTGGGCCACGTAGTTGTAGCGGGTGCGGCCCACCGAGGAGGCCGCATGGCCCCACTCGGCGACAAAGTCCGGGTCGCGCAGGCTATCGACCGGGTAGACGAAGTTGGCACGCTGGTTGTGGGGCAGGCCCATGGCGTGGGCCATCTCGTGCGAGACCACGTAGCGCAGTGCCTCGCCCAGGTCTTCCTCGGAAAGCTGGTTGGTGCGAAAACGCGGGTTGGCGGTGGCCACCTGCGACACCAGCCACCAGCGCAGGCGTTCATCCAGGCCGTGGTACATGTTCATGTGGCCGCGTATGACCTCGCCGGAACGCGGGTCGATCACATCGCCGCCGGCATTGGCCGAGCGCACCGGTGTGGCGACGTAGCGGATGACGTTGTAGCGCGCATCGAGCAGGCTGAACTCGGGATCTTCCTCCTCGGTGGGCGCCACCCGCACTTCCAGCGCATTCTTGAAACCGGCCTTTTCCATGGCCGATTCCCACTCCATGATGCCGGCCTTGAAATAGGGGATCCAGCGCTCGGGCGTGGCCGGGTCGATGTACCAGACGATGGGTTTTTTCGGCTCGACCAGTTCGCCGCGACGGAAAGCGTCCATGTCCTTGGGCTCCAGCCGGTAGCGGCGCAGGTACTGGTAGGGCCGCACGCCCTGGAAGTCACGCGAGTAGTCGGTCTGGCTGACGGTGATGTAGGTGACCCGCTCATCGGCCAGGCGCGGCATCATCGGTTCTTCCGGCAGCAGGATCATGGAGTGGTTGATCTCGAACGAGACCGTGCCGCCGCGCGGGTTTGAAGGCGGATCTTCGGCATCGTAGCTGCGCACGGCGCGAATCTCGATGTTCTCGGGAAAGGCACGCGCCCATTCCAGCCAGCTTCTGTCCGGATCGAATGCCTGGATGCCGAGCTCGGCGCGTCGCTGGCGTGGAAACGAAAACGCCGGATGATCGCCCAGGTACAACCCGGTGACATCGATCAGGGCCTTGCCCTGGCGCTCCAGCGCAATCGGAAAACTGGCGAGCACCGGAGCGAAGTTGGAATTGGCCACGGCCAGGGCCAGGGGTGAACCCGCCGCAGCGGTATTGGCATGGGTGTGGGTGCGCAGCACGATGCGACTGCCGCGCCGTTCCCAGTAGACCACCATGTTGTCGGTCATGCGGTCGCCGCCGCCGCGCGCGGCCAGGCCCTCCTGGGCCTTCGCATACCGACTCATCACCACCATGTCGCGCCCAAGCAGATCGGATGGAATCTCGAACACGATCCGTTCGTCATCGAGCACATGGACCGTGAACAGCCCCGGCTGGGACTGCGCCCCGCGCAGGTCGCGGGCAGTGAGCTCCCCGGCCAGCACGGCGGCCGGGGCGAGCCCGAGTGCGGTCAGCACCAGGCCGAAGATAAAGGGGGTCGAAGTGGAGCGGTTTGTGGTGCGCACGATAGTCCTGGGAAGAGAAACCGATCCCACTATAACGGCTTCATTCTGGCGCCTGTGGCTTCGGATCGATGCAGCGACTCAGCCCGTGCAAATCGAGTGAGATAGTAGTTCATGACAGCGCTTGATCGAGAAATAACGAAAGTTTGACGATTCAGTGATTGTCGGCCTGACACGACAGGCGTAAGCTTGCCTCCGGGTGTTCTGGAAGCCCTTTAAAGCCGGAACATTTCGCGTTTTCAACAACCGAATGAGGACTGTCAAGAATGGTTCAACTAAGAATAAAACCCATGGGCTTCCGCAGTTTGGGAGGCCTTCTGTCCATCGCCGGCATCATGCTGGTCGGCACGAGTGCACTGGCCGCGCCTCTGCCCTCGTCACTGCCCAACTACGTCGACGATCCGAATGGTCAGCTGCTCGACCAAGAGCTGGCTGCGTACTCTCAACGAGCCCTCCAGGCGGCGTTGCTGGAAAGGCAGCGCTATTTTCTGGAAACCGGCCTTGAAGGCGCTCGTCAATCCCGGTCGATCAGTCACACGCCATCCGGCCCGGTAACGCTGGA
>RECK01000078.1 GCA_007694055.1 Wenzhouxiangella sp.
GACCCGGATCACCCTGAGGTCCGGCTTCACCCTGAGGTCCGACTTCGCCCTGAGGTCCGACTTCGCCCTGAGGTCCGACTTCACCCTGAGGGCCCTCTGGTCCCGCCGGGCCTTCCGGTCCTGCCGGCCCGGTCGTTCCTTGCGGCCCCTGGGGACCTTCGGGACCTGGGTCACCCTGTGGTCCTTCCAGTCCGGGATCACCCTGCGGACCAGCGGGCCCTTCAGCTCCGGCTTCACCCTGAGGTCCGACTTCACCCTGAGGGCCCTCTGGTCCCGCCGGGCCTTCCGGTCCTGTCGGCCCGGCCTCTCCTTGCGGCCCCTGAGGGCCTTCGGGACCAGGCTCACCCTGTGGTCCCTCGGATCCGGTTTCACCCTGTGGTCCTTCGGGTCCTGGCGGTCCGGGTTCACCTTCCGGCCCCTGCGGGCCATCGGGCCCGGCTGGCCCCTCATTGCCTGCAAGCGCATACAGCGCAACCGGGCTGGGCCGCAGCGCCTGGCGCGGATTCAATGGCGTGCCGTCGACGCGCACTTCCAGGTAGCGGACCTGCTCATTGAACGCGCTGGCACCAAAGTCCAGCTCAACCTGGAACAGCCCGTCTGCCACTGGCCAGTTGTCGCGGGTCTGGGTCGGGCCCACCTGGCTGCCGCCACTGACCGAATCGAAAAGCCGGAATTCCAGATTGGCCGTACCGGTAAACGGCTGGCTCGATTGCTCGAGCTGACCCTGGTAGGTGATGGTGGTGGAAGCCAGTACCGGGCTGGTCAAAACAACGCAAAACAGGGTGGCCAGTAGTCCGAAACGCATGAGAACTCTCCAATTGGCTTTCAAGGGGCCCAATCAGACGTTCGGAATGGAACAGGAAATTGTGCCACCGCTGATGACCTCATCGGCAGACACTGCAGCGAAGTCCTCAATCAGAAGACATGTGTTTCAGATAGATGCTTCTCCCGGAGTCATCCTGGCGATCTTGCTGGTCACCCCCCTTCATCCAGAAGTTTGCCAGGGACGCAGGCAATTGGGGCTGACCGGCTTCTGACCGAGCCCACAAGTGAGTCGGCCGAACCGTTCTGCGGTGGAAAAGCTTTCGCTACTCTGGAATTTCCCACATGGCCGCCGCTTGCGCAGCGGGCGGGCAGTCTTGGTTAGCGTGATCGACACATGCCGGTTGTTGTTTGTTCCCGATCGCCGTCGTCGTAGTCGACTCGTATGTTCACGCCGTCCGCCATCACGGCACTGATACGGCCCGAGTACCAGGTCCAACCACCGGCCCAGCGGCATTCGACACGGGTGCCGACGTCCCAGTCATAAGTCTTGACCTGGTTCGCCGGACGGGTCTCACGGGTGCCGTCGTCGTAAGCCACGATCACTCGATTGCCTTCAACGCGTTCCACGACGCCGGGAAACCAGTATGCGGCACCCTGCCAGCGTGCCAGGACCCAGTCCCCAGGCTGGAAGGCGAAAGAAGAACTGGAAAGGAGCAGGGTGACAAGGACCAGGATTCGACAGTTCATGATGGACTTTCCAAGGGGCGGGATCGCCGTAGGTTATCCCAACCATGATCGGTTTGAAAAGGCTTTTTAACCAGATCGCGCAAAACCTTTTTTCCCGACGACCTTTGGGCACCAAGATCCAGGCAGGAGACTTTCCGTGTGAAGAACAATGGCGCGCTTGCACCCGACTTTGTGCTTTGTTTCCGCGGGCTTTCCGGCTGCCGAGAACTACCCGCAGGTCATGCCTCGGGCTGGCCTGTGTCGCCTGGCGGAAAACGTTGGTACCAGAGCGCATAGACCCAGCAGGCCGCACAGAATTTGAAGGCCCACTCCATGAAGGAGAAAATGATCAGGGCGATGGTCGGTACTATCCATAGCCCGCTGTTGGCAATAAACAGCGCAAGGCCTGCGCCGCTGGCCAGGAGAAGAATCTTGTTGGCAAACATCTTCGCCCCGGCGTTTTCCATTGGTCCTTGCCAGCCGCGACTGCTCAGGGCTTTTTTCCAGACCAGGTGGGAAGGGCAGCGATGGTGGCCGATGAAGCCGCGCACCAGGCCTTGTACAGCCAGCAGGGCCAGTAGCCAGGGCGTAACGAACAAAGCCAGCCAACAGACTACGAAAGTGATGAAGGCCTCGAATCGAATCACGTTGGCCGGAACAGAGGGGACATCGAACCTGAGCATGGAATAAAGCCTTGTATCGAGGGTATCAATAAGAGGGTTCTAATATAACTGCTTTTCCACCCGATGGTCAAATGCCCAGGGTTGTTGCCGGCAGCATGGCGTTCCCTGGTTCCGTTGCAATGGCGCGGCGAAGAAGCAAGTGGCCTGCCCTTCGATCCTTTTCCTTTCGATCGCTATTCCTCGTCCTCGGCAAGGTGCTGGCGCCAGCGCCTCAGCAGGAACCAGATGGCGATGAGGAAAGCCGGGGCAGTTAGCGAGATCACCATTCGAAGGCGGTCTGTTTCGATGAATCCGGCCAGGAGATAAGACAGGATGCCCAGCGAGTAGTAGCTGATCGCCATCACCGAGAGGCCTTCGACCGTCTGTTGCAGTCTTAGCTGCATTTGAGATCGCCGGGCCATGGTGGCCAGCAGGCTGCGATTCTGCTTCTGCAGGCCAACATCGACTCGTGTCCTGACCAGATCAGCCGTGCGCGAGATGCGCTGGCTGAGGCTTTCAAGCCGCCGCGCCGTGGCCTCGCAGGTACGCAGCGCCGGTTCGAATCGGCGCTCAAGAAACTCACCCATGGCCTGCAGGTGATCGAGCCGCTGTTCACGCAGGTCACCCAGGCGATCGCCGACGATTCGGCCGTACGCTTGCGTGGCGGCAAATCGATAGGCACTGTCGGCCACCTGTTGTTCGCAGGTCTGGGCCAGGTCGAACAGTTCATCGAGCAGCGCCTGCTCCTCGGCCAGGTCGGTGACCGCATCCAGTCGCATGACCAGTTCAGCCAGGCGCTGCTCGAGCCGCCCAAGCCCGGGCGCCAATGTCTTGGCCACCGGAAGACCGAGCAGGGCCATCATTCGATAGGTTTCGATCTCGACCAGGCGTTGGACCAGACGACCGGTCTGGTCGGGCCCCATGCCCAGATCCTGCACGTGGTAACGCACGTAACCGTCGCCGCTGTCAGCGAAAGCGGTGTGTACGATGGCTGCATCGCCGAGTACACGGCTGCCAACAACGTGCCTGCTGCCCAGAAACTCGGGCAATTCATGGTCACCGCAACCTCCGCCACCGTTCTCGACGAAAACCAGTGCCGCCGAGACAACATGACCCCCGATGCGCTCCAGCCAGCCTTGAGGCAAATCGTCGACCGGCGAGCGCTGACCGCGCTGTCCACTGCAGGCACGACTGATGGCCAGCGACTCGAATTCGGTATGCCGCTCCCAGCGCAGTTCCAGCGCACCGTAATTGACCGCATGGTGGCGTTCATCAACCACTGTGTCGCCAGCCGCGTCGAGTTCGACCATCAGTTCTCGCAGACCGGTATCGCCGCCAGGAATGATGGCCAGGTGCGCCACGGCGCACGGCGCATTCAGCACCGTATGCGGGCGACTATGAAGCTCACCAGCCAGGGCCGGGTGCTCGGGATGAAATTTCAGGTTCATGAGGCCCGCGATCCGCGTCAGTTGATTCGCCCTGGAATATTAGCATACGCGCAAATAGCCAAGATGCAACGCCGAAACGGTGCATGGTCCGCTTCCAGCCCGACGGCCGCAGGCTTGTCAGAATCTAGAGCATGGCCATGCCCAAGCCACCAACGATGCCGAACAGCACACTGACGACAATGAGGATGAGCATCCAGATCAGCGTGGCTTTTGCCCAGTTGGACTTGCTTTCAGGTGTGCCGCTGGAGAAGGCCCAGACCAGCAACATGATGAGGTTGACCAGGGGTATGGCCATGATCAAGATCGTCAACATCCAGTTGCCGACGCTAACAGGCTGATTGTCTTGCACGGTAATTCCTTTATGTTGATGGGTCATGCAAGCCCCTCGCACTGGAGGCTTCATGCACTAGAACGATATTCGTGATTCGAATCTGCCATATTCGCGCGTGGCTTCGGTCGGCACCCGGCTGCATGGCGATCGATTGCATGCAGGGCCAATGGTACCGGACCCGGAACGGCAAATTGAATGGGGCGGTGTCAGGGGTGCTTTCATGCCGCCACTTATAGAGAACAGCCAATTTTGCCTTGATTGGCAGTTGATCTGCTTTTGGCGGGGGGCAGTCCCGCTTGGGGCTGATCCACCCCCTTGTCACCAGAGTTTCGGGCCTGGCTCAAAAAGGGAACCCCGTGCTAAGTTAGCCTGACACTGAGTGCTTGACCAACCCGATTGCACCACCGCGAGGAATACACCATGCACCGCTTACCGCTGCTTTTGTCCGGGATGATCGCCTGGCTTTTTCTGATTGCCCCGGCCCAGGCCGATACCGTCTGGCCACGCACCGTCAGCTCGGCTGACGGGGTTCCGATTGCCTACGAGGTTTCCGGCAGTGGTGAACCAACCCTGGTCTTTATTCACGGCTGGAGCTGCGATGGCCGCTACTGGCGAGCGCAAGTGCCGCACTTTTCCGAAAACCATCGCATCATCACCATTGATCTGGCCGGGCACGGCCATTCCGGTCTGCAACGCGAGGACTACAGCATGACCGCCTTCGGCGAGGACGTTCGTGCCGTGGTCGAGGACGTGGATGCCGAGCAGGTGATTCTGATCGGCCACTCCATGGGCGGCGCGGTTAGCCTCGCGGCCGCCGCGCTGATGCCCGATCGCGTGCTCGGCCTGGTTGGCGTGGACACCTTTCAGGACTTCACCCAAAGCCCGAGTCCGGAAGAGATCGAAGTCTGGGTTGGGCCCCTGCGAGCGGATTTCGTCGCCGCCGCCGCTCCGTTTGTTGCCAGCATGTTTGTCGAGGCAACCGATGCGGCCTTGCGTGACTGGGTCATCGCCGACATGACCGCCGCCCCGCCGGAGGTCGCCATCAGCGCCATGGAAAACCTGCTCGGATTCTCGGGCATCGACAAGGCTCTGGACACCCTCGGACAACTGGAAGTGCCGGTCATTGCCATCAACGCCGACCTGTGGCCAACCAACATCGAGGGCAATCGCAAACGACTGCCCAGCTTCGAAGCCGTGATCATGCCGGGCACCGACCATTTTCTCCACATGGCCGAGCCCCAAGCCTTCAATGCCGAACTGGCTCGCGTGCTGGCCGAGATCATGGCCGCGACGGACGACTGAGTCGAGCTGCGGGCCGGCCAGCGCTGGTTTTCGTCAAGCATTGAACCAGGTACCCTTTCGAGTGATTCAATCTATTGGGCAGGCAACAGCAAGGCCTGGCCCATGCGGATGAGGCGACCGGGCTGCAGATCAGGATGCAGGCCGAGGCCGGATCGGGCCAGAACAATGATCGTCGAGCCGTGTTCGAACCAGCCCATTTCCTCGCCGCGCTCGAAACTGGCCCGACACGGTATCCGGTTGGGGCCTGGATAGCGCTGGTTCAGTGTCAGATCGAGGCAGTTCAGGCGAATGCTGGCGACCAGGATGGCGGCAACCGGAACCAGCACCACGGTCTGTCCGAGACCTTCGATCTCCAGCGGCAGGACAGCCCGTTCGTTGCGCACGAACACACCCGGCAATCGGGCCAGCGTCGGCGGGTTGACGTTGAAAACCTCGCCGGCGATATAGCGCAGCTCATGCAGGCGGCAGGCAGCCGGTGCGTGGAAGCGATGGTACATGCTTGATTTCAGGCGCAGAGTGACATAGACGCCGTCCTGGTAGTCTTCAGCCAGCAGAGGGTCGGCCAGCAGGTCGGGCAGGGCGTAGCGCAAACCCTTGGCCTGAAGCAGCTGGCCTGAATCGATGCTCCCCATGGCACCGATTTCGGCATCAACGGGGCTGACCAGGATGGAAGCATCCTGATCGATCGGGCGAGCCCCGGGCTTGAGTCGACGCACGAAACAGTCGTGCAGGCTGTCAAAACGCTGCTTTTCGGCCTCGTCCAGGCGCAGGTCATCAACGAAACGTTGCCAGACGGCAATGGACAACCGCGCAAGCCTTGGAGATTCGATGCGGCTGAACCAGCCCATCAGGCGGGTCAGCAGGTTGCGCGGCAAGCGGTTGGTCAGCCAGAAGTTCAGGGTTCCGGGCAGTTCCAGTCGGCGCGGCGGAGCGGTTTCGGTGGCGGTGATTTCCTTCATTCGGCTAGTTCTACATTGGGCTGTCATTGGCCGCTGTTATACGGGTTGGCCATGACGACCTCACTACTCTGGATTGTTCTTGTTCCGTCAGCCCTGTGGCTGGCCTGGCGGTTGATTGTTCGCTTGCGCCTGTCGCGGGCCAAGCACCCCTCCCTGGGTGGCCACGTCCGCATGGCCCGGCGGGTGGCGCGCTGGGTTCCACACTACGAGTTCGGGGTGGATCGGTTTTTCGAAGCCGACGGGGCACCGGCCAAGATTCGCGACGCGCGCCAGGCCGGCTTTGCCGCGCTTGATGCCCACTTTCGCGCCACCCGTCCCAATTCGATCCACGCCCTGGCCGGGCTCGGTGACCAGGTGCCAGACATGGCCTTCATCGCCCGCTACCGGGTCCCGTTCCAGTTCAGCCGACTGGTGCGCGAGCGCCTGAAGTCCGGGGTGATGGTCGAACGCAGCGCCGGCGTGACCATCACCGATATCGACGGCAACAGCTGGCTGGACCTGGGCGGAGCCTACGGCGTCAACGTGTTCGGTTACGACTTCTACAAGGAATGCCTGGATCAGGCGGCTCAGACGGTCGGTGAGCTGGGACCGGTCCTGGGTCCTTATCACCCGGTCATCGGCGAGGCCGTGGAACGCCTGCGCCGGGTTTCCGGTCATGAGCAGGTCTCGTTTCACATGTCGGGCACCGAGGCAGTGATGCAGGCGGTGCGCATGGCGCGCTATCACACCGGCCGCTCACACGTGGTCCGCTTCAGCGGCGCCTACCATGGCTGGTGGGACGAGGTGCAGCCAGGCATCGGCAATCCCGGCCGGGTCGGCCAGGTCTACACCCTGGCCGAGATGAGCGAGGCGACGCTGAAGGTGCTCTCGACCCGACGCAATATCGCCTGTGTTCTGGTCAATCCGCTGCAGGCGCTGCATCCAAACCGCAATGCACCCGGCGACGGCGCGCTGGTGACCGGCACACGCCGGGCCGGTTTTGATCGCACGGCCTATACGAATTGGCTACATCGGCTGCGCGAAGTGTGCAGCGCGCGCGGCATCGTGCTGATCTTCGACGAGGTATTTCTGGGTTTTCGCCTGGCCCGCGGCGGCGCCCAGGAGTGGTTCGGGGTACGCGCCGACCTGGTCACCTACGGCAAGACCCTGGGCGGTGGCCTGCCGGTTGGCGTGGTATGCGGGCCCGAAAATCTGATGAGACGCTACCGTCCCGAACGGCCGCTGGATATCTGCTTCGCCCGCGGCACCTTCAATGCCCACCCCTGGGTACTGGCGGCCATGCAGGCTTTTCTCGAGCGCCTCGATCAACCGGAGATCCTGGATCTCTATGAGCGGCTGGACGCGACCTGGGAGAACCGCGCCGAGAAACTGAACCAGGCGTTCAAGGATGCCGACCTGCCAGTTCAAGCCAGTCACCTGTCGTCGGTGTTTTCCCTGGGCTATGGCAGGCCGTCACGCTACAACTGGATGTTTCAGTTCTACCTCAATGCCGAGGGCTTGATGCTGCCCTGGGTCGGCACCGGGCGCCTGATCTTCAGCCTCAACTACAGCGATGTCGAATTCGATAAGGTAGTCGAACGCATCGTACGCGCCGGCCAGCGCATGGCAGCAGATGGCTGGTGGTGGCACCCGGAGGGTGCCACCGCGCGCAGCGTAGGACGTCAGGTTCTGGGCGAATTGCTGAAGGCTCGCTTTCAGCGTGCCTCGGCCTCTTCGCCTTCACCGGTGACGATGGGGTCGTAGAGGTTTCCGCGCAGCACCTGAACCGGCGCCTTGTGGTAAAGCTTGATGTCGTGGAACGGGTCGGTAGCGATCTTGGTAAACCAGGCCAGGCCGGTCAGCACGCTGTCCTGGATGAATAGCTGAATGGTACGGAACACGATCGCCCCCAGGCCCAGGTAGATCCACAGCAGCGAGAGGTTGTGCAGAAACTGGTGGTTACTCTGGTGCGGCTGGAACAGGCCGAATGCCGCCGGCTGCCAGAGCAGAAACAGCGGCGAGACCGCCCACAGGCTCAGCAGCACGATCTTGCGATTGAGGTTGTAGCCGACCTTGATCGCTTCCTTGTGTTCATGGCTGACCTGGTTGGCCTCATCGAAACCCTTCGGCTCGAAAAAGAAGTGGCCGATCTGACGCGACACCATGGCCAGGATCCAGCCGGTTACAGCGGCTGCTATGGGTGATACGAAAACCAGTGCGTAGGTCATCAGAAAACAGCAGGCGCTGAACAAATGCAGCGACTGGTTGATGCGGCTATGGTGATAAAAGCGATGGTCGTCCCAGCGCTGCTTGTTCAATTCCTGCATGAAACCCATGAACGATGACTCCTGGAGATTGGCAATTGGCTTGCGGGTGAAATAACCCAGTTGGCTTTATAGAACGGTCATGTTTCCTGCCAATTACCAATCAGTGTCAGTATCGCGTTATTCCTGTTGCCATCAAACTGTGAGATTGCGGCAATAGACTGATTCTTTCTGCGTCGTCATTGTTCAACCATGTGGATTGCCGCCAGCCTCGCCACCGCTCTTTTGTTGATCGAGAGACTTGCCTACATTTTTGTGTGGAGACATCCAGAGCATTTTCGCAAGTTCTGTGCCCGCGGCCTGGTGCTCGGCCAGCATGATCCGGTTGATGCTCTGCGCACGCTGTTTGTGGTGTTCAAGTTCATTCAGATCGGTGTCTTCATTGGCTGGTTCATGCATTTCGGCGAAAGCTTTCCACCGCTTCCCACGGCAAGCTGGCCGGTCATCCTGGCTGGCATCTTCTTGTTTGTGTTTGGCCAGGCCTTGAACCTGAGCGTGTTCTGGCGCCTGGGCAAGGTCGGGGTGTTTTACGGCAATCGCCTGGGCCATCGGGTACCGTGGGTCGAAGGCTTTCCGTTCTCTATCGTGCCCCACCCGCAGTACCTTGGCACGCTGATCTCGATATGGGGTCTGTTCCTGATCATGCGCCATCCGCACCCGGATTGGGTGGTGCTGCCGTTGATCTCGACGGTTCTGTATCTTGCGGCCATGCGCCTGGAAAGTTCTGTCACCGATTCTTAAAAGGAGTGGAACGCAGCTGACATGCTGGCTGCGCATGATCTCGGCCAAGCTCTAGACCGGAACAGTTCATGACCACCGAGCCAGGCTTCGCCTTCAAGCGGCACGTGCGTTCGATCTGGATTTCTGATGTCCACCTGGGCTACTCCGGCTGCAGCGCTGATCACTTGCTCGGCTTTCTCCGCCAGATGCGCTGCCAGAATCTGTTCCTGGTTGGCGATATCGTTGACTTCTGGTCGCTGAAGCGACGACGCTACTGGCCGCAAAGTCACAACAACGTCGTTCGGTCCATCCTCGGCAAGGCCAAGCACGGCACGCGCGTTGTCTTCGTACCCGGCAATCATGATGAGGTCATGCGCGACTACGATGGCATGACCCTGGGCCAGGTTGAAATCCGTGACGAGCTGATTCACGTGACTGCCGATGGTCGACGCTTGCTGATCATGCATGGCGATCAGTTCGACAGCGCGGTCATGCATTCGCGCCTGATCGGATTGGTTGGCAGCAAACTTTATGATGGCTTGCTCTGGGTCAACGGCTGGGTCAACTGGGTCCGCCGCAAGATCGGGCGCGACTACTGGTCGCTGGCAGCGTTCTTGAAAAATCGAGTCAAGAACGCGGTCAACTACATCGAGAATTTCGAACGCGCGGTGGCCCGCGAAGCCAAGGTGCGCAATGTGGACGGTCTGGTCTGCGGCCATATCCACCGCCCCACCATCAGCTCCATCGACGACAAGCTGTACCTTAACTGCGGTGACTGGGTGGAGAGTTGCACCGCCTTGCTCGAGCATCACGATGGCTCGATCGAACTGGTCCACTTCTCGGATCGAGCAGAGAGCCTGGAGATGTTGGAACCGGTGGTCACCCATCGGGCTGCTTGAGAAGCTTCAGCGCAGCATTGAACACAGCTATGGCTCAGCCGGTCGGGCTCTAGTGTACCCCGTCATTAATCCTGTGACATTCAGAGTGTGACTGAGTCGACAGTGCAAGGCGCGACCCGCAGTGAATGGCAAGCCCTTTACAAGGGGCGCAACACGGGCCACGGCTACGCTCGCAAGGCTTTATTCGCTGCGCGAAAGTCGCCAT
>RECK01000200.1 GCA_007694055.1 Wenzhouxiangella sp.
AGTCGCGACTATGCGCTACAAGCAGTGGAGTCCACCTCCGCTCCCGGTGGTCCCCTGTCTGTTGCGAGATTCGGATAGACCCCTTTTTTGCTTTTCTGATGCTTGATCCATCTGGCTGAGACACGACGTTAATCAGGAAAATCTAATCGTCGGCAATCCACTTCTTCAAGATCCAGCTTGACACAATCAACACCACCAGTGCGGCCAGCGGCAGGCCGATGTGGGGCTCCAGCAGCAGCTCCGGGCCCATCACATCGCGGGCTTCCAGCAGTGAGCCCAGGCCGTTGCCGACTGCTGCGTAAACCAGGGTGATCGGGACCAGGCCCAGGGTGGAGGCCAGGGCGAAGCGCCAGGCCGGCATGTTGGACATGCCTGCGGCGGCGTTGACGACGAAGAACGGAGCGACCGGAATGATGCGTGACAGCGCTACGTACCAGTCGGCGTCGCTCTCGATGCGTTTGACCCAGGGCTCGATGCGGCTGCGTGCCAGGCGTCGGCGCAGCAGGCGGCCACCGAAGCGTCGTACCACCGCCAGGGTAAGCACCGCCGCGATTGAAGCGCCCAGCAGGGCGGCACCGGCACCGATCCAGATGCCGAACAGGTAGCCACCGGTCAGGCAGAACAGGGTGCCGACCGGCAGCGCCATCATCGCCAGCAATACAAACGCTGCGACGAACGTGGCCAGGGCAAGCCAGAAACGGGCCTTGACCATCGACTCCAGATGGCCAAGCTGCTCCAGAACCGGCTCGATACCCAGGCGCCCGAGCACCACGATCAGGGCCAGCACAACGCATGCGAGGATCAGGCCGGCGCCCAGCCGCCAGCCTTGCGAGCTGTCAATCATGCCGATGCCAGCCAGTCTCGAGCCTTGGCGCTGGCAGCCTCCAGATCGATCGTTTCCAGGGACTCATGGTTGGCAGTGAGCTGCTCCAGCAGCCGGGCCTGGTGCTCGCCGCGCTGGTGCGCCTCGGCGTAGGGTATTTCGGGGTGAAACATGACCATGGCATAGCGCGGGATGAACCGGCCGGGCAGGGCCTTTTCCAGCTCCCACTCCAGTGCTTTTTGCAGATGGAAGCGCGGATCGCGGACCCGGTCGCGCATTTCCAGGTAATTGTCCAGGGCCATGGCGGCGATGGCATCGGCATTGGGTTTGCGTTCGGCCTGGAAGGCTTGCAGGGCGAGAGCCCTGTCATCATGTTCGGCCAGCAAGCGGTCAAGCGCGACCGTGTCTTCAAAGGCGGCATTCATGCCCTGACCGTGGAACGGCACGATGGCATGGGCAGCGTCTCCCATCAGCACGGCCTTGTCGTCCAGCACCCACTGATCCACGTAAAGTGTCCCCAGAAAGCCGACCGGATGCTCGGCCAGTTCGCGATCCAGGTCGGGCATCAGGGCCAGGGCATCGGGAAACTCGCGCTCAAGAAAAGCGCGCATGTCGGCCGGATCCTGGAGCTGGCGGAAGCCCGGGCTTCCGTCGTTTTCCAGGAACAGGGTGCAGGTGAAGCTGGCGTCGGGGTTGGGCAGGGCAATCATCATGAAGCCGCCGCGCGGCCAGATATGCAGGGCTTCCGGGTCCATGCGGAAGTTGCCGTCACGGTCAGCCGGAATGCCGAGCTCCAGGTAGCCATGCCCCAGTGCCTGCTCGCGAACTCCCAGCTCGGTTTCGGACTGCATGGCCTGGCGCAAGGCGGAACCCGCGCCGTCGCAGCCGATGACCAGCTCGAAGTCATGTCGGTGCCTGCCGGCTTCGCTGTCCTCGAATTCAAGGCGCCTGCTGTCGAAGTCGGCAGTGCTCAGGCGCCGATCAAAGTGGATGACCACACCTTGCGCTTCGGCCGCATCAAGCAGTGTCTGGTTGAGATGGCCGCGGTGAACCGACCAGATCACTTCATCAGCGCGCTGACCGTATCGCTGCAGACGGGTTTTGCCCGCCTCATCGTGCAGCATGCGACCGGCCATGGGCAAGGCAAAGCGTTCCACGCGTTCAAGCAGGTCAGCGTGGTGCAGGGCGGCCCGACCGCGCTCGGCCAGGGCCAGGTTGATCGATCGTCCGGCCGGAATCGTGTTCCGGCGCGGGTCGGGATAACGCTCGAACAGGTCGACATGGTAACCGCGCCGGGCCAGCAGCACGGCCAGCAGCGAGCCGGCCAGCCCCGCGCCGACAATGGCCAGGCGGCCGGATGTCCACTTCAAGGGCCGGCTCACAGCAACTTCTCCACCAGGTCAACAAAGTTGTCGACTTCTTCGACCGTGTTGTACAGGGGCACGGGTGCAACCCGAATGATGTCGGGTTCGCGCCAGTCGGCAACCACGCCGTGCGCTTCCAGGCGCTCGAACAGCTGGCGTCCGGCCTGGCGTCCGGCGCGCACCTGAAGTGAAAGCTGGCAGCCGCGTCGATGGGGCTCCAGCGGGGTGATGATGCGAATTACCTCATGCAGGCGCCCATTCAGTTCGCTGGCCAGGTGGCCGGTCAGGCCCAGTGACGCCCGGCGCAGGGCATGGAGGTCGGCCTCGGCGAACAGGTCCAGTGAGGCCCACAGCGGTGCCATGGCCAGGATCGGCGGATTGGAGAGCTGCCAGCCTTCTGCGCCTTTGCTAGGTTTGAATTCCGGCCCCATGCGAAACCGCGACTTCTCGTCGTGACCCCACCAGCCTGCCAGGCGCAAGCCCTTGAATTCGGCGTGGCGTTCGTGAACGAAGCAGCCGGCCACGGCACCGGGCCCGGCATTGAGATACTTGTAGCTGCACCAGACCGCGAAATCCACTTCCCAGTCGTGCAGTTCCAGCGGAATATTGCCGATCGCATGGGCCAGGTCCAGGCCCAGGGTGACATTGGCGCGACGGCAGGCGCGGGCAATGCGGGCCAGGTCGAAAACCTGCCCGGTAGCGTATTGCACGCCGGGCCACAGCACCAGCGCAACGCTGTCGCCGTAGCGCTCGAGGTAATCTTCCAGGTCTTCTTCATGGAGCAGTCCGTCGCGGCGCGGAGCCAGTTCGACCAGGTCATGGGCCAGGTCCAGCCCGTGCAGGGCGAGCTGGGATGCCACCGCATGACGATCAGAGGGAAAGGCGCCGCGCTCGATCAGGATGCGCCGACGCTTGCCGACAGGCTGAAAAAAGCTGACCATCATCAGGTGCAGGTTGACGGTCAACGAGTTCATCGCCACTACTTCCGAGCGCTGTGCGCCGGCCAGCAAGGCCAGGTTATCGGTCACGAGTCGGTGGTAGGTCATCCAGGCCAGCGGGCCATCGAAATGCCCGCCAACGCCCAGACTGGCCCAGCGTTCGAGTTCGGCTGCGACGGCATCGGCGGCGGCAATCGGCTGCAGGCCCAGCGAGTTGCCGCAAAAGTACAGCGAGTCGTGGCCTTGCGGGCCGTGCGGCAGTCGGAACCGGTCACGAAACTGGCCCGGTGTGATGGCGCCAGGGTGATCAGAAGTATTCATGTGATCGGAAACAGCAGCGGTGCGCTGGGACTGGCGTCGCCCTCGATGGCAGACACGCCCAGGGCCAGCAGGTAGAGTCCGTCGCAACAGTGGTCGGGAACATAAATCATCTCGGTGATGGTGCAGTTGGCGCGTGCTGGGTCGGGCTTTTCGCCCCGGAAACCCCAGAAGCGCCGGTGCTGCCGAAGCAGGCCGCCGTCGTCGGCGGCATCCACCGAAGGCGTGTCGATCAGCAAGTGCTCGATGCCGGCGTCGACAATCTTTGCCATGGCCTCTGTCGACAATAGCGGATAGGGTGGCTGCTGCGCGTAATCCCGGCTGCACTTGCTCTCGTCGTTGGGCAGCGTGCGAATGACCAGGGCGCGAATTCCGGCGGGCAGGGCCAGGCTTTCGGCCGTGATTACCGGTCCGATGCCTGCTGCGGTCTCGGTGCTCTGCTCGACCGCTGTGACGCTGACCACAGCGGCCGGCAGCAGCCCGCGATCGAGACCGGACTGGACCGGACGGGCGTCGTCGAGGATATGCCCGACGCCCTCGGTGTGGGTGCCGTGGCAATGAGGCACGAAGTCAACGCGTTCCACGTTGCAACTGCCGCCAGTGGCCACCCGGCCACAAAAACCGCCGCTCTGGAGCGCGCTGAAGCGGGCGGGTTCGTCAACGAAAAAACGCGGATGCTCGCCGTCGGTCCGGAGCGGAATGGCCAGGCAGATGGCGGCGCATAAATCGACGCGACAGGTTTTTCCATCGAGCTGAAGTTGGGCAATCACGTTGATAATCCGAAGCGCGTCGGTGGCAGGTCCAAAAACTCGAGCGTATTTTGCCAGAACAGACGCTGGGCCAGATCAGCAGGCGGATTCAGGGCCCGGATGGCCGCGCCAGGTTCCTGCTCGCCAAGCGGGAACGGGTAATCGGTGCCCAGGGCAACCCGGTCGGCACCCATGACTTCGATCAGGTAGGCCAGGGCCTGCGGGTCGTGGGTGACCGAATCAACCCAGAATCGGCCGATATAGTCGCGGGGATTGACCGCGTTGCGGTGTGCGACCAGGTCGGGGCGCATGTTGAAGCCATGTTCAATGCGACCGATGGTGAAGGGAAAAGCACCGCCGCCGTGGGCAAAGCACACACGCAAGCCTGGAAGCCGTTCGAATACCCCGCCAAAAATCATGCAGCAAATCGCGCGCGACAGCTCGGCCGGCATGCCGACCAGCCACGGCAGCCAGTAGTCCGGCATGATCTCCTTGCCCATCATGTTCCAGGGATGGACGAGCACGGCCAGGCCGAGGTCCTGGCAGGCGGACAAGACCTCGAACAGCTCGGGATCATCAAGGTTGCGGTCATTGACGTTGGAGCCGATCTGCACGCCGGGCAGATCCAGCGTGCGCGCGCAGTGTTCAGCTTCGGCGATTGCGAGCGCCGTGTCCTGCAGGGGCAGGGTGCCCAGGGCGACCACGCGGTCGGACCGGGCGCGTTGCTGGTCGGCAATATGGTCGTTGAGAAAGCGGGCAAAGCGCGCTGCCGGTTCATTCGGCAGGTGGTAGCTGAACATCACCGGCACGGTGCACACTACCTGCACCTGAACACCCTTGGCTGCATAGGCATCGATGCGATGGTCGATGTCGAAGGCGGTGCGGCTGACGGACCGAAAGAACTTGCCGTCAATCATGATGTCTCGCTTGTCACCGCTACCTTCCAGCGAGGGAAAACCTGCGCCCATGCGCGGCAACTGCTCAGGCAGCAGATGGCTGTGGAGGTCGATAAGGAAGGGGTCTGGTGAATTCATCAGGCCAGTCTGCCCGATGGGGTGGGGGTTTGGCAATTCCACGAGAAAGGGAAAAGGGAGGAGGGAAAAGGCGAGAGCGCTTAAACTTGGGCCACGCTCACTTGCACCATATCGATGAAAGTTTCTGATTTCCAGTTTGAACTGCCGGAGGAGTTGATTGCGCAGCGGCCGCTGCCTGATCGCTCGGCCAGTCGTCTGCTTCATTTGCAGCGCTCAGGTCCGGCCTGGGTGGACCGGCAATTTGCCGATCTGCCTGAGCTGCTGCGGGGCGGGGACTTGCTGGTGTTCAACAACACCCGAGTCATTCCTGCCCGGTTATGGGCCAGCAAGGCCACCGGCGGTCGGGTCGAGATTTTGATCGAGCGCCTCGTTGACGCCCGCCATGCCGTGGCCCAGCTTCGGGCCAATCGCAAGCCGCAGCAAGGCTCCGAGCTGATCGCGGAGAACGACGTTCGCATCGAGGTCGGAGATCGAGAGGGGGAGTTCTGGCGCCTGATGCTGGACGGGGATGACAACTGGGCGGGGTTGCTGGAAGCCGTCGGGCACATGCCCTTGCCGCCATACATCGAGCGCGCCGACGAGGCTGAGGACCGCGATCGCTACCAGACCGTCTACGGCCAGGTACCGGGTGCCGTGGCCGCGCCCACCGCGGGGCTGCATTTCGACAAGGACATCCTGCATCGTCTCGAGGCGCGCGGAGTCGAGAAAGCCTGGTGCACACTGCACGTTGGAGCCGGCACCTTCCAGCCGGTTCGGGTCGAAAACCTTGAAGATCACCGCATGCATGCCGAATGGCTGGCCGTGGACCAGGACCTGGTCGATGCCGTCGCACGGGCCCGCAAGCGCGGCGGTCGCGTGATAGCCGTGGGCACGACGTCCGTGCGCGCCCTGGAAACGGCTGCCGCCGATGGCGAACTCAGGCCCTTTACCGGCGACAGCCGCCTGTTCATCTACCCCGGCTACCCGTTTCGCGTGGTCGATGCCATGATTACCAACTTCCACCTCTCGGGTTCCACACTGTTGATGCTGGTCAGCGCCTTCGCCGGCACGGAAACGGTGCTCGCGGCCTACCGTCACGCGGTCGAGCAGCGCTACCGGTTTTTCAGCTACGGGGATGCGATGTTGATTGAATAAACGGGTTCCGGTTTCCGGTTTCCGGTTTCCGGTTTCCGGAAAGGCCTGATCGAAGCCCGACCGGAAACCGTAAACCGTAAACCGTTTCTCCTATATCCTTCCCGCCATGAAATTCGACCTCATCCACTCCGATGGTGCGGCCCGTCGCGGCCGTCTGACTTTTGCCCGTGGCACGGTGGAGACCCCGGCATTCATGCCCGTGGGTACCTATGGCACGGTCAAGGCGATGACGCCGGAGGAGCTGCGCGAGCTGGGTGCCGAGATTGTTCTTGGCAATACCTTTCATCTGATGCTGCGTCCTGGTACCGAGGTGATAGCGGCCCACGGCGATCTGCACGATTTCATGAACTGGTCGGGTCCGATCCTGACCGACTCGGGCGGGTTCCAGGTCTTCAGCCTGGCCGGTCTGCGCAAGATGGAGGAGCGTGGCGTGACCTTTGCCTCCCCGGTCGACGGTTCCCGGGTTTTTCTCGGGCCCGAGGAGTCAATGGCGGTGCAGCGGGCGCTGGGATCGGATATCGTCATGATCTTCGATGAATGCACGCCGTATCCGGCCACGCACCAGCAGGCGGCCGACTCGATGCGTCAGTCGCTGCGCTGGGCCGTTCGCTCGAAACAGGCCCACGGAGATTCACCGTCGGCCCTGTTCGGCATCGTGCAGGGCGGCATGTATGCCGACCTGCGCGCCGAGTCGGCGGCGGGCTTGATCGATATCGGTTTCGACGGCTACGCCATCGGCGGGCTTTCGGTGGGCGAGCCAGAGGACGAGCGGATCGCCGTGCTGGAGGCCACCGAGCCGCTGCTGCCTGCCGACCGGCCCCGTTACCTGATGGGCGTGGGTCGGCCGGAAGACCTGGTCGAGTCGGTCCGACGCGGGGTGGACATGTTCGACTGCGTGATGCCGACCCGCAATGCTCGCAACGGTCACCTTTTTACCAGCCAGGGCGTGCTCAAGATCCGCAACGCCCGCTACGAGCGCGATACCCGTCCCATCGACGAGAATTGCGACTGTTACACTTGCCGCAACTACTCCCGCGCCTACCTGCGCCATCTGCATCGCTGCAACGAGATTCTCGGTCACCGCCTGGCCACCATTCACAACCTGCACTACTACCAGACCGTGATGCGCCAGCTGCGCGAGGCCATTGCGCAGGATCGCTTCGCCGCAGTGGCGGCGGAATTGCGTCAGGGCTGGGCTGAAGGTATTCCGGACTGACCGTTTCCGGGCCGGGATTGTCTGAACAGATTCAGAAGCGGTAGTCCGCGATCGCCTGCTATGCGATAATTCTGGGTTTGCATCGGGGTCGATTGATCCCAATATCCCTATTCACCGCCAATTCTGAGGTTTTCTGACCATGGACTTTCTGATTGCCAGCGCAATGGCGCAGGACGCCGCCCAACAGCCCAGCGCGATGCCGTCGCTGATCATGTTCGGTCTGCTGATCATCATCTTCTGGTTTCTGCTGATCCGGCCGCAGATGAAGCGCAACAAGGAGCACCGTGAACTGGTGTCCAGCTTGTCGGCGGGCGATGAAGTCATCACCGCCGGTGGCATGCTCGGGCGGATCACCGACGTTGGCGAAAGCTTCGTCAAGGTCGAGCTGGCCGACAAGCTGACGATTCGCGTGCAGAAGCACTCGATTGCCCAGGTCGTACCCAAGGGCACGATTGATTCAGCCACCTGAACGCCGGCGTGCCTTTCTTACAATTTTCGAGACAGACTGACTCATGAACCGATTCCCACCCTGGAAATACGCACTGCTGGTGATCGCACTGGGCATTGGCCTGATTTATGCCATGCCCAACCTGTTTGGCGATGATCCGGCGGTCCAGGTCTCCTCGCTGCGTGGTTTCGAACTGGAGCGGGATATGCCCGCCCGGGTCGAAAACGTACTGACCAGCGCCGGCATCGAACACGGACCGATCGAATTCGAGCCGCAGCGATTGCTGGTTCGGCTTGATAACGTCGACCGTCAGGCCCGCGCCGCCGACGCGCTGCGCGATGCGCTGAACGAAGATAACGAAGATTATGTTGTGGCCCTGAACCTGGCCCCGGCCACGCCGGCCTGGCTGCGCGTACTTCGAGCCGAGCCGATGGTGCTGGGGCTGGATCTGCAGGGCGGGGTTCACTTCCTGATGCAGGTCGACATGGACACCGCCCGCACCCAGCAGCTGGAGCGCTTCGTCAACAGCATGCGTAGTTTGTTGCGTGACGAGCAGATTCGCTACCGCTCGGTGCGCATGGACCGCAACCAGATCGTCGCCGAGCTGCGCAGCCCGGAAGATCGCGAACGTGCGCTGCGGGTGATCGGGCGCGAGATCGACGAACTGATCCTCGAATCCCGCGATGGCTCGGAAACCTTCAATATCCGGGCCAGCATTGACGAGAACGTGCTGCGCGAGCTGCAGCAGACCGCGCTGCGTCAGAACATCACCACCTTGCGCAACCGGGTCAACGAACTCGGCGTATCGGAGCCGGTCATCCAGCAGCAGGGTTCTGACCGTATCGTTGTCCAGCTGCCTGGTGTACAGGATACGGCCCGCGCCAAGCAGGTACTGGGCTCGACGGCCACGGTCGAGTACCGCGGCGTGGACGAGCAGAATGATCCCTTCGAAGCCCACCGCACCGGTCGCATACCGCCGCAATCCCTGCTCTATTTCATGCGAGACGGTACGCCTATCCTGCTGTCGCGGACGGTCATTGCTGCGGGTGATAACCTGATCAACGCTCAGGCCGGCTTCGATTCCCAGACCGGCGCCCCGAACGTCGTGGTCAGTCTCGACGGCCCGGGTGCGCGCCGCATGCTTGAACATACCAGCCAGAACGTGGGCAACCGCATGGCGGTGGTGTTCATCGAGCACCGTCCGGAAGTGCGCGAGGAGAACGGGGTTGAAGTGCACAGCACGCGCCGGGTCGAAGAAGTCATTTCGGCCGCCGTGACCCGCGAACCCTTCGGTGGTCGTTTCCAGACCACCGGCCTGGGTTCGGCTACCGAGGCCAGCCAGCTCTCAATGTTGCTGCGTGCCGGTGCCCTGGCTGCACCCATGCAGATCATCGAAGAGCGTACCGTCGGTCCCAGCCTGGGGCAGGACAACATCGACCAGGGCTTCCGCTCGGTCATGATCGGTTTCGCGCTGGTGCTGGTCGTCATGGCCATCTACTACAAGGTTTTCGGCCTGGTCGCCAACATTGCGCTGACCGTCAACCTGGTGCTGATCGTGGCCTTGCTGTCACTGCTGGGTGCGACCCTGACCCTGCCGGGTATTGCCGGGATCGTGCTGACGGTGGGTATGGCCGTCGATGCCAACGTGCTGATCTATGAACGAATACGCGAGGAGCTCAATAACGGCAATTCGCCCCAGGCGGCCATTCGGGCCGGCTACGAGAAGGCTTTCTCGACCATTGCCGACGCCAACGTCACCACGCTGATTGCCGCGATCGTGCTGTTCCTGTTCGGCACCGGGCCGATCAAGGGCTTTGCCGTCACCCTGAGCCTGGGCATCGTGACCTCCATGTTTACCGCCATCGTCGGTACACGCGGCGTGGTCCACCTGATTTATGGCCGCAAGAAGCGTCTCAAGGCGCTGGCGATCTAGAGGCAAGCAAATGCAAATCATCAAGCCCAATATCAATATCAACTTCATGGGGCAGCGCAAGCTGGCCCTGGTGGTTTCGGCCATCATCCTGGCCATCGGCGTTGCTTCCCTGTTCAGCCGCGGAATCAACTTCGGCCTGGATTTCACCGGCGGTACGCTCATCGAGGTGGCCTATCCGGCTGCACCCGAGCTGGGTGAAGTTCGCCAGGCGCTGACCGATGCCGGTTTCGACGATTTCACCGTACAGACCTTTGGTTCGGCCCGTGAGATCGTGGTGCGCATGCCGGCCGATCAGGACGA
>RECK01000086.1 GCA_007694055.1 Wenzhouxiangella sp.
TCCAGCGACCAGCCGGTTGCCGGCGTGACGGTAAAGGTGGCATCCGACCCATGGTCAACCGACTGGCTGGGCGGGGTGATTGTGCCCTCGCCGGAAGCCACGCTGGCGGTCACCGTGTAGGTGTTGATCACGAAGTTGGCCTGGACGGCGCAGTCTTCGATGATGTTTTCAGCCAGCCACTGATCACCACCGGTGTTGACCGGCGTGCAGGTATCACCGACCACTGAATCCACCGACCAGCCAAAGGCCGGCGTCACGGTAAACGTGGCGTCGTCACCCGACGGGACCACCTGAACCGACGGCGTGATATCGCCCTGGCCGGTTCCAACGGAAGCCGTCACGATCCGGTCAGCCGGGTCCACCACGAACTCGACCGGCACCTCGATCAAGGGAATCACCGGGTCATTGCTGGCGATACAAAGCAGTGCGTTGTAAGTGCCTTCGGTCAACGCACTGGCATCGAGCGTCACTACCACTTCATCGGCAGGAGCTCCCGGTTGAATCGAGCCACTATCGGCATCCACCGTCAGCCATGGCACCTCCGCCGGAGTCACACAGCTTGGTGGCATGGGCAGGGCAATGCTGAAGGACAACAGCTCGGCACCGTCCTGGATCGGTCCGATAAGGGTGGTGGCGCCCGTGCTGGTGTCGATGATGCGCATGTTGCTGTTTCCGCTGCCAAGGTAAGACGCCCAGTAGAGCGTATTGGTGCTGCGATCGAAATCCATGTCCTGGGCGAAGTTGGCGTCCACGCCAAGCGGGCCAATGACAGCAGCCGTCGCATCGGTCTTGTCGAGGGCGAACAGAACATCAGCGTTGACATCCAGCCCGTACATCAACCCACTGCCATCGATGGCGATGGCTATGACAATGGCGTCGGAACCCAGACCGGTGATCTGCCCGACCAGGGAGCCCGTGCCGGCAGCGACATCAATTTCGAACAGCTGGTTGCCGTCACCCGGTGACCTGACGACCGCATAAACCGCTCCACTGGTGGGTTCCCATGCCGCAGAGGTCCAGGTCCCGGTATCCGGAACGCCGCTCAGGACGCCCAGCTGGTTGGCGACACCGGTTTCAGTGTCGACAAAGCCGTAAGCACCCTGCGGCAGGGTTTCACCGCCGGTGGCGATGAAGAAATGCTGGCTGAAGTCATCATCGATAAAGGTCTGGGCGAAAATCAGGCGAGGCACGGGATCGACGATGGAGGTCAGGGCGCCCGGTTCCAGCGCGTCCAGGCTGACGTAGTCGAAGCGCGAAAAAGAGGTTGTGGAAAAGGCCGGCACGGGATCGGCTGCGCCGCGCAGCGGCCAGGCCGCCCATTCCGGGACGCCGGCTTCCACTTCGCGTTTGGCCAGCCATTCCTCATCCAGCAACTCGAAGTGCGCAGAGGCTTGCCTGTTGTCACCAGCAGCCGACCACGGAATCGCCGGGAAATGCGCCCGTGGATGGACGGCGGCCGGCGCTTCATCAATGGACCAGATCAGCTCGGCCGTGCCCAGGTTGCCAATGTTCAGGGTCAGGTCCGTGCTGGCCCCTTCCTGAGCCGTGCCGGACAAGCTGGTCGGGCTGACCTCGATTTCGGGAAAGATCGTCAATTCGACGGTCAAGTCGACCGGCACCACGATGCGTTCGTTGCCAAGCGTGTCATTGCTGTTGATGCACAGGTTGGCGCTGTAGTCGCCGGGCGCCAGGCCACTGCTGTCGACCGTGACTTCGACCGGATCAGCGCTTCCGCCTGCCGTGGAACCACTGGCCGGGTCCACGCTAAGCCAGCTGACCGCCGCCGGGAAGTCGCAGGGCTCGGGCGGCGGTAGCTTGTGCAGCGTCACGGTCACATTCGACCAGTCCATGGGGTTCGCTGAGGCGCTGTCCCAGCTGTGAATAAAGGTCAAGGTCCAGTCGCCTTGGTCAGCAGCCCCCGGCGGAAAGGGCCAGACATCGTCGTGAACACTGGCATAGGTGCCGTCTTCATTCGAGCCACTACCCTGAAAATCCCAGGTGTTGACGTTGCAGTTCGGGATCGTGGCACCAATGCCGCCAACGCTGAAACTGCTGCCATCGGGGCCTTCAATCTGCAGACACATGTCTGAGGCCCAGTCGCCGTTGCCGGTGATGCCCGAAACCGTACCCTCGAAACTGAATCCAACCACGCCGCCGCTGCTCAGAATACCGGCCGGAACGGTAAACACTTCCGGTGTGCCGCCACTGGCCGGCGATACCACGGTGAAATCGGGAACCGACAGCACCTCATCCAGGGCAGGGTCGTGCGAACGAGGCCCACGCAGGCTGGGCTCGAACTCGATATCCCAGTCCAGGGTGACGCTGCCCAGGTTGGCAATCTGAAGCGCGCCGGTATCGCTGTCGCCCTGCTCCAGGGTGAACTCAAACGATGCCGGCGAGACTTCGATTACGGGCGTGGTGAAGGGAATGGTGATCGGACCGCCCGCCTGGTTGTAGGCATAGCTGACGATGGTGGCCGGAAAGCCCGTGGTGCCGGTGGTGGTCAGGCGGACATAACCGTAGTTGACGGTACCGGCATTGTCGAAGCGAAAGCCGAGATAGCCATCGACATTGTCAGCCTGGCGCCAGTTGACGGTAGCGGTACTAAACCCCACGCTAATGAAGGTTGAAGCAGGGCCAATGGTATCGCCCGCGCCCAGCACGGCATAGCTTGTGCCGTTCAGGCTGAGCCCGGCCCGGCTGTTGCTGCCACCCCACCACCAGAACGACAGGTTGCCGTTGTTGTTCCAGGGATTGAAGTCGAAATCCGCGTCGGTGTCGCAGTTGCAGGTATCACCAGTGACCCAGTTGATCGAGCTGCCGTTTATGGTGTTGGCAACCGGGAAATTCACATCATCGACGATCACGATATCCGGATTGCCGCGCAGCGCCTCGATCGAGGGTGGTGACACCCGGGCGTAGCCTTCACCGGTGTCGACGGGCCCGGAACTCTCGGAGGCTGGCAAAAACTTGGCCGGGTCTGCGCTGGCCTGTCCGAAAACCGGTGGCGCAGCAACCATCGTAAGGCCGGCAACAAGCATTGCCAGGCCGATGCTCTGTAAAGCTCGGTGAATCATGGGGTTTCCCCTCCCTAAGATACGTACAGACCCGAATGCTTTTCCAATAAAAGGACTTCAGGCACTGGCTTCTGACAGGCGCCATCGCATCAAAGGAACCCTGGGTTGATCAGCCCCCCGCAAACTCGGGTTCCGATCTCCAACAAGATGCAAACGCTCATCCGAGCTGCAGCGGAAACTTACACCCTTTTGGGATTGCCGGCAATTCAAATTTTTTGATGGCGATTCCGGGGTCGGAATTGAACAAGGAGATCTCCTAAGCTTGATGGGCTAACCGCCGGTGGACCAGTTGCTGGCGACTTGCAAGAATGCCTGCATGACTTATCCACGCAGCCATCTGGTTTCAGAGGACAATCCCGGTTACTACCATGTCGTCACACGTTGTGTTCGACAAGCCTTTCTGTGCGGCAAGGACAATCCGGACCGATCATTGCTCGATCGTCCGCTGAGACCGGTGGCCGGCCTGGACGCCGATGCTCTGCTCGGCATGACTGAAGCCAGCCACATCGAACTGGTTCAATGAACCGGCCAACGAGCCTCTTCTGGGGCAGATGCGCACTTCGGGCGGCGTTGTTCAAAAATCTCTAAAGTTATTGCATATTCCGGGACAAGTGCCTATATTTCGATTCGGTCGGTCAAGGGGAGGAAGGGCCTGCCAGTGAACCATGAGGGATACTTCAACTGGCTGCGGCGGCGGTTGCAGGCTCGGCCATGACTTGGAACGAGCAGAAGATAGCGGTTGCCACCACGCAAGAACCCTTGTTCTATGGATAGAACCAGCTGACTTCTGGAGACTGAAAACCGATGATCAGATCAACTGTACTGGGGGGAATCTTCTTCCTTGCCATCTTCCTGGTGGGCCATGCCTTTGCCACTCTCATCGTGGTGAGCTGCTGCAATGTTCGCAATTCCGACCTGGTGGGCTCGGCACCACTGGATATGCTGCATGCAAAGCTGGAGCGTCCGCTCGGTGTGCGGTCTAACGCGGTCTACCCGGGCGCCGGGCGGGTGCCGACGGGTGGCGCTGCGTTGCCCGGGCTCCGGATGTCGGCCGAGATCGAAGGTGAGTGGGATCGGGTCAGGGGCTTTGTCACCTTGCCGATCGTGGATCAGGATGACGGCGAGCGTTACGAGACGACCGTTCGCGGCTTCCTGGCCGACCGCGTCGCTCAAACCAACGAATACGTGGTTCCGGGATGGGATCGAACGGTGTTCTGGGTCAGGTTCAACGATGGCCTGCCTGGCGATGTGCCCAGGCTGGCCGGGGCGATCGAGATCGTCCGCGACTACCAGCCCGAACCTGATGACGGATTCGAGATCTTCGAAAACGATACGTTGGTTCAGACCTACTGCACGGGCACGAACTTTTGCACGATTCAGGCCGTACCGTACGTCGAGCTGCGAGAGCCAGGCGTGGACTATTCCGACTATCCCGCGGGTGCTGCCGAAAGCGTGATCTTCTTCGTGGTCGATCAGGAACGGGATGTCATTGCCATTGTCATTGACATCTACGATGCCAACGATGACTTCGTTGAAACCCGCTACCTGCAAGAGGATGACGGGCTGGAGTTCTTCAGTCTGGCCTTCAAGATCGACGAGCCGGATGTTTTCTACGTCGCCAAGTACATGGAAGAACGCGATGTGACCCTGGATTTCGAAATCGAACTCGCCTATTACGTCCCGGGCGTCGATTTCGTCGATCCGGATCTGCCGCAAGGCTTCGATGCGGCCGGACAGCGCGTGCAATTTATGCTCGAGGCTTTCAACTCGGGCGAACAAGGGGACACCTATGCTTACGCCGGGCCCTTTGATCTTGGTTTCGACTGGCAGTCCCTGCCCGAGTACATTTTCAGGTCGAACTTCCAGGCGCCGGTCGCTGATATTCGATCGACTGCTGGCACCGGCGACAAATCGGCGCGGGTGATGCCGGCGCGAAACCGTTAACCCGACAAGCAGGGTTACTCAAGGACGCTTCTCGCCCCGGCCGCTGGCGAGGCCTGGACTTGAGCCCTTCCAGAAGCCCTGAACGTGAGTCCAGATTCCAGCCGGGTCAGTGAGAGTGCTAACGGCCGGCTACAGGCGCGCCCGCCTGGTCAGCAGGCGACGGGGCAGCGGCCCATGTTGAAGCTGACCATGGGTCTGGTTGCGGTGGCCCTGTCTGGCCTGCTGATCAATGCCGCTGCCGATGGTGTGGCCAGCGTGCCGCAGCCCCTGATGGCCTGGATTGCGTTTGCACCCTGGTTGGCGGCCAGCACCGTGCTGCGCCCGAAAGCCGCCTTTGCGCTGGGCCTGCTGATGGGCCTGGCCTACTTTGTCCCCGGCCGCTGGGCGGGGGTTGGCCCACCCCTTCTGGCGATCAGCGACCCGGTCTGGACGGGCCACCTCTGGACCCTGGGCTTATCGCTGACCTATGCGCTGCCCTTCGCGGTGTTTGGCTGGATTGATTCGAAGTGGCTCCGCAGGTCGCTTCCTGCTGCACTGGAACCGCTCGCTCGCGCGGCCATCCTGGCCACGCTCGGTGGCGTCCTGTGGACGCCGTTTCCGCTTACTCCCGCCATTCTCATCGTCGATCACACGCCAATGATTCAGCTGGCCGAGTTCGGTGGCGAAACGCTGGCTTTCTGGCTGATGCTGTTGCCGTCGGCCACGCTGGCCCAGCTTTTTGTCGCCGATGACTGGACCGGGTTTGGCAAATCGCTTGCCGTTGGCCTGGTCCTCCTGTCTGCAGCCGCGCTGTTCGGCGAACAGCGCGTCAGGCAGGTCGACGCTGCCGCTGCGCGCCACGAACCGGTGTCCGTCATGGCCTTGCAGCTGTCACTGACGCCCAACACGATGGCCGGCAGCTTGACAGCCCTGCGTACTGGCGGACGGACAAGTGCTGCGGAGCTGACGCGCAACGCGCTGGCTGATGATCCATCCTGTCTTCTCGCAGTCTGGCCGGAATTGCCGATTCAGCCAGAGCGCATCGACTTCGTCTGTCGACGTGCGCCCTACCTGGCAGCCAGGCTGCAAACTCCGTTGCTGATGCACTGCAACCAGAGCGACGAACGCCGAAGCGGCGCGGCATGGCTTTTTCGGCCCGATGAGCCGGTGCCCAAGAAGCACCACAAATCGGCCCTCGTTCCGCTGTATGAAACCGACCTCTGGCGAGGTCTGCTGCGCCTTGAGGAAGGCACGCCTGGCACCGTGATGCATCTCAACCCTGATGTCCGGGTGATTCCGTCGATCTGCTATGAGTCCCACTCCCACCGCCATATTCGAGCCGGCAGCGCTGCGGGTGGCAATCTGATCGCACAGCTGTCGAATTTCACCGTGTTCGGTGGTGCCGTGGTTGACCGGGTGGATCTGGCGACAACCCGCATGCTGGCCGTGGAATACCGGCTTCCAGTCGTGCGCAGCGTCAACGGCGAAACGGCCGGCTGGATTGATGCCGTCGGTCGCCTGAGAGAACTCACGACTGATCACAGTGCCGCCGGCGGATGCGCCGAGGTCCAACTCCCGAATCTCGATCCCACGCTGTTTGCCAAAGCGGGCCCCTGGGTTGCCTGGCTGCCGGGCTTGTTTGCTATCGGCCTGGCCTGGGGCTGGCGCCGCCGGTCAGCGTTCAGCCAACCGTAAGCGCCTACGAACCCACACCCTTCTCAACTCGCTGCTGAGCACTATCCTGATGCCATCGGTTCTCAAGATGGAGCAAGCAAGTGAGCAGACGCTATCTCAAGGTGGAGCAATGGCGACCATTGATTGTGCAGCTGGCTGCCGGCTGCAATCGCAGCCGGCGGCTCGACTGGTTACTGACTATTGGCTGGTGAGGCTCTAATAAGATTGAAATCGATCAGCGAAAACCTCATCGCCGAGCGGCGCTACCGTGATCGGATCACCGGCCCGGTTGAATGCCCAGCCATGGATGGTCATCGGATGGCCCGAGGAGCCGGTTGTGCTGATGTTGGCGTAGCCGTAGTTCGTCTGGCCGGTGTCGGGATTGACAAACTGGAAACCAAGATAGCCTTGCACACCATCGCCCTGGCGCCATCGGAGCGTGGCAAAAGCAGTCGTTTCCACCAGGAAGCTTGAGCCCGGCCCGATCACGGCACCTGGCTCCAGGACAGCATAGCTAAGTCCATCATCCAGCGATACGCCGCCAGCATCTTGGGTTTCTTGGTTCGGCCAGTACCACTGAACCGGCGAGCGGAAAGGGTTGAAGTCAAACGGTCCCGTATCGCAGTTACAGGTATCACCGGTGAACCACTGCACCGCACTGCCAGTGAAGTCCGAGTTGGGCGTGAAGTCAATATTGGTGAACCTGACAATGTCGCCGCCGCGCTGGAACTGGCTGCTACTGACGCCTTCATTGGCCTCGATGCTGATGCGCACGTCGGCGGCTTCAAACTCCGCGGCTTGTGCGGCTTTCATTCCGCCCCACTGCATGCTGCCGTAGTCACTCAGGCTGCTCTGCAGGCCAAATTCGGCAATGGCAGGTGCGGATGCGACGTGATGGCTGCGGACCCAGACATGGTCCGAGGCTGATGCGGAAACTGACAGAAAGAGGAATATCACAGCGAACAACGCGTGCACGCTGCGGCTCGACCGAATTCTTGCGGACTTGCATGGTGTCATTAGTTTTTATCCCACGGATTACTGGTGGATTGTCTGAAGCAACCGAGTTTCGAGATCCCCGGCCTGAACACGGGCGAACTGAGCTGCCCTGAACATCTCGAAGGAGCATTTACTGATTATCGCTCTTTTATAGTTTTCTTTTATTGTTCTCAAAATAATATTCTTTTCCATTATTCATTTTTTATGACGAACGTCTTGATATTTGCTCAAGCACCGGTCAATTGCACCGGCCCCGCTAGCGCCCGTGAACGCCAGTCCAGACAGACTGATCCCGCCCGGACACGACCCAATCAGTTTGCTTCCAGCCAGTCCGACAAGGTCGGGCATGAGCAGACCAGGCCCCCCCTCTGTCAGGATAGTTGTGTGTGCCGCAGCAATGCGGCTTCGGTCAGCTTAGAGCTGGCCAGCCTCTCCATTCAATGCCTGTCCTGGATTCGTGGATTCGCCTTAGTGGATTAGTGCCTTAGTGGTCTTCCTTAGTCGTAGAATGGAGGAAAACACAACGAAGGTACTCATGGACTACAACCCCAACAAGCAGGTGAATGTCGAGGAATGGCTATCAAGTGACGAGGACGAACGCCTCTATGCCATCCAGTGCTGGCTCTCGGAGCTGACCGGCTCGGAAATCGATGAATGCGTGGCTACGGCAGTACCCATACTCGGAATCGAAAATCAAGTGGCCCTGGGCGATCCCCCAGTCACCGGTGCCACGCTGGATCGTCTGTTGGAAGCCGACATCGACAGGATGACTGCAATCCAGGTAATCAGCGAAGTGTTGTCCGATTCCCTGCAAGCGACGATACTGGCCAAAAAGGACTTCGACTCTGATGCGTTTGCTCAGGCGCTGGAGCAGATTGATCCGGCAGATATTGCGCTTGACTATACGACTGACAAAACGCCCCGAGAACCCTCAAGCAGCGTGCCGGAATTCAGCCCCGAGCAACGTCGGGTGCTGATCGACTTTGCCGAGCGGCATGCCGACAAGCAGGCCATGTCATGGCCCGAGACCGCCGGCTTCCTGTTCGCGGTCATGGCTTGTCCGGATATGGTCATGCCGTCGGAGTGGTCCGAAATCGTTCAGGGCGAGGCGGTTTTCGACGACACAGAAGAAGCCCATGCGGTCACCATTGCGCGTATGGCGCTGATGAACTGGATTTCCGATTGCATCAGCCAGAATCGGCCCGCCATTCCGGACGATTGCCAACCTGATCCGGAGCCGCTGCGTATCTTGGAAACAGACAACAACTTTGCGCGCTGGTGCCGCGGGGTTACCTCAGGTCATAATTGGCTACAGCTATCTTGGGATGAAGCGCTGGAGCAAGACAGTCACGACGATCGTGCGCTGGGAATAGCGCTGATACTGTTTACATTCTTCAGCAACCGTGAAATGGCCGAGAGGGTTGTCGAGGAAATGGCCAAGCAAGCCGGACCCGAGGGGATGACGCTCGAAGAAAAAGCGACCAGGTTTCACCAACTCATCGAACAGGCCGCGTTGGAATATGCGGCGATTGGCCTCGAATACCGCCAAATGCCGTCAGCGTCAGCGCCCAGGAAACCGGTGCGGTCCAAAAAGATCGGTCGGAACCAGCCATGCCCCTGCGGCAGCGGCAAGAAATACAAAAAATGCTGCGGCCGGCCCGGAGCGTGACCTGATCATTGACCAAATGCAGGCTGCTTCACCAATGAAGCGATCATGTCCGCTTGGCATGATGTACCGCATAGCCGATGACTGGCAAAGTTTCTCGGAACCGTGATTCGCGATTGGCTGGTACCACGAATTTTTTCCCCAGCGGGTTGGCAGATACCGGCCATTTCCGGGTGCTCGGAAATGGCACGACAGGTTGCCTGATCTCGACACTCATACTAGTGGTCCTTCAACCTGATAAATTACGATTCAGCGTTCCTGTGGCGCTTCGCTGCAAGGCGCCGTGCGCAGGGAATGGCAGTGGCTTTTGAAACTCGCGCGGCACCCAATAGTTCGAGTATCTGCCATAGACCAACACCATGATCGCCCGTGGCGCATTGAAACCTGGACGGAACTCCCCCGAACTCAAAGACTTCGGGACCTGACCGTGCTTGACGCGAAAACGCTCCAGGTCCAGTTTCCCCTTGCTTTTATAAACAGCCTCGGCCAATACGCTGAGTTCAAGCGGTGTCAACTCGCGCACAATCCCTTCGATCAATGATTTACGCCTCCGGCGATCATGCAAAAAGTCGACCAGCTCCGCCTTGGGGCCTTTCGGGCCAGGCTCACGCAAACGACGAATCAGAGCCTTTAGCTGTTTGACAGTCAGGCCTTTCAAGGCCTCGCGCAAACTTGGTTCAGGCATTGAATCGCAGCCTTTCCGCTTCACTACCTGCTCATCAAGATACGCGCCGATCCGGCCAGGGCCGAATGCGTGCGAGCGTGGATTCCAGTTTCTCGCGCGCGACCTCGGTGTCATGAGCCGCTTGCGCCCGCAACCAGTAACCGTCCGAGAGCCCGAAAAACCGACACAGGCGCAGATCGGTATCGGCGGTGACAGCACGGCGACCCTTGACGATTTC
>RECK01000158.1 GCA_007694055.1 Wenzhouxiangella sp.
CTATATCCGCAAGCATGGCCTGTATGGCTGCAATGAAAGCCGAGGCAAAAAGGTATAGACTAGTCGCAGGTCACCTCTAGAACGGATACTTGAACCACTCCACGATTGTCGACTCCGGAACGCTCCGGGATCTTGCCCAGGCCGTCCTCGAAGATTCAAAAGGCGAGGATATTCAGATTATCGATCTTCGCGATCGATCCAGCTTTGCCGATTTCATGGTGATTGCCAGCGGCAACTCGACCCGCCAGGTCAAGGCCATGGCCGATCGACTTGTCGAACGAGCCAAGGCGGCCGGCGTCAAGCCGCTGGGGGTTGAGGGCGACCGGGAGGCCGAGTGGGTGCTGGTTGACCTGGCCGATGTGGTCGTGCACCTCATGCTGCCGCAGACCCGCGCTTTCTACAACCTGGAAAAGCTCTGGAGCACGCCCCCGGCCACGCGTTCGGCCCAGGCCTGAGCGCAGGTGGATCTGGTAGTTGCCGGGGTCGGGACGCGCATGCCCGACTGGATAGCCGCGGGCTGGAAAGAATACGCTCGTCGCCTGCCGCCGCATCTGCCGCTGAGCCTGATCGAG
Source organism: Wenzhouxiangella sp. (assembly GCA_007694055.1). Classification (GTDB taxonomy): domain Bacteria; phylum Pseudomonadota; class Gammaproteobacteria; order Xanthomonadales; family Wenzhouxiangellaceae; genus Wenzhouxiangella. The sequence goes on from RECK01000158.1 coordinate 573, forward strand.
GTGCCGGTAGCCGGTCGTTCGAATGCCGGCCGGGAATCTCGCGTCGAAGCCGAGCGCCTGCTCGCCCGGGTTCCTGACCGGGCCCGCCTGGTCGCACTGCACGGAGCGGGCAAGGTCTGGTCTACCGAGCAACTGGCTGCCCGCCTGGCCGACTGGCAACAGGATGGCGATCCGGTCTGCTTCGTGATTGGCGGTGCCGACGGCCTGGATCCGGAGCTGCTTGATCGCAGCCAGGCGCGCTGGTCTTTTGGTCCGGCCGTATTCCCGCATATGCTCATCCGGGTCATGGTTGCCGAACAGCTCTATCGGGCCTGGACCATCCTGTCAGGACACCCTTACCATCGTGCCTGAAGCCCGGGCGGGAAAGACTCAGACCAGCCCGGCCTCGCGCAACAGCTCTCCCGTTTCATGCAGCGGCAAGCCGACCACCCCGGTGTAGCTTCCGCTGATCCGCCGGATCCAGATCCCGGCCTGGTTCTGAATTCCGTAAGCGCCGGCCTTGTCCATCGGATCGCCGGAGGCAACATAGGCATCTATCCAGCGTTCGGGCAGCATGCTGAATTCGACTTCGGTCGTGCTCAGACGCTGCAGGCGGCGGCCATCCGGGCACACCAGGGCAACCGCTGACAGGACATCATGACAGCGGCCAGACAGCTGCCTGAGCATGCTTCGGGCCTCGTCGGTGTCCTGGGGTTTGCCCAAGGGCTGGCCATCGAGTACCACGGCCGTGTCCGATCCCAGCACAACATCACCGGGGTGGATTGTCGCTACCGCCATGGCTTTTTCCAGCGCGATGCGCAGGACATAATCGGTCGCCGCCTCGTCATCGAGGCGCGCTTCATCGATATCGGCGGGCACGACCACGAAGGGTTGTTCGAACAGCGCCAGCAGGTCGCGGCGGCGGGGTGAGGCGGAAGCGAGTATCACTGGGGAATCCTGTCGGGTTATTGCAGTCTGAGCCGGCACCATGTTAACGGTTGACGAAGTGCTATGCTTGCAACGATTGATCTCGACCCGGACCCGTGAGCGACGAAATTCTCATCAATGTAACCCTGACCGAGAGCCGCGTGGCTGTGGTTGAGAACGGCCTGCTGCAGGAGCTCTACCTCGAGCGCGAGAACGACGTCAGCTATGTAGGCAACATTTACATGGGCCGTGTCGAGCGGGTCTTGCCCGGCATGCAGGCCGCTTTTGTCAATATCGGGCTGGAGCGGACGGCATTTCTGCATGCCAGTGACATTACGCCACGCCAGCCAGAGCTTGGCGAGGCCGGCGAGCCAGCCCAGATGCCGTCCATCACGGAGCTGCTCAAGCAGGGTCAGAAGCTCCTGGTCCAGGTGATCAAGGATCCGCTCGGCAGCAAGGGTGCGCGTCTGACCACCCAGCTCAGCGTGCCCTCTCGCTACCTGGTACTGCTGCCGGAGGTTGACAGTCTGGGTGTTTCAGTCCGCATCGAGTCCGACGAGGAGCGACAGCGCCTGAAAGACCTGTTGCGCTCGCTGATCGGTGAGGGCAGTCGGGCTGGATTCATCCTGCGCACCAATGCCGAGGGGGTCATGGCCGAAGCCCTGACCAAGGATCTGGACTACCTGCGACGTCTGTGGTCGCGGATCGAGCAGGCCATGCAGGTGGCTGAGGCAGGGCAGTGCATTTACGAGGATTTGTCCCTGCCTTACCGCTCCCTGCGTGATCTCATGCATGCGGGTATTGACAAGGTCCGGGTAGATGATCGCACTACCTGGCAGCGCGCACGCAAGTTTGCCAGCGACTTTTTTCCCGAGTGGGTTGATCGCATCGAGCATTACGATAGTGATGGCCCGCTGTTTGACCTTTACGGGGTAGAGCAGGAAATCGACCGCGCCCTGAGCCGCACGACGCCGCTGAAGTCAGGCGGCTACCTGTCCATCGACCAGACCGAGGCGATGACCACCGTCGATGTCAACACCGGCGCCTACGTGGGTTTCCGCAACCTCGAAGAGACCATTTACAAGACCAATCTGGAGGCCGCCCAGGCCATCGCGCGCCAGCTCAGGCTGCGCAACCTGGGCGGCATCATCATCATCGATTTCATCGACATGACCGATGCCGATCACAAGCGCCAGGTCTTGCGCACCTTGCAGCGTGCCCTGTCCCGTGACCATGCGCGCAGCTCTGTGTCCGAGATTTCCCCCCTGGGGCTGGTGGAGATGACACGCAAGCGCACCACCGAAAGTCTGGAACACCGTCTGTGCGAGCCCTGCCAGGCCTGCGATGGCCGTGGCCGGGTCAAGAGCGTCGAAACGGTCTGCTCGGAAATCTTCCGCGAGATCCTGCGGGCTGTCCGTCAATTTGAAACCGGTCAGCTGCGGGTCATGGCCGCGCCAGGCGTGGTCGATCGCATACTGGAAGATCATCATCGGTCGATTGCCGAGCTGATCGAGCAACTGGGTACCAGCATCCAGTTCCAGCCCGAAGAGCAATACGGCCAGGAACAGTTCGACGTCGTACTGCTTTGACTGATCAACCGTCCCCATCCCGCCTGCGCGCGCTGCTCGGCTCGCTGCGGGCCGTTTTGCTCACGGCCATCGCCTTGATCATCATCGCGACGGCCGTGGTCGTGGGCATCGGTCGCGCCCTGATACCTTACGCGGATGAGCTGCGACCCTGGCTGGCCGAACAAATTGGCGATCGCATCGGCCAGGAAGTGCGCTTGCAGCGCATCGAGGCGCAGTGGCCGCGGCTGACGCCCCAGATCCACCTGTTCGGTGTGGAAGTGGGGCCGGAACAAGCTGTTCTGCTTGAAATCGACGAGACCCGACTGGAGCTTTACCTGCCTGATTTGCTGCGCGGTGATCGCAACCCGTTCCGCCTGGTCGTGCTGGGCCTGGACCTGGTCCTGGCCCAGGACGAGCATGGGGAATGGGGGCTGGAACTGGAAGGCGGTGCTGCCCTGGGTGAACGCGATGGGCCGGATGTAGTCGCGGTCGGCGATCTGCTGGTGCGTGATGCCAGCCTCAGGGTGCGGCCACTAAGCCATCCTGAGTTCGAGGCACGCCTGATCGAAGGCGAGATCAGGCGCCGAGGTGCTCGTACGGAGATCCAGGGGCAGCTCGAGCCTGGCCGGCTTGCCGGTCCGGGCCTGCGCTTCGCCTTGCGTGTGGATCACCCGGACGGGCGCTGGCGCCAGGCGCGTGCCTGGCTGCTAGGCGACGAGCTTGTGCCTGCCCAGTGGATGGGGGCCGATGCCCTGCCCGAGTCGGCGCGTGCTTCAGTTGAGGGATGGGCCACCTGGACGGCGGAAGCAGGCCTAAGAGTTGATCTTGACATTAACTTGCTGGATGCCGGTCTGGGCAGTGATCGAGTTGCTGCGGAGCTTGTTTTTACCAGCGATGCCAACGGCAGTCAGATTGAACTGGTGCGTTTGTCCGCCGGTGAAGAGGAAATGCAAAGCCTGGCTGCAGGCGTCGCGGTCGGCCGTCGCGGCCCGTATCTGGCCCTGGCTGTCGAGGAGATCGATCTGGGCGCCGTCCATACGCTCATTTATCCGTGGCTTGATCGTTGGCCGCTGATGCCCAGCCATGTCGGCGGCCGGATATTCGGTTTGACCCTGGGGTTGCAGGCCAACGGCAGCCTGCACGTCCTGCGCGGTCATATTCATGATCTGAGCGTGGATCTGGTTGAGCCCTTGCCGCGGGTGGCGGGTCTTGATCTGGAGCTGGGTTTGTCGGGGGACCGTGCTGTGCTGATGCCAGGTGGTCAGCCCCGGGTGCACTGGCCGGCCTTGTTCGAAACGCCGGTCGAGCTCGCAGCGCTCGCTGGTCGGGTGCTGGTCTCTCCCCAGGCGATCGAGCTGGACCAGGTCCGGATCGAAACAGCGTTCGCCGAGGGCCGCGTCGATGGCTGGATTCTGCTCTGGACGGGACGACCTTTCCTGGATTTCGTTATCGATGCCGAGCGCGTTGAACAGGTCGATCCACGCCCCTACCTGCCGCCCCGCTACGTGCCGGATGTCGCGATGGAATGGCTTGATCAGTCGTTGACCTGGATCGAGCAGGCCAGTGGACTGGTCGTTTTGCATATGCGTGCTGGCAAGCTGGCGGCTGACATCGAGCCCGGCGACTTCCAGGCCGAAGTGGACTTTGCCGGTGTCGATGTCGACTACTGGCCGGAATGGCCAGGTGCCCACGGCCTGGCTGGCCAGGCCGCCTTTATCGGCCGTTCGCTGACGGCCCGCCTCGAGCAGTCAAGCCTTGGCCGGGTCGCGGTCGATCAGGCTGACCTGGCTATCCCGGACCTTACCGAGCCGGCCATGTCGCTGTCCCTTGCCGTGGCCGAGGCGGAGGCGGCCGAGGTGGCCCAACTGCTGGCGGCCATGCCGGTAGCAGGCTTCGTCGATGTGGTCGAAGCAACGCAATGGTCCGGGCCGGCGGCAATCGACCTCGACCTGGTCCTGCCCTTTCGCAACATGGAAGACTGGTCCATGCAGGGCGCGGTCAGACTGGCCGATACCCGGCTGCTGGTGCCAGGCGTGGGCGTGACGATTGACGGGCTCACCGGTGCGGCCCAGTTCGACCGCCAGCAGTTGAAGGCGCAGGCGCTTTCCGTTCGGGTTGGTGAACAATCCTGGCCAATCGACCTGGAAGCTGGCTTCGATGCGCCAGCGTGGCTGCGGGTCAACGGCGATATCAATCCGGTACCCTTGTTTCCGGATCTTGCCGCCTACGCTCAGCAAGTGCCCGGGCAAAGCCGCTTCGATCTGTTGATCAGCGGGCGCGACCGGGGCGGACTGGCTATCGAGTTGACCAGCGACCTGCGTGGAATGGCCCTGGAGCTGCCGGCCCCGTTGACCAAGCCGGCCGCCCAGCCATGGCCGCTGGTCTTGAGTATTGTCATCGACGACGATGGCCAGTCCGGACAACTGGAAGTTGACGACTGGATCGACGCTCGCTGGCTCCGCAAGGATCTGCACTGGGCACTCGGTGTCGGGCTGGGCCAGGCCGCGCCCGGCTTGCCCGACGAAGCCGGTCTGGTTGTCCGGGGTGGTCTGCCGAAACTGGCCTTGAACGAATGGTTCGAATTGCTCGGCGACAGCCAGGCCCAGCCACGGGCCGCAAGCGCAGTCGATATCCAGCTGCAACTGGACCGGGTCAGTGGTTTCGGGCTCGAGCTCGAGGCGCTTGCGCTGGAGCTTGGTCGGGAGGATTTGGCCTGGCAGCTGGTCCTCGACAGCGAACGCATGTCTGGCCGGATCACCGTGCCGGTTCCACTGGATTCGGGCCGGGTGCTGGTGGCTGACCTCGATCGTCTGCGCCTGGCGCCGCTTGACCCCGAACCAGTGGTGGCAGAGCTGGCTGCCCACCCGCTCAGTGCCCAGACTTCGACCCAGAGCCCACGTGGCTTGCCGCCGTTGCATCTGTTCATCGAATCCTTGCACTGGGGCGAATTGGATCTGGGTCGGGCGCGGGTGGAAGCGCATGCGGCGGTCGATGGTGTGGAAATCGAACTTGTCGATGTGTCCGGCCCTGATCTTCGCCTGCACGGGCGCGGGCGCTGGGTTGAGCAGGAACAGCGCTTCCAGAGCGAGTTCCGTGGCCGCCTGAATACGGCCGACCTGAGCGGACTGTTGCAATCGGCAGGTTACGACTCCGGTCTGCTGGCTGCCCGCGCCCAGGTTGACGCCGATGTGCGCTGGCCGGGTGCGCCGATGGATTTTGCCCTCAGCCGACTCAGTGGCAGCTTTGAGCTGCGCATCAGTGACGGCACCATTCCGGAAGCGCGACCCGGTGCCGGTCGCCTCCTGGGACTGGCCAGCTTTACCGCGATTCCACGCAGGTTGATGCTTGATTTCCGCGACGTCTTCGCCGCCGGTTTCAAGTTCGACGAGATCGAAGGTCGCTTTGACCTGGCCGCCGGCTTCGCGCGCACCGATGGCCTGGTCATCAAGGCGCCGGCGGCCAACATTACCATCACCGGTGACACCGATATGGCGGCGCGGGAGTATGATCAGGTGATTGTCGTGGAGCCCGGATTGGGTGCGACCTTGCCGGTCATCGGGGTGCTGGCCGGCGGACCGGCAGGCGCTGCTGCTGGCCTGGTGCTGAGATCGCTGCTGGAGCGTCCCTTGCGGGGCATTGCCGAGGCTCGCTACGTCGTCACCGGCGCATGGGATGATCCGCAGATCGAACTGGTCCAGGCCCGGGTGACCGACGAGGCCGGCGAGGAAGCCGTCATTGAGCCTCCACCGGCCGACAATTGAAAGCCGGGGCTGCTGGCGGCATATCCTGCCATGGAGAAGTCGACAGAGACGCCATGCATGATGCCGGCTGCCGTGACCACCGGCACTTCCCAAATGACGCTTGGTCCGGCCCGTTGCCAGGGTCGGGACGAAGCCTGAATCTGAAAATGGAATAAACATGATGTTTGAACTGGCACGTGGACAATTATTGCAACCGGCCGGGCTGGACGACAGTGACCTGGACCGTATTCTCGGTCGCTTGTGCGGCCCGGGCGTGGATTTGGGCGAAGCCTACTTCCAGCGCCGGGTGCGCGAAAGCTGGATGCTGGAAGATGGCAGCGTGCGCGGAGGCAGCTGGGATGTGGACCAGGGCGTGGGCTTGCGCGCCGTGGCCGGGACCGGGACCGGTTTTGCGTACGCCGATTCCCTCGACCTGCCGGCCTTGATGGCGGCGGCCAGCAGTGCCCGGGCCATTACTCGCTCCGGGCAGTCCGGCCAGGTCCGGGCCGGACAGGCGGTGCAGGCCCGGCATCGTTACGCCGCCGATGATCCGACCGCTTCCGGTCAGGCTGGTGATCGGGTTGAATTGCTACGCACCATTGATGCCTACACCCGGTCGCTGGATTCGCGTGTCAGCCAGGTGACCGTCAACCTGTCAGCGAGCTTTGAAACGATCGTGGTGGCGGCCAGCGATGGTGTCCTGGCCGGCGATGTGCGCCCACTGGTGCGTCTGGATATCCGCGTCCTGATGGAGCAGGGCAAGCGTCGCGAGCAGGGCTTTGCCGGTGGCGGTGGTCGTTTCCCGCTGGAAGAGCTGATGCAGGCGGAAACCTGGCAGGATATGGCCAGGGAGGCGGTGCGCCAGGGCGGCGTCAACCTGACCGCAGAGGATGCGCCAGCAGGCCACATGACCGTGGTGCTGGGCCCTGGCTGGCCGGGTGTGCTGCTGCATGAGGCGATCGGTCACGGCCTGGAAGGCGATTTCAACCGCAAGGGCATTTCCGCGTTCAGCAATCGCATCGGCGAACAGGTGGCCAGCGCCGGGTGCACCATAGTCGATGACGGCACCCTGGAGCGTCGGCGCGGCTCGTTGAGCATTGATGATGAAGGCACACCTGCCAGCTGCACGACACTGATCGAGAACGGTCGTCTGGTCGGCTACATGCAGGATAAGCTCAACGCCCGCCTGATGGGGGTTGAACCGACCGGCAACGGCCGCCGCGAATCCTTTGCCCACCTGCCCATGCCGCGCATGACCAATACCTACATGCTTCCCGGCGAACACGATCCCGGCGAGATCATTGCCTCGGTGGAGGACGGGATTTACGCGGTCAACTTCAATGGTGGTCAGGTCGACATTACCTCGGGCAAGTTTGTTTTCGCCGCATCCGAGGCCTACCGCATCAAGAACGGCAAGATCGGCGCGGCCATCAAGGGCGCGACGCTGATTGGCAATGGCCCGGATGTGCTGACCCGCGTCGGCATGGTTGGCAATGACCTCAGGCTAGACAGCGGCGTTGGCGTCTGTGGCAAGGAAGGTCAGAGCGTTCCGGTCGGGGTGGGTCAACCAACTCTGCGCATCGATGGGCTGACCGTGGGGGGAACCGCCTGATGAGTGACTTTCTGCAGACACCCGAGCGGGAAATTGCGCAGCTTGAACAACTGGCCCGCCGCGTTCTGGAGCGGGCCCGGTCGGGCGGGGCCGAGCAGGCCGAGGTTTCACTGTCGTCCAGCCTGGCGCGCGAAGCGGCAGTGCGTCTTGGTGAAGTTGATGTACTTGAGGAAGCGCGTGATCGCGGTATTCGGGTTACGGTTTTTCGCAATCAATGCAGCGCCTCGGCCTCGACCGGAGACTTGCGCCTGGATACCGTTGACGAATGCGTCGACCGGGCGCTGGCCATTGCCCGGCATACCCAGCCAGATCCGGCCGCCGGCCTGGCCGATCCGGAACTGATGGCCGATCAGCCGGTTGAACTGGACCTCTGGCATCCGGTTGATCTGGGCATGAGCGACCTGCTGGCCCGCGCCCGCACCATAGAACAGGCCGGCCGCGATGCCGATGAGCGAATCAGCAACTCTGAAGGTGCTAGCGTCAGCACCGAGGCTGCGGTCTCGGTCTACGCCAACAGCCATGGTTTCTTCGGCAGCAGCCGCGGGACCAGCTATTCGCAAAGCTGTGTCCTGATAGCAGCCGATGAGGCTGGCATGCAGCGTGACTATGACTGGGATACGCAGCGTCGCTTTGATGATCTTGCTGACCCGGTGACCACGGGCGCCGGCGCTGCCAGTCGCACCGTGCGTCGGCTTGGTGCACGGCGCGTGCCGACGGGCAAGGTGCCGGTGCTGTTCGCTCCGGAAGTGGCGCGTGGCCTGATCGGACACCTGGTCGGGGCCGTGTCCGGCTCCAGTCTTTATCGGCGTGCGAGCTATTTGCTGGATGCGGTCGGTCAGCAGGTTCTGCCGTCCTGGGTATCGCTGATCGAGCGCCCGCGTCTGCTGGTTGGGGCCTCGTCCGGATGGTTCGATGCCGACGGGGTGGCGACTCGCGAGTCAGCCCTGGTCGCTGACGGCGAGCTGTTGCGATACGTGTTGAGTAACTACTCGGCGCGCCGGCTTGGTCTCCAGACCACGGCCAATGCGGGCGGTGTGCGCAACCTGTGCCTGGTCGGGGCGAGTCACGCTTTTGAACAGCTGTTGGCTGAAATGGGGACCGGCCTGATTGTCACCGAGGTGATGGGCCAGGGCGTGAACCTGGTCACCGGCGATTATTCCCGGGGTGCGGCCGGATTCTGGGTCGAAAACGGAGAAATCGTCTTTCCTGCCGAGGAGATCACCATCGCCGGGCATTTGCGCGACATGCTGGCCGGGGTGGTTGCGGCGGGTACCGATGTCGATACCCGCCGCAATATTCAGACCGGATCACTGCTGATCGAGCGCATGACCGTGGCTGGCCAGCAGGACTGAAGCGACCGGTCGGTCAATGATCACTCTTCGTCCTGGCGTATGCCTTCGACGTCGAGGATGATCTGAATTGTTTCGGCTTCCGGCCCCAGATCGTAGTCAATACCGAAATCGGCCAGGGCAAACGACGTGCGGCCAGTGAAGCCGCGTCTGAAGCCGCCCCAGGGGTCGGTGCCGGCGCCGACGTGTTCGACTTCAAAGTCCAGAGAACGGGTGTGTCCAAGCAGGGTGAAGTCGCCGCTCATGTGGTAGCGCTCGCCTTCGATGTGTCGAAACGAGGTGCTGCGAAAGTGCGCTTCGGGAAAGTCTTCAACGCTTAGAAAGTCTTCGTTGCGCAGGTGATTGTCCCGGCGCTCGTGGTTGGAGTCGATGCTGGCGGTCCGGATGGTGACCTCGACGCTGGAATTGGACGGGTCGGCCGGATCGAAAGTGAACTCGCCCTCGAAGTCGTTGAAACGACCGTAGAGCCAGGAAAAGCCCAGGTGCGAAATCTTGAACTGGATAAAGGCATGAGCTCCGCGCGTGTCAATCACGTAATGCTCGACGCTGCCGTTGCTTTCGGCGTGGTTGTCGGCCACAGCGACCGTGGTTGCCGTGGCCAGCAATCCTGCTGCGAGAAAATGGCGAATCATTGTTGGGCTCCTTTGGCTCGTGGCCAGTAGTCTCAGGGGCCCCAGTGTCGATCGGTTTGCGCCAGCCCGGCGTGAAGACAAGGGCCGGCCCGGTACAAGTCGGCAGCCTCAGCTTTCCTGGCGGCGGAATTCACCGCTGCGCTTCCTGACCAGCGAAAAAGCCACCGAATAGGGCAGCTTGCGTGAGAGCATGGCAATGAATCGGTTGAAACGGCCGGGTACCAGCATCACCGGCGCACCGGGCTTGCCAAATTGGGCCAGGCTGATGCGAACGACATCCTCGGCTTGCATCCACATGTAATCGGGCATTTTCGACACGATATCCCGGGTGCCGACGACATCGTGAAATTCGGAGTAGGTGAAGCCCGGGCACAGGGCCTGGATGGTCACGCCCCTGGCCGCGCTCTCCATCGCCAGGGACTCTGAAAACGAGATCATGAAAGACTTTACAGCCGCGTAAAGCGTATGGCCGGACGAGCCGGGCACAATACCTGCCAGCGATGCCACGTTGATGATCCCGCCCTGACCTGCTGCACGCATGCCCGGCAGCAGGCGATGGGAAAGCTCGGCCACCGCCGTCACCATGACCTGCAGGAAGCGCGCCTGGTCGTCCCAGTCGGTCTGGTGGTAGACGCCGGCGATTGCGTAACCGGCATTGTTGACCAGCACGTCGACGGTGCGGCCATGCTCGGCCACCGTATCGCAGATCAATTTCGGTGCTTTCGGATCGGCCAGGTCGGCAGGAATGACCAGGCACTCGCAGCCGTGTTCGGCGCGTAGCGTGTCGGCCACGGTCTCGAGCCGATCACGGCGCCGAGCGGACAGCGCCAGGTCATAGCCCGTTGCGGCCATCTGGTGGGCAAATTCGGCACCGATGCCTGCCGAGGCGCCAGTGATCAGGGCGAGAGGTCGGGATGCCATGTTTTTGCTATTGCCTGTGCGGAGCGAGCATCTTATCCTATCGCGTTGATCTCAAGCGGGGGAGCCACCCGATGCGCACCAAGTTGATTGCGGGAAACTGGAAAATGAACGGCAGCAAGCCGATGGTCCGCGAACTGATCGCCGGCATTCTGTCGCGTCTGGACGCCGGCCAGTCCAGCGATGTCATGGTTTTGCCGCCCTATCCCTATGTTCCGCTGGCCAACTCCCTGCTCGAGAACACACCGGTGCTGCTGGGTGCCCAGGATCTGAGTCGTCACGACAGTGGTGCCCATACCGGGGAAGTCGCCGGAAGCATGCTGAGTGATGTGGGTTGCAGTCATGTCCTGGTCGGCCACTCTGAACGGCGCAACCTCTACGGGGAGGACAATGCGCTGGTGGCGGCCAAGTTCGCTGCGGCCCAGGCTGCCGGCCTGCAGCCCATTCTGTGCGTGGGAGAAACCCTCGAAGAACGTCAGGCGGGTCAAACCGATTCGGTTGTCCGGGCCCAGGTCGATGCCGTGCTGAGTTCATCCGGCGTGGCGGCCTTTTCGCGGGCAATCGTGGCTTACGAGCCGGTCTGGGCGATCGGTACCGGTCAGTCGGCTACGCCGGACCAGGCCCAGTCGGTTCATGCCATGATTCGGGCGCACCTGGCTGAAGAAGATGCTATAATTGCCGGCCGACTGCGAATCTTGTACGGTGGCAGCGTCAAACCCGACAACGCCGCTGAATTACTCGAACGCGAAGATATCGACGGTGGCCTGATCGGAGGTGCATCGCTTTCGGCTGATGGCTTCATGGCCATTTACCAGGCGGCTGGATGAGACAGGCGTCTGGATAACAACTGAAACTGGTTTTCAAATACATGCTTTATACTGTTCTGATCGTTTTTCACGTGCTGCTGGCCGCTGGCCTGATTGCCATCGTGCTTGTGCAGCGCGGCCCTGGAGCCACCATGGGTGCTGCGTTCGGCGCAGGCGCGTCCGGCACCGTGTTCGGTTCGCGCGGGTCGGCCAGCTTCTTGACTCGGGCCACCAGCTGGATGGGCGTTGGCTTCTTTGCCATCAGTTTGTCCATGGCGGTGATGGTGGCGCGCAGTGGCGGCATGATCGAGTCACCAGATGATCTGGGTATTGCAGCCGGGCTGCAGGGTCCGCCAGCTGCCGAGCAAGTCGAGGCAGAAGAAGAGCTCCTGTTCCTGCTCGAAGAAGAAGACGAATTCATCCCGGAGCCGCCCCAGGACTGATCTCTTCACGAGGTCTTGGTGCAGCCCCTCTAAAATTTGCCGAAGTGGTGGAATTGGTAGACACGCTGTCTTGAGGGGGCAGTGGCGAAAGCCGTGCCGGTTCGAGTCCGGCCTTCGGCACCATTTTGGAGGGTATCGGGAAGCCTGTGGCCTGGGTGAATTCGTCAGGCCGGGCCCTTGCGCCTGTTTCCCGATCCGCAAACGAATCGGAGATGAAACGAACCCATGCTGGCCGAATATTTTCCAATCCTGATTTTTCTCGGCGTGGCCGCCGGGATGGGAGTGGTACTGCTCCTGGTCGGTGGCATCCTTGGCCCCCGCAATCCCTCCAGCGAAAAACTCTCCCCGTACGAGTGCGGGTTCGAGGCCTTCGAAGATTCGCACATGAAGTTCGATGTCCGCTTCTACCTGGTCGCCATTCTGTTCATCATTTTCGATCTGGAGATTGCCTTCCTGTTCCCCTGGGCCGTCGTGCTTGATGAAATCGGCATGACCGGGCTTGTCGCGATGGGGGTGTTCCTGCTGATCCTGGTGATCGGCTTTGTCTACGAGTGGAAGAAAGGGGCACTGGAATGGGAATAAGCGAAATTCTTCACAATCCGCTGGTCGAAGGCGAAGTTGACGACATCCTTCGACCGGAAGCGGACAATCCCCTGCTCGAGCGCGGCTGGGTTACTACCAGCGCGGACGCCCTGATCAATTGGGCGCGCACAGGATCGATGTGGCCGATGACCTTTGGGCTGGCTTGCTGTGCGGTGGAAATGATGCACTCGGCAGCGTCACGTTACGACATCGATCGCTTCGGCGTGATTTTCCGGCCCAGCCCGCGCCAGTCTGATGTCATGATCGTCGCTGGCACCTTGTGCAACAAGATGGCGCCGGCTTTGCGCAAGGTCTACGATCAGATGCCGGATCCCAAATGGGTCATTTCGATGGGATCCTGCGCCAACGGTGGCGGCTACTATCACTATTCCTATGCGGTAACACGAGGCTGTGACCGGATTGTTCCGGTGGACATATATGTGCCCGGCTGTCCGCCGACCGCAGAAGCACTGGTATACGGAATCCTGCAGCTGCAGAAAAAGATTCGTCGAACCAACTCGATCGGCGGCTCATGAGTCAATTTACTCCCGCCAACCAGGATCTGGCCCGGGCGCTGGATGATGTGCTCGGCACCAAGGTGGCGTCGATAACCGAGCACCGTGGGCAGCTGACGGCCGAGATTCCCGCCGAGTACTGGCTGGATGTCGCCTGGCAGCTGCGCGATGAGCCGCAGCTGAATTTCCAGCAGCTGATCGATCTGTGTGGCGTCGATTTTCTCGGCTACGGGGATGAGGAGTGGGAAACGGCCGAGGCTACCGGCAGCGGCTTTTCCCGCGGTGTGGATGCGCTGGGGCCGGGGCGCTTCTCCTGGGAAGATCGACCGGAAGCATCCGAGATCCAGAATCGCTTCGCCGTGGTGGTGCACCTGCTCAGCCTCAAGCATAACCGACGGCTGCGCCTGCGCTGCTTTGCACCGGACGACGAGCTGCCCTTTCTGTCATCGCTTGTTGAAGTCTGGTCATCGGTGAACTGGTACGAGCGCGAGGCCTTTGATCTGTTCGGTATCGTGTTCGAAGGACACCCCGATCTGCGCCGCATCCTGACCGACTACGGTTTCATGGGACACCCCTTCCGCAAGGATTTCCCGCTGATTGGCAACGTGACCGTTCGCTATGATCAGGACAAGCGGCGGGTGGTTTACGAGCCAGTTGAAATCGAACCGCGTGTGCTGGTGCCGCGCGTGATTCGTCGAGACAGTCGCTACGTGGACGAAAAGATCGACAGCGGTGAGGCACGATGAGCGAGATCAAGAATTTCACGATGAATTTCGGGCCGCAGCATCCTGCCGCCCATGGCGTGCTGCGCTTGATTCTTGAGCTCGACGGCGAGGTCGTGGAGCGCGCTGATCCACATGTCGGCCTGTTGCATCGGGCAACCGAAAAGCTGGCCGAGTCCAAACCCTACAACCAGTCGATAGGGTACATGGACCGGCTCGACTATGTTTCCATGATGTGCAACGAGCATGCTTATGTTCGCGCTATCGAGCAGTTGCTGGGAATCGACCCGCCTGAGCGGGCCCAGTACATACGCACCATGTTCGACGAGATCACGCGAATCCTCAACCATCTGATGTGGCTGGGTTCGAATGCGCTGGACCTGGGCGCCATGACTGCCTTCCTGTATGCATTCCGCGAGCGGGAAAACCTCATGGATACGTACGAAGCGGTGTCCGGTGCCCGTATGCACGCAACTTATTACCGTCCCGGCGGTGTCTACCGTGATCTGCCGGAACAAATGCCGCGACTGGCCGAAAGTCGTTGGCGCAAGGGCAAGGACCTGGAGCGCATGAACCGCTGGCGCCAGGGCTCACTGCTCGACTACCTGGAAGCCTTCTGCGAGGATTTCTTCGACAAGGTCGATGATTACGAAACCCTGCTCACCGACAATCGAATCTGGAAACAGCGCACGGTCGGCATTGGTGTGGTCAGCGCCGAGCGCGCACTTCAGCTTGGTTTCACCGGCCCCATGCTTCGAGGCAGTGGGGTGGTCTGGGACTTGCGCAAGAAGCAACCGTATGCGAAGTACCGCGAAATGGACTTTGACATCCCGGTCGGCAGCAACGGCGACTGCTACGATCGCTACCTGGTTCGGATCGAAGAGATGCGTCAGTCGGCGCGGATTGTCCAGCAGTGCATCGCCTGGCTGCGGCAGAATCCCGGACCGGTGATGTTGCGCAATTTCAAGGTCAGTCCGCCGACTCGCGAGGAGATGAAGGACGACATGGAAGCGCTCATTCATCACTTCAAATTGTTCACCGAAGGCTATTGTGTACCGCAAGGTGAAACTTACGCGGCGGTGGAAGCACCCAAGGGCGAGTTTGGCTGTTACATGATTTCTGACGGAGCCAACAAGCCATTCCGCGTGCATCTGCGAGCGCCAGGATTCGCGCACCTGTCAGCCATGCATGAAATGGCCAAGGGTCACATGCTCGCTGACATTCCCGCGCTGATTGCAACCCAGGATATCGTGTTCGGAGAGATTGACCGATGAGTATTCAGGCGACCGGGAATGTGGTGGCAGGCAAGGCTGGTTTGCTGTCGTCCCGGACACGAAACACCATAGACCACTGGCTGACCAAGTTTCCGGAAGGGCCGCAAGGTCGCCGGTCGGCGCTGATTCAGGCCTTGTTTGCCGCCCAGGTTCAGAATGGGGGATGGCTGAGCGAGGACATGATGGACGCTGTGGCTGATTACCTGGATTTGCCGCCAGTATGGGCATACGAAATCGCGAATTTCTACTCCATGCTGGAGACCCGTCCAGTGGGCAGGCACTCCATTTCCATTTGCACGAATATTTCCTGCATGTTGTGTGGTGCCGACAAGGTCGTCGAGCAGGTCGAGAACAAGCTGGGCATCAAGCTTGGGGAGTCCACCCAGGATGGTCGCATTTTTCTCAAGATCGAAGAAGAGTGCGTGGCCGCGTGTGTTGGTGCCCCGATGATGATTGTCGACGGTCATTACCACGAAAATCTGACGCCGGAAAAGATTGACGAAATTCTGGACGGGTTGGATTGAGTTTGAAGGTAAAAGGTAAAAGGTAAAAGGTAAAAGCAAAAGGCTGGACGAGACGTTATGAAGTGGATGATTGAGAGTGCGGGTGGAGCGGTAGCGGGCGCGTGCAGTTGCGACGGTCCTCCCTGTGCTTGCTACTCGCATCCTGTCTCCGGCCTGTCTGCTGCCTGTTCTCCTGCGCTGAGGAACTTGCCATGAGTGACCACCATGTTGTCTTTACCCACCTCGAAGAAGACCAGTGCTGGTCGCTGGATGCTTACCGCAAGCACGGCGGCTGGCAGGCCTGGGAACGTATCGTGCGTGAGAAGACAGAGCAGAAAGACATTATCGAAGCGATCAAGAAATCCGCGCTGCGCGGCCGCGGCGGCGCTGGATTCCCGACCGGGCTGAAATGGTCGTTTATGCCGCGGTCGGCGCCTGGGCAGAAATACCTGCTGTGCAATTCCGATGAATCCGAGCCTGGCACCTGCCACGACCGGGATATCCTGCGCTACAACCCGCATGCCCTGCTCGAAGGCATGGCCATTGCGTCTTATGCCATGGGTGCCACCGTGGCATACAACTACCTGCGCGGCGAGTTTCATCATGAGCCGTTCGAGCGTATTGAAGCCGCTCGAGCAGAGGCCTACGAGGCTGGATACCTGGGCAAGAATGTCAAGGAATCGGGCATTGATATTGACGTTTACAATGTGCTCGGCGCCGGAGCCTATATCTGCGGTGAAGAGACTGCGCTGATGGAGTCGCTTGAAGGCAAGAAAGGTCAGCCTCGCTTCAAGCCGCCGTTCCCGGCCAACTTCGGTGTTTACGGCAAACCGACCACCATCAACAATACCGAAACACTGGCCTCGGTGCCCGCCATCATGCGCAAGGGTCCGGAATGGTTCCTGGCGCTGGGCAAGCCGAATAATGGCGGGTCCAAGGTGTTCTCCGTTTCCGGTCATGTCAACAAGCCGGGCAATTTCGAGATTCCCCTGGGAACACCTTTCTCCGATCTGCTGGACATGGCCGGCGGCGTGCGCGATGGCAAGGCGCTCAAGGCCGTCATCCCGGGTGGCTCATCGATGCCGGTCCTGCCGGCCGAGATCATGATGGATCTGGCCATGGATTATGACTCGATTCAAAAGGCCGGTTCCGGTCTGGGTTCCGGGGCCGTTATTGTCATGGATGAGACCACCTGCATGGTGTCAGCCTGCACGCGAATCGCGCGCTTTTACTATGCCGAGTCCTGCGGTCAGTGCACGCCTTGCCGCGAAGGAACCGGCTGGATGTATCGGGTATTAAGGCGCATCATGGATGGCAAGGGGCGCATGGAAGACATCGATCTGCTGGCAGCGGCGGCCGGGCAAATCGAAGGCCATACCATTTGTGCCTTCGGTGAGGCGGCGGCATGGCCGGTACAAGGGTTCCTGCGTCACTACCGTCACGAGTTCGAATATTTCATTCAGCATGGTCGTTCCATCATTTCCGGGCAACTTGGGGTTGCGGCGTGAGTGTATCCATGACTGAACCGAGGAACAGGCTAGCGTAATGGCGACTGTTGAGCGTCCACAGACCGATCTGGTCACGATCGAGATCGACGGCCAGGCGGTGCAGGCCCCCAGGGGCTCTATGATCATCGAGGCGGCTGATCGCATCGGCATTGATATTCCGAGGTTCTGTTACCACCACAAGCTGTCCATTGCCGCCAACTGCCGCATGTGCCTGGTCGATGTCGAAAAGGCACCCAAGCCGCTGCCGGCATGTGCCACGCCCGTCGCGGATGGGATGAGGGTATTCACCGAGTCCAAGCGTGCGGTGGATGCGCAGCGCGGGGTGATGGAGTTCCTGCTGATCAATCATCCACTGGACTGCCCGATTTGTGATCAGGGCGGCGAGTGCGAGCTTCAGGATCTGGCCATGGGTTACGGGCGCTCGATATCGCGCTTCACCGAACGCAAGCGCGTGGTCAAGGACAAGAATCTCGGGCCGCTGGTTTCTACCGACATGACCCGGTGCATTCACTGTACCCGCTGCGTGCGCTTCCTTGAAGAAATTGCCGGCACGGCCGAGCTCGGCGGTATCGGCCGCGGTGAGCATACCGAAATCTCGACCTTCGTCGAGCGCAACATCAACTCCGAGCTGTCAGGCAACATCATCGACCTTTGCCCGGTCGGCGCGTTGACCAACAAACCGTTCCGTTTCTCGGCGCGACCCTGGGAAATGCGGGCCCGACCGTTCATCGGCGGGCATGACTGCCTCGGTTCCAACCTGTTTTACCATGTTCGCGGCCAGCGCATCATGCGGGCCGTGCCGCGCGATAACGAAGCCATCAACGAATGCTGGCTCGCCGATCGCGACCGCTATAGTCATTTTGGACTGACCGGCGATGACCGGCTGACCGAACCCATGATCAAGGTCGATGGCCAATGGCAAAGTTGCGACTGGGACAAGGCCCTGAACGTTGTTCGAGAAGGCCTTGGCCGGGTCATTGACGACAAGGGCGGGGAAGCGCTGGGCATGCTCGTTTCTCCCCGGGCAACTAGCGAAGAACATCGTTTGCTGGTTGAAATGGCCAGTGGACTGGGTACGCGGAATCTGGATCATCGTTTGCGTGTGAGTGATTTCCGGCATCCCCGTGCCGGCAGTGCGCACATGGACATCCCCAGTCGCGATCTCGCGACGAGAGATGCGATCTTCCTTGTTGGCGGCAATATCCGCCACGATCAGCCGCTGCTCGGACACCGCTTGCGCACGGCCTGGCGTCTGCACGGGGCGCAGATCATGGATCTCAATCCAGTCGCCTACGATTTTCACTTCGACCTGGCCGAACGCGTCACCGTGGCCCCTCAGGCCATGGTCGAAGCGTTGGCTGGGGTCTGCCGGGCGGCACTGGAACTGACCGAATCCGGGCTTCCGGACGGCGAAATGGGCAAAGTACTGGCAGGCGTCGAACCCGACCAGGCCAGCCAGAATATTGTCGCGGCGCTCAAGGCCGCAGAGACCGCCGTCATCGTGCTCGGTGACGGTGCCCTGAATCATCCCGACGGCAGCTGGCTGCGAGCATTGGCCAGTCTGCTGGCCAGTACGCTGGAAGTTGCCTTGTGCGTGCTGCCCGGGCCTGCCAACAGCGAGGGGGCGTGGCTGGCTGGCTGTGTCCCGGGTCCCGATGGCCTTGATGCCAGGGCCATGCTGGACCAGCCGCGCAGCGCCTATCTGCTCTGGGACTTCGAGCCGGACCTGGACTTGCAGGACCCGGTCCTGGCCGAACAGGCGCTGTCGAAGTCCGAATTCACCGTGGCGGTATCCACCGTCCGAACAGCCTGTCTCGATACCCATGCCGATGTGCTTCTGCCGTTGGCTGCCTTGCTGGAAACCGACGGCAGTTACGTGAACCTTGATGGTCAGCGACAGGCTTTCCAGGCTGTAGTCCGCCCCCCCGGCCAGGCGCGGCCAGGATGGAAGATTCTGCGGCGGCTCGGTGCCATGTGGCAGATTCCGGGTTTCGACTTCTCCAGCCTTGATGGGGTGTCGGAGCCGGCGAGCACGGCAGACAAGCCTGAGGATGCCTGGTCACTGGAGCCTCTCGCTGTCCATTCAGGCAACGGCACGCTGTCGCGCATCGGCGATACGCCGATGTATGCCGGTGACGGCCTGCAGCGGCGCTCTGTGCCCCTGCAAGGCACGACCCATGCCGATCCGGTGCTGGTGCGTTTGCATCCGTCCACGGCGTCCGATCTTGGTCTTGGTGAGACCGATCGCCTGCGCGTGACTCAAGGCGATGCGGCCGTAGACTTGCCCTGGCAGGTTGATTCCCGAATCGCAATCGGTGCGATCTGGCTGCCCGGCTCCACGCCCGAGACCAGTCGCCTGGGGCCGGCGTGGGGATCGATCATGATCGAGGCGAAATCATGATCGAGCAACTGCTGACCCTGGTATGGACAGTGACCAAGATCATGATGATCGTGCTGCCCATTACCATTGCGGTCGCCTATTTCACCTACTTCGAGCGCAAGGTGATCGGCTACATGCAAGTTCGACGCGGCCCCAACCGGGTCGGTCCGCTGGGTCTGTTGCAGCCTTTTGCCGACGTGTTCAAGATGTTGTTCAAGGAAATCATCATCCCGACCAACGCCAGCCGTTTCCTGTTTCTGCTGGCACCGGTGCTGGCCCTGGCGCCGGCGCTGACCGCCTGGGCGGTGATTCCCTTCGATGACTGGCTGGTCCTGGCCAATATCGATGCCGGCCTGCTGTTCGTGCTGGCCCTGACATCCATGGGCGTGTACGGCATTCTCATCGGCGGATGGGCCTCCAATTCCAAGTACGCCTTGTTGGGCGGCCTGCGGTCGGCAGCTCAGACCGTTTCCTACGAGATTGCCATGGGCTTTGCCCTGGTCGGCGTTGTTGTTCTTTCCGGCACCTTGAACCTGACCGGGATTGTTCAGGCGCAATCCGGCAGTGTCCTGTCCTGGTTCTGGCTGCCGCTGTTTCCACTGTTCGTCATTTATTTCATATCGGGCGTGGCCGAGACCAATCGCGCCCCCTTCGACGTGGCCGAAGGTGAGTCGGAAATCGTTGCCGGCTTTCACACCGAGTATTCGGGCTCGGCCTTCGCCGTGTTTTTCCTGGCCGAATACGCCAACATGATCCTGATTTCGGCCCTGGCTGCCCTGCTTTTCCTGGGCGGCTGGCTGAGCCCCTTCCAGGGCTTGCCGGTACTGGGCGAAACCTTCCTCGGTGCCGGTGGCATCCACTGGTTCCTGCTCAAGACCGCCGTGTTCTGTTTCCTGTACCTCTGGTTTCGCGCCACCTTCCCACGCTATCGATACGACCAGATCATGCGCCTGGGCTGGAAGGTTTTCATCCCGATCACCATCGTCTGGATCATGGTTGCCGGTCTGTTTCGAGTGCTCGGCTGGTACGGAGCTTGATCGCCATGCAAGCCATAAAAAGGTATCTCAAATCGCTGCTCTTGCTGGAATTGCTTCAGGGTCTGGCGCTGACCTTCCGCTACTGGAAGTCGCCGAAGGAAACCCTGAACTACCCGGAAGAGAAAACGCCCAAATCACCGCGCTTCCGCGGCCTGCACGCGCTCAGACGTTATCCGAACGGGGAAGAACGCTGCATTGCCTGCAAGCTGTGCGAGGCCGTATGTCCGGCCCTGGCCATCACCATCGATTCTCACCAGCGCGAGGATGGCACGCGTCGCACCACGCGTTACGATATCGACTTGTTCAAGTGCATCTACTGCGGATTCTGCGAAGAATCCTGTCCGGTGGATTCCATTGTCGAGACCGACATCAGCGAGTACCACTTCGAAAACCGCGGTGAGAATATCGTGACCAAGGAGCAGTTGCTGGCCATTGGGGATCGCTATGAAGATCGTATCGCGGCCGCCCGCCAGCAGGACGCGGCATATCGCTAAGGAGAAGATGGACATCGGGTGAAGCAGGGCAAAGCGGGAGCTGTGACAGCTTCCCGTTGCCGTTTGCAAATCAAGAGCGTCCCTTTTTGAGGAAGAGTCAGGAACCGTCAGGCATGCCAATCTTGGAAATCGTTTTTTATCTGTTCAGTACCGTGCTGATTGGCTCGGCATTGAGCGTTGTGACCGTCGGCAACCCGGTCCATGCCGCGCTGTTCCTGGTGTTGTCGTTCTTCTCGGCTGCCTGTATCTGGTTGTTGTTGCAGGCCGAGTTCCTGGCGATCGTTCTGGTGCTTGTCTATGTCGGTGCCGTGATGGTGCTGTTCCTTTTCGTGGTCATGATGCTGGATGTCAGCGCGGTCAGACCGCGCGGTGGTTTTGCCGCCTACCTGCCGGTTGGCCTGCTGGTCGCGTTGATCATGGCGGTGCAGATGTTCCTGGTGATATGGACTCGCGGCCTGGAGACTCAGCTCATGCCCGAGCCGCGTCCGGAAGGCTACAGCCACACCAGCGAGATCGGCCGCTTGCTCTACACCGATTACCTGTATGCCTTCGAAATTGCCGCCGTGATTCTCCTGGTGGCCATCATCGCGGCCATCGCACTGACCCACCGGCGTCGACCCGGCACCAAGTCGCAGGACCCCGGCCAGCAGGTCAGGATCATTCGCGAGGAGCGGGTTCGCCTGGTCAAGATGTCGCCTGACGGGGAGGAAAACTGATCATGCTGACCCTGGCGCATTTTCTGACTCTGGGCGCGGTCCTGTTCTGCATCGGCGTGGCAGGGATATTCCTGAATCGCAAGAACGTGCTCATCCTGCTGATGTGCATCGAACTCATGCTGTTGGCGGTCAATATGAATTTCGTCGCCTTTTCGCGGTTTCTCGACAACTATGATGGCCAGGTATTCGTGTTCTTCATCCTTACCGTTGCCGCCGCAGAGGCTGCCATCGGACTGGCCATCCTGGTCGTCCTGTTCCGCAATCGGGGTTCCATTGACGTTGAAGACCTGGCGGATCTGAAAGGCTGATGGTGCTTGATATGAAAACTGCAGATTTGCACAGCCAAGATGTCTGCCGTTGCACGCAGCCCGTCCGGTTGCTATCGAGGGTGCTTGGCCTGTGAACATTCAGAGCATCATCCTGCTGATTCCGCTGCTGCCGCTGTTCGGCTGCCTGGCTGCCGGGCTATTCGGTCGCCTGATCGGCAGGTCCGGGGCACACTGGGTCACGATTCTTGCCGTGGCCGGTTCCTTGCTGTTGTCGTCCTACGTGGCCTGGGAAGTCTTTTTCAATGATCTTCCGGTATTGAACTATTCGGTCTATACCTGGGCGATAACCGACGGCATCCGTTTCGAGATCGGTTTCCTGATCGACAGCCTGACTGCCCTGATGATGGTGGTCGTGACCTTCGTGTCGCTGATGGTGCACATCTACACCATCGGCTACATGCATGATGACGACGGCTATCAGCGTTTCTTTGCCTATATCAACCTGTTCACTTTCGCCATGCTGATGCTGGTCATGGCGAACAATTTCCTGCAGCTTTTCTTCGGCTGGGAAGCGGTTGGTGTCGTTTCCTACCTGCTGATTGGCTTCTGGTTCAAGAAAGACTCGGCGGTGCGCGCCAACCTCAAGGCCTTCCTGGTCAACCGGGTTGGCGATTTCGGGTTCCTGCTCGGCATTGCCGCGGTGCTGTTTTACATGGGCTCGCTCGACTATGCGGAAGTCTTTGCCGCCACGCCCGCGGTCGAGGGCCAGACCCTGACTATCCTGGGCCAGATGGAATGGCAGGTCATGACCTTCATCTGCATCTGCCTGTTCATCGGTGCCATGGGCAAATCGGCCCAGGTCCCGCTGCATGTCTGGCTGCCCGACTCCATGGAAGGCCCGACTCCGATTTCGGCCCTGATTCATGCGGCGACCATGGTCACGGCCGGCATCTTCATGGTGGCCCGCCTGTCGCCAATGTTTGAAACCTCGGTAACGGCATTGAGTTTCATCCTGGTCATCGGAGCCATCACCGCCCTGTTCATGGGGCTGGTCGGCATCGTGCAGAACGACATCAAGCGCGTCGTTGCCTACTCGACCCTGTCCCAGCTCGGATACATGACCGTCGCCCTGGGCGTTTCGGCCTACTCGGCGGCGATTTTCCACCTCATGACGCACGCCTTTTTCAAGGCCCTGCTGTTCCTGGCGGCCGGTTCGGTCATCATGGCCCTGCATCACAAGCAGGACATGCGCCAGATGGGCGGACTGGCCCGATATATGCCCATCACCACCGCTACGGCCTGGCTTGGGTCGTTGGCCCTGATTGGATTTCCGTTCTTTTCGGGTTTCTATTCCAAGGATTTGATCATCGAGGCGGTGAAACTGGCTGACCGGCCTGGTGTTGCCTTCGCCACTTTCGCTGTCTATGCCGGCGTTTTCATCACGGCACTTTACTCGTTCCGCTTGCTCTACCTGGCTTTCCATGGTCCGACGCGCATGGATGAGGAGACCCGTTCGCACGTGCACGAATCTCCGCGCGTGGTGACCATTCCGCTGATTCTGCTGGCCATACCCTCGGTGTTGATCGGTTACTTCACCGTCCAGCCGCTGTTGTTCGGCGGCGCCCTGGCCGATGCCATCCACGTGCGCGAGGCGCATGACGTGGTCGCGGCCCTGGCAGACAAGGTCAGCAGTCCGTTTGCCTTTGCCCTGCATGGTTTCGTCACGCCGGTTTTCTGGCTGGCGATGCTGGGTGTCGGGCTGGCGACCTACATCTACCTGTTCAACCCATCGCTGGCAGACCGGATCCGGCAGCGTTTCTCGCTGGTCTGGACCATCCTGGACCGCAAATACGGCTTTGATGAACTCTATCTGCGCGTATTTGCCGGTGGCGGGCTCAAGGTTGCCGACGGCTTGTCTCGAGGCGGAGACCGTTTCCTGATCGACGGCCTGATCGTCAACGGCTCGGCCAGGATGGTGGGCAAGCTCGCCGCCTTTGCCCGCCAGGTCCAGTCCGGCTTCATCTTCCACTACGCGTTCGCCATGATCATCGGCCTGGTGGCCATCGTGGCGTCCTTCGTCCTGCTCCGCTGATGGAAAGTCTGATGTCTGAATGGCCGCTGCTGAGTCTGCTTGTCTGGCTGCCGATTGCCGCTGCTGTCGGGCTCGCTGTACTGGGTCCGCGTCAGCCTGGCCTGGTCCGGCCCATGGCCCTGATCACCACGCTGGTAACCTTTGTTCTGTCGCTGTTGCTGTGGTCGGGTTTTGACGCCGGGACAGCCGCCATGCAGTTCGAGGAGCGCCTGGTCTGGATCGCCGCTTTTGATATCCACTACCACCTCGGCATCGATGGGCTTTCTCTGCCGCTGATCCTGCTGACCACGCTGATCGGTGTCCTGATCGTGATTGGCGGCTGGCAAATCAGTGATCGACCGCACCTTTACCTCGCCGCCTTCCTGCTGCTGCAGGGGCTGATGACGGGCATGTTTGCCGCCCTCGATGCGCTGCTGTTCTACGTTTTTTTCGAGGCCATGCTGGTGCCGATGTTCCTGATCATCGGCATCTGGGGTGGACCCAATCGTATCTACGCCACGATCAAGTTTTTCCTGTTCACCTTTTTCGGTTCGGTGTTCATGCTCATTGCCCTGATCTGGCTGTACCTTCAGGGTGGGAGCTTTGCCATTCTTGACCTGCACCAGCAGGCCATCGACCTCAATGCGCAGATCTGGATCTTCCTGGCCTTCCTGATCGCCTTCGCTGTCAAGATACCCATGTGGCCGGTTCATACCTGGTTACCCGATGCGCATGTCGAGGCTCCAACCGGCGGCTCGGTGGTGCTGGCGGCGGTGATGCTCAAGATCGGCGGCTATGGTCTGGTCAGGTTCTCCCTGCCGATCGTGCCGGATGCGGCGGCGGCCCTGGACTGGCTGGTGATAGGGTTGTCCCTGGTCGCCATTGCCTATATCGGCTTCGTTGCCCTGGCCCAGTCCGATATGAAAAAGCTGATTGCGTACAGCTCGATCTCGCACATGGGCTTTGTCACCCTGGGCCTGTTCCTGGCCTTTGCCATCGTCCGCAATACCGGTGAGGTCACCGGCGCCGGACTGGGCATCAGCGGTGCCATGGTGCAGATGATTTCGCATGGTTTCATTTCCGGTGCGATGTTCCTGGCCGTGGGCGTGCTGTACGACCGGGTCCACAGTCGTGAAATCTCGTCCTATGGCGGTGTGGCCAACACCATGCCCTGGTTTGCCATGTTCGCCGTTCTTTTTTTCATGGCCAATGCAGGCCTGCCGGGGACCTCGGGGTTCGTCGGCGAGTTCATGGTGATCCTGGCGGCTTTTCACGCCAATTTCTGGTTCGCCTTTGTCGCTGCGACCACGCTGCTGCTGGGCGCTGCCTACAGCCTGTGGCTGGTCAAGCGGGTGTTCTACGGTGAGGTCGGCAACAGCGCGGTGGCGGCCCTGAAAGACCTGACCGGGCGCGAGTGGACCCTGATGGTGACGCTGGCAGTACTGGTCCTGGGCGTGGGCATCTGGCCATTCCCGCTGCTGCACATGATGGAGGCCTCGGTCCAGAACCTCGTCGAACACATCGTGTTGACCAAGGTTGAGTAGCAAGGCAATAGACGCAGACGATGACAATCAACGAATTACAACTGGCCCTACCCGAAATCTTCGTGCTCAGCATGGCCTGTGTCGTGCTCCTGGCCGATCTGTTCATCTCGGACGAGCGTCGCGGCCTGACCCATTTGCTGGCAGTGCTGACCCTGGTTTTTGCCACCATCCTGACCCTGCGCGTCATGCTGCCGCCTGGCGAGGTGTTGTATGCCTTTTCCGGCACGTTCATCCGTGATCGCTTTGGCGACGTACTCAAGGTTTTCAGCTACATCATCCTGGCCGGTGTGTTCGTCTATGCCAAGCATTACCTGCGCCAGTTCAACCTGTTCAAGGGCGAGTTCTACACCTTGAGCCTGTTTGCACTGCTTGGGATCATGGTGATGATCTCGGCCGGCAACATGATCACGATTTACCTGGGCCTGGAACTGCTGGCCCTGTCTACCTATGCCCTGGTCGCGCTTGATCGCGATTCGCGCTTCGGTTCGGAAGCAGCCATGAAGTATTTCATCCTCGGCTCGCTGGCCTCGGGCCTGTTGCTTTACGGCATGAGCCTTATTTATGGCGCGACCGGATCACTGGACCTGGCCACGATCAGCGCGGCCCTGGGCGATGGCATGGGTGATTCCATGCTGCTGACATTCGGCCTGGTCTTCGTGGTAATCGGTATCGCCTTCAAGCTGGGCGCGGTGCCTTTTCACATGTGGGTGCCGGATGTTTACCACGGCGCGCCCCTTGCCATTACCCTGTTCATCAGCTCGGTGCCCAAGCTGGCTGGCCTGGCCCTGGCCATCCGCTTGCTCGATAACGGACTGATCGGCCTGCACGGTGACTGGCAGGGGATGCTGGTTGTGCTGGCCGCACTGTCGCTGGTGCTTGGCAACGTGATCGCCATCGCCCAGACCAATATCAAGCGCATGCTGGCCTACTCGACCATCTCGCACATGGGCTTCATGCTCATGGGTATCCTGGCCGGGACCCCGGAAGGTTACGCGGCGGCGATGTTCTATGCCATCGCCTACGCCATCACTTCGGCTGGCGCTTTCGCCGTGGTGATCATGATGTCGATTGACGGACGCGAAGCGGATCAGATCGACGATTACAAGGGTCTGGCCCGTCGCAATCCCTGGCAGGCCTTCCTGATGCTGATGATGCTTTTCTCCCTGGCCGGCATCCCCGTCTTCATCGGCTTTTTTGCCAAGTGGCAGGTGATTGCTGCGGCCTTGCAGGCCGGCTTCGTCGGACTTTCGGTGCTGGCCGTGCTTGCCGCCGTTGCAGGAGCGTTCTACTACCTGCGCATAGTCAAGTTGATGTACTTCGACGAGCCCGACCAGGAAGCGCCGGTTTCGGCGCCGGTCGATTTCCGCGCCGTGCTGACCATCAACGGTGTCGCTGTTCTGGCCCTGGGCGTATTCTCCGGCGGTTTGATCAGCCTTTGCGTCAGCGCTTTTGTCTGATTCGTTATTACCTGTTCACGTATATGCACCAGCCTTGACCCGGCTCCAGTCTTTTGTAAGCGCAGATGGGAGCAGATTCAAAAGCCCGATATCCGAGTCCGGCGAAGACTGCTGACCCGAGAAGTACTGAGAATGCAGATCCGGGCAGGAGGCTTTCCATGTGCAGAAAATCTGGCGGGCGCTGCGCAAGGTTTTGTGGTTGCTGCAAACTGCTGAAAAAGAGATTGGAAGGGTGGAGGAGGCAGCGGCCGGATACCACCCGTTGCGAAAGGGGGGATGAGGCTGAAAGGCGGGGCCTTGCGATTGTTTTCCTTATCTTCCAACTTCCTCCAACCTGACCAGCGTAGGCCGGGGCCACGTCCCCGGCGGCCATGTCCGGACTGTCTCCAAACCTATGGGAATAAATCCAAACCTGCTCGCGACTTCCCTTGGGTAAAGGGAACATGACGTACGAGGAGTGGATTCAACCTTTGCTCCCGACGGGCCCACTGTAGGTTGCGAGATTCGGATGGACCCTTAATGGGGGGGCTCGCCCAAGTTTAGTTCAACCAGCTTGAAGTCCCCTTTCGCGAGCTGCTGTTCCATGGCGTTGGGATCCAGGCTCGATTGATTGGCATCTGGCCACAGGCCAAGAGCGCGCTGGCGTCCCTGCCGCTTGGCCTTGTACAGCAGCTGATCGGCGACGATGAATGCCGGCTCCCAGTCTTCCTGGCCGGAATGAGCCTGGCTCTTCTCCAAGGGTGCAAAGCCCACGCTGGCGCTGATCGGCACACTGGCGCCGCGGTTGTCCACGATCTCGACCGCAGCGATTCCCTTGATCAGTTCGTCGGCCCGTTGTTCAACCTCGCTTCGGTTCAGGCGCGGCAGCAACAGACAGAATTCTTCGCCGCCCCAGCGGCCCACCTCCCCCCTGTGGTTCTTGGCGAATGCCGCCAGGAAGTGGCTGACGGCGAGCAGGGCACGGTCGCCCACGTCGTGTCCGAAAGAGTCATTGATGCGCTTGAAGTGGTCGAGATCGACCAGGAACAGGACTGAGTACCGATCTGCCGGTCGCGCGTTGTCGAAGCGCAGCAGTGCGGTCATGTAGCGCCGGTTGGGCAGGCCGGTCAGTGAGTCGGTACGGCTGATCATGGCCAGCTTTCGATTGTTGGCTCGCTGCCACAAAAAGATTCCCAATGCAGCCAGGGCGAGCACCAGCAGCGCGGCGGTTGTCAGTCGCTGCAGTAGTCGTTGCTGGTCCATGGTCATGGCCTGAACCTCGCGTTCGCGCCTGAGCTGCTCCAGTTCGACTGCCTGGCGCTGCAGACCGAGCTCGGCTTCCAGCTCCGTCAGGCGCTGGTCCTGCTGTTCTCTGATGTTTTGAGTCTGCCGCGCCAACAGCGTCTGGTGCAAGTCCAGTGCCCGTTCCAGATCGCCGATCGCGGCCAGCACATCGACCATCGTCTTTAGCGAGGCGGACACAGAAAGATATGCCTGGGAGCGTTCGGCCAGAGCCAGAGCGGTTTCTGCCAGTTCAAGGGCCTCGTCCAGAGAGCCTCGGGCCATTTGCAGGCGGGCCATGTCTCGTAACAGAGCGGCTCGCTCGGCCGGGTTGTCGAATTCCTGGTGCAGGGCGCTGGAGCGTTCAAACAGTTCAAGCGCCTTGTCGTCTTCTCCAACAAGGTGCTTGAGACCGCCAATCACGGCCAGCAGGCTGGCCAGGCGGACTTCCATACCCGGGGCTTCCAGTTGTGACACCAGCGGCTGGAGCACTTCCAGCGCTTCCTGGTGCTGTCCCTGGTAGCGCAGGGTCAGTCCCAGGTTGTAGTGCAGCGGCAGCATTTGACGCAGGTCGCCATCAGCGCCGGGGAGGGCGATGGAGCGCTGATGATTGGCAAGCGCGCGCTCGTGCATGCCGGCATCGGCCTGATACATCGCCAGGCTCCCCAGGATAAAGGGGATCAGCTCACTCAGCTGTTCGCGCTCGGCCAGGGCCATCGCTTCTTCGACGACGGCCATGGCTGCCGTGTTGTCGCTGGCACGGTGGAATACGCCGCTGCCCCGGATCAACAGCCGGGCCCGTATTCCAGGGTCTCCGACGCGCAGTACTTCGGCCCGGTGCTGGTTTTCCATCAGGGCAATGGCATCCTGCAAGCGGCCGATGACGGCCAGGCTGTGGCCCTTGCAGTTGAGCGCACGAGCCCGCGAAACGGGGTTGGTCACGGTCGAGTCGCCGAGCACGCGTTCGGCAACCGCGATGGCTGCGTTCGGGTCGTTGTGCTCCAGCATTTCGCACTGGCCAAGTAACGCCTCCACTGACTCGGCCCAGGCCGGTCCGTTGCCGGCCATGAGCATCAGAACCAGCACGCCGATTGAGGTCGCCGAGCTGAAACGTTTGATGAGTTCAGTGAGTGCGCCCGTCCGCTGTTGGTTGGCTCGAAGGCGTGCGCGCATGAGTGGGGGTTCAGTGATCAATCCACGAGTGTATATTTTTTTGCTGAGATCCGCTGCGCCGGGTCGTCTGACTTGCCCGGCCATGTAGAATGCGCAACGGATCATCCGCCGTTAATGCGCTCAGACATGAATCCTGCTGCTCCCCCCCCAATAGTCTCGGGCATTCTGCTGCTCGACAAACCATCCGGCCTGACTTCCAACGCAGTATTGGGCAGGGCGAAACGCATACTGGCGACCAAAAAGGCCGGGCATACCGGCACGCTGGACCCCATGGCATCGGGTTTGCTGGTGCTTTGTTTCGGCGAGGCAACAAAAGTATCGGGTTTTTTGCTCGATGCCGACAAGGCCTACGAAGCCGAGGCCACGCTGGGTGTGACGACCGATAGCGAGGACGCCGAGGGCGAGGTGATCGAGCGCCGGGAGGTGCCGCCCTTGACCAGAGACGATGTCGAGTCGGTACTGGGGAGTTTCCGCGGACCCATCATGCAAGTGCCGCCCATGCATTCGGCGCTGAAATACAAGGGCCAGCGTCTGTACGAACTGGCACGGCGCGGCGAGGAGGTGGAGCGTCCCGCCCGAGCCATTACCATCCACGAGCTGAGCCTGACCGGGTTCGAGTCGCCTCGCTTGCAACTGACCGTTACCTGCACCAAGGGCACCTACATTCGATCGCTGGTGCGTGATATAGGTGAAGCACTGGGCTGCGGGGCCCACCTGAGCGCGCTGCGCCGGACCCTGAGCGCGCCATTTGCCCTGGCCAATGCGCATACCCTGGATGAGTTGGACGGACTTGATGTGGAGGCTGCCAGGGCCCTGCTGCTGCCGGCCGATGTCGCGCTGGCCCATTTGCCTGGGCTGGATCTTGATCCAGAACAGGCCACCCGGCTGTGCCAGGGTCAGAAGCTGTCCGGCCTGGCTGCGATTGCGCCCGGACTGGTCCGGGTCTACGGCGACGGTGCGTTTCTGGGTATCGGTGAAACGGATGGTTGCGGGCGGCTGAAGGCGAAGCGCTTGCTTGCGACCTGAGGCAATACTTGTGCCGGCACCAGTGATTCGTCAGCCGGTGACCTGGTTGCGCAGATAGACCGGTTCGAGCCGGTGGCCCGGAACCGCTTCGACATCATCGGCCAGAAGCAGCAAGGCCTCGGCATCGGGCCAGGCTTCAATCGCAGTACCCTGGTTTTCCAGCCCGGTGATGTCCTTGAGCTGTTCCCGGTAGCGAACGGCGCCGGGACCGGCCGCAGTCCAGGGGCCCGGAGCGGGGAGCTTCAGCTGTTCCGGGCTGGCCAGGAACTCCGGCCCCAGGCGTTGGCAGTGTTTGCCTGTGCATTGAAACCAGGCGCCGTATACCTCGTTCATGCGCGCATCCAGCAACGCCAGCAGCTGCGGGGCAGG
The DNA here is from genome assembly GCA_007694055.1 of Wenzhouxiangella sp. Taxonomy (GTDB): domain Bacteria; phylum Pseudomonadota; class Gammaproteobacteria; order Xanthomonadales; family Wenzhouxiangellaceae; genus Wenzhouxiangella. The sequence continues at coordinate 31,447 of RECK01000158.1, forward strand.
GCTGTGTTGCCGAATGCGCGCGGCCAGCGCGTCCAGGGAGGAAACCGGCCGCACCGGCAGATCGTGGGCCAGGGCGATGCCCTGCACCACACTCAAGCCGATACGCAGGCTGGTGAATCCCCCGGGGCCGCGACTGACCACGAGTTCGTCCAGGTATTCGAAACCTGTCCCGGCCTCGGCCAGCAGTTCATCGACCCAGGGCAGGATCAGGCGGGCGTGCGCGCGGGCCTCAACGATGCGGCGGCTCAGCACTGTCGCGTCGAATTGCAGCGCAACCGAACAGGCTTCGGTCGAAGTTTCTATGGCCAGACGGATCATGGGGGGAGTTTACGGGAAGCGGGCAGGGAGAGCGGCGCTATTGGAGTTCGTGGCGTTGGCGCAGGAAAGCCGCGGCTTCGGAGCCATCGTTCACCCGGGTCATGGGGGGCAGGCTCTTGATGAACAGGCCACCGTAGGCCTTGGTCGTGAGCCGGGGGTCGCCCAGGACCAGCACGCCGAAGTCACGGTCCTGGCGGATCAGGCGGCCGGCGCCCTGCTTCAGGGCCAGCACGGCCTGGGGCAGCTGGACCGTGGCAAACGGATTCTCCCCGGCTTCGCGCACGGCCTTGAGCGTGGCCTCCAGCACCGGGTCGTCGGGCGCGGCAAAGGGCAGCTTGTCGATGATTACCAGGCTCAGGTCGCGACCGGGCACATCGACGCCTTCCCAGAAACTGGCCGCACCCAGCAACAGGCTGCGCGGTGTCTCGCGAAAGCGCTGGAGCAGGATCTGGCGGGGCGCTTCCTCCTGAACCAGCAGGTTGAAGTCGGTGTGCCCGCGCAACCATTCGGCGGCCCGGGACAGCGCACGGTGGGCGGTGAACAGCAGGAAGGCGCGTCCGGCATTGGCCCGAAGCAGGGGCAGGACTTGGGTCAGCAAGGCCTCCGTATGGGCCGGGTCGCGGGGCTCAGGCAGCCGGTCGGGTATCCACAGTCGGGTCTGGTTCGGGTAGTCGAAGGGGCTGTCGACCACCAGTTGGGCCGCTTCCTCCAGGCCGAGACGGCGGGTAAAGTGATCGAAGCGCCGACCCACGGCCAGGGTCGCCGAAGTCATGATCCAGGGTGCCGGGTTGTTGGCGCGCAGTTCCTTCAGCGGGGTGGCAACATCCAGCGGGGTCAGATTCAGGCTGAAGCGCCCGCGTCGATGACTGAACCAGCGAACATAGCCATCCTGTCCGGCCAGAAAGGCGGTCAGACCATCCAGCATCATTACCGCCCGGTCGGCACAGTTCGACAATTCCCGGGTCTGCTCGGCCAGGGGAGCCAGCGCCGAATTCAGTGCCTGGAGCGCCCGGCCCAGGGTGGCGAACGTTTCCCGACGATTGGCAATCCGGCCAAAGTCGCCCCTGGGCGGCAGGTCGACACAGGCCGAAACGGCCTGGTCCAGGGCCGACTTGAGTTGTTCGATGGGTTCGCGCAGCAGGGCCAGCGCCCCGCTGGCCTCGGCGCAGGCGGCGAGGCTGTCTCGACCCAGTTCCTTGAGCTGCCAGGCGCTGACCCCGCGTGAAAAAAAGCGCATGGCCGTGTCCGGCACCTGGTGGGCCTCGTCGATGATGACGGCCTCGGCGCCGGGCAGGACCTCGCCGAAACCGGTGTGTTTGAGCGCCATGTCGGCGAACAGCAGGTGATGGTTGACCACCACCAGGTCAGCGTCCTGGGCGCGCCGACGGGCCTGGGCCAGCGGACAGTCCTTCAGTTTGGGACAGTCGCTGCCCAGGCAGTTGTCCTGGGTAGAGGTGACCAGCGGCCAGACCGGAGAGCGCTCGCTGATGGTTTCGAGTTCGGAAATCTCGCCACTGCCGGTATGCCGGGCCCAGCGCTGGACCAGGCGCAGCTCCTCGCCCAGTTCGCCAGCGCTGAGGCGGTCGTCACCCAGGTGGACTTCGAGGCGCTGCGGACAAAGGTAATTGCTGCGACCCTTGAGCAGGGCAACCTTGCATTCGACCCCGGTGGCCTTCAGCGCCAGGGGCAGGTCGCGCTTGAACAGCTGGTCTTGCAGGTTGAGCGTGCCGGTCGACAGGATGCTGCGACGGCCCCTGAGCAGGGCGGGTACCAGGTAGGCCAGGGTCTTGCCGGTGCCGGTCGCTGCCTCGGCGACCAGGTCGGTACCCGTTTCCAGGCAGGAGTCAATGGCCCGGGCCAGGCTGACCTGGCCGGGGCGGGGTCGGTAGCCGTCGAGCAGGGTCGAAAGCGGACCGTCGGCGGCAAAGCAGGCGGTCAATTCCGCGGAGTCAGTCACGTCACTGGTGATCCTTCCCTAAAAACGGGGCGGCGGTTCAACCCGGCAGTCCTGCATGCGTTCCCGGGCGCGATGGGCCTCTTCGTGCCGACCGGTGCGCTCGCGCGCCAGTGCCATGGTGCGCCAGTTGCGCTGGCACAGCTCGCCTACCCTGGGTCCGACGTCGAATGAACGACTGGCATTCGCTTCGGCCTGCTCCCAATCGCCCTGGGCCAGACGAACCTCGGCCATGTTCTGCAAAAGCTCCGGATCCCGCGGTTCAATGCGGATGGCTCTTTCCAGCAGCATGGCTGCACGGTCGAGATCGCCATCACGTTCGGCTTGCTCGGCTGCCGTGATCAGCTCATCGACAGCCGGGTTGCGCAGCGGGAATACCTGCAGTCCGCGGGCTGCTTCGGGTTCGGGTTCGCTGGCCCGTGCCTGTTCAACGGGACTGCGGTCCTCCACCGGCGCGGGTGGCTGGGTCGCGCATGCGACCAGCAGCAGCGAGCAGATCGGAACAAGAGAAAGGTGGATCCTGGCCATGCTATCGGTTTCTCGGCTGGTTCAAGAGTCAGGGTCGCCGCCACCAGGCGCGCCTGGCTGCGGATTCGGTCCGCGCATCCATGCACGGAGAGTACAAGCCGGGCTGGCTATCGGCAACGAAGGGCAGGGCCCTGGCATTGCTGCAATCCTCGCTGGCCAGCAACGGTGACGGCCAGTCGATCCAGTACCATTCGATGCCTTCCGGCCAGCTGCGTCCAGTGGCACTGACCGGCAGTCCGGAAAAGAGTTCGGCCCAGACCGGCAGTGCCGTGGCCGAACCGCTGATGCCGGCCGGGGCATTGTCATCGCGTCCGGTCCAGACCACTCCGAGCCAATCTTGAGTATATCCCACGAACCAGGCATCCCTGCGGTCGTTGGTGGTGCCGGTCTTGCCACGCGCGCCTATGTCTGCCGGCAGGCGCCAGGACAGGCTGCGGGCCGTGCCCTCGGTGACGGCGTGGCGCAGGGCGAAATCGAGCAAGGCCAGCGCCTCCCGATCACGAATCGGCCGCATGCGCATGGGGTAGCGCGCGATTTCGCTGCCCCGGGCATCGGTGACCTGGTTGATTGCCCGCAACGGGGTGCTGTAACCCTCGGCTGCCAGGGGTTGATAGAGCTGGGCAACCTGCAGTGGCGTCAGGTCGAGCGCGCCGAGAAACGCCGACGGGTGGGGGTCACTGCCGGGCTCCACGCCGAGCTGGCGCAGCAGACGGAACAGCCCGCTCAGGCCCAGCTCCTGGCCGAGTGCGACCGTGGCCTGGTTGTAGCTGAAGGCCAGGGCATCCATCAGCGGCACCTGGCCATGGCTGGTGCCGTCGTAGTTTCGTGGCTGCCAGGGTTCCTGGCCGGCAACACGGATACTCAGCGGCTCGTCATGCAAGGTGGTGGCCAGGTGAAACCGCTCGGGCTGGGCCAGGGCAATCAGGTAGACAAAGGGCTTGATTACCGAGCCCACCTGGCGTCGGGCGTCGAGGGCGCGGTTGAAGCCGCGACGGCCAGGCTGACGATCGCCAACCAGGGCCCGGATTTCGCCGGATGTGGGCTCCAGCAGGATGATGGCGCCTTGTAGTTCGCCGGGTTGCCGTTCGACTTGGCTGAGGCCCTGGCTCAGTGCTCGTTCCGCCTGGCGCTGGGCCGAAGGGGACAGGGTCGTATGAATCCTCAGGCCGGTTCCGCTCAAGTCGCGTTCGCGGTAATCACGGCGCAGCTGGCGGGCGACCAGCTCAAGGAAATCTCCGTAGCGCTGGCTGCGCTGACCGCGCTGGATATTGACATCCAGCGGTCGCCCCGTGCTGTCGCCATGGCTGGCCAGGTCGATCAGGCCGGTTTCCAGAAAGATGTCCAGGACCCGATCGCGTCGGTCCAGTGCGCGTTGCGGGTTGCGCACGGGGTGGTACCAGGAGGCACCCCGGACCATGCCGACCAGAAGTGCGATCTGCTCGGGCGCCAGGGCCTGGACCGGCAAGCCAAAGTAATGCTCGCTGGCGCGGCCGAATCCGTGGATGGCGCGCGGGCCGTCCTGGCCCAGGTAAACCTCGTTCAGATAGGCCTCGAGGATGGCGGCCTTGCCATAGCGTCGCTCCAGGCTGATGGCCATGATCGCTTCGTTGATCTTGCGCACCAGGCTGCGGTCTGGGCTCAGGAACAGGTTCTTGACCAGCTGCTGGGTGATGGTGGATCCACCCTGGACGACCTGGCCATGGCGCAGGTTCGTCCAGGCCGCTCGAATCATGCCGCGCGGGTCGATGCCGTGATGATGGTTGAAACTGCGGTCCTCGACGGCCTGGATGCCGGCGACCAGCAGCGGCGGAAAATCCACCAGCGCCACCAGGGTGCGATCATTGTCGTCGAGGGGCAGCAGGGCACCGAGCTCGGCTGGCGGTACGCGCACCAGGCCGCTGCCCGGTGCACTGATGCGCTGCAGGTGGCGCACGGCATCCTGTTCGATCGATAAGCTGAGCCGGACTGCCGGTTCCGGGCCGTCGCCGTAAACGAATCCCGGCAGATGGAGATCCAGCTGCTGCCCGCTCTGGCGGAACCGGCCCGGCTGGGCGGGGTCGCCGCTGCGCAGACCGGCAGCGTCCAGCTCGACCAGCATGTCATCCAGGCTGATCTTCAGCCCGTCGTAGAGCTCCAGTGGCCGGGCGTAGACCCGGCTGTTCTGGGTCCACTGGCGCTCGGCGAAACGCATGCCCGCTTCCCGATCCAGCCACCACACCCACGGACCGGCCAGGCCGAGGGTCAGGCCGGCGGAGAACAGCAGCAAGGTAATAAAAAGACGACGCAGCACGGGCGTTATTGTAGGTGCAAACTCATCCGCTACGGGGCTTATCCAGTCCTTGGCCCGGTCCCAAGCCGCCGCGGTCCATGTCAAACCTGTCTCGGGTTTTCGATCAATCCACCGTTTCCAGCAATGAACCTCGTTTTCCGGGCCCATCAGGTCGCGGTCAATCCAACTGGCCAAGCTATAATGGGGGATTGGCCCTGAACTAGCTGGCATACCTTGCGTTTGCCGCTCCCGGTTTCGCTCAAGGCACCACCCTTATGTCTACTCTTGCTTCCAGCGATCGCTCATGCGCGAATGTCATACCGCAGATCATCTGCAGGCCTGACCGGTACGGTCGCCTTGATTCGGTCTGGCTGGCGGCGGTACGCAAGTCATTTCCCGACGCGCAATTGTTTGCCCGGCCGGCCCAAGCCGGCGATCATGACCTTGCGTCCTTGCCGAGTGAGCGTGCATCGCTGACATCCTTGCTGGCAGCCATGCCCAACCGGGATCGCAATCCCGTTCTCGTTCTGGCCAGCGGTGTGTTCCCGGCGCCCAACATGCTCGAACGTCTGGCCGGAATGCTGAACCATCCGGGCTGCCCGGATTTGACCTGGTTGCCCAATAATCGCGATGCTGACCTTAACCCTGCGGCCGGCTTGAATGAGGATGATGTTCCCGACGCGCTGGATTCGCTGGTAGCCGCCTGCGGCGCCCAGTGCTGGACTCGTTTCCAGCGGCAAGACGGCAGTGCCCTGCTACTGCGCGCCGGTGTCGACATGGCGGGCCGTGACCTGAACGAGATCGAGCAGGCGGTTGTCGACACCATGTGCCTGCATGATCCGAGCTTGCCGCGCAACCATGGAAAGTCGGGAACGCCAATCCAGCAGGCAGCCTTCGGGCAGGTCAGGCAGCGGCTGCAGAGCCTGCTGCAAGAGCAGGTGGATAGCCTGGCTTACATCGGATTCGACCCGCGCCCGGTCACGCTGCATATCACCCACGCCTGGGGCGGTGGCATCGCGCGCTGGATTCGCGATCAGTGCGAGCACGATGAGCAGGGGCTGCACCTGGTACTGACAGCGGCCGGAGAACCTGATGGCCAGGAGCATGGACAGCGCCTGTGCCTTTACGCACATGGCCCTGATCGTACTCGGCTGGCTGAATGGGTGCTGGAGCCTCCCATCGCCGACACCGCCAGCCGTCATGCCCACTACGCCGAGCTGCTCGACGCCGTTCTTGCCCGCTACCGGGTCAGCCGCGTCCTGGTTTCCTCGTTGATCGGACACAGTCTGGACTGTTTGCGCACCGGTCTGCCCACCGGCCAGGTCCTGCACGATTTTTATCCGGCTTCCCCGGTTCTGGATATCGATCCGCAACGCTTCGTGGACGAGGGCATCGGCTTCGACGTCGCTGCTGCCCTGTCCGGCGCTGGGCGTGCCTTTCAGTTCGCCAACCGATCGGTGTCCCACTGGCAGCATGTTCGGGCAAGCTGGCTGGAGACAGTTATCGAGCAGGGGACCCGACTGATTGCGCCGACTCGACACGTGGCGGCACGCTGGTCTCACCTTTTCCCCGGAAGTCTGGATGGTCGGATCGAGGTCATTGCCCACGGTCAGCCGCCGTCAAACCATGAAATGCAGG
>RECK01000280.1 GCA_007694055.1 Wenzhouxiangella sp.
TAACATTCATGGCGCTCAAGGAGTGGAAAAATGTCTGATCCAGTGAAGTGGCCACCGAGCCGACAATGGGGAAGCGCACCAGTCGCCTGGACAGTGTAGCCGAAAGGAAGCTTGGTGGCTGAAGTCGAAGCCCTGCTGCACGGTGAGAAGGGCGTCTGGCTTCGGCGCAAGGGTCTGTATGCCGGGCAACTATTTTTCCATAGGGGGCGAATGTAAGGGAAGGGGGCACTGGCTTAAGGTTTGACCCCTGCGAGAAAAAACTGACTGCCCGCCTCCAGGGGCGGGCAGTCGGGGCGGTATAGTTGCCCATTGCACTGCCTTAAGCTAAAGCTTAAGAGCTTGTTCTAGGCGCTCGAGTCTTGCAGTGAGGCTGCTGTTCTCCTCGGTCAGACGTTTGTTTTGCTCGTTAAGTGCTTGTATGGCCGCGAACGTGATTCCATTTGTGTCAATCAAGTTCAGGTGGGTCCCGTTACTCAATCCGAATACTTCGTGGAACTCTTCAGCAATAGGTCCGATGTGTACGACGTCTTCAGGCTCGTGTTTATACCGCCATTGGCTAATTTCAAGTCGGCTCAAGCGTTCAAGCACGTCTGACACGTCTAGGGGGTAGAAATCAGTTTTTGATTCTCGACTCGATGTAAGAAGAACGCCATTTGCTGTCACGTTACCCTGGAATTGCGCGTTGCCACCAGCAGATAGACGGAATTCAATACCAGGGACATTTGGGCTCGCAATTGCAAACTGTGTTCCGCCAGCTGTCGTGCGAAACTCCCAAGAGCGAGCGCCATTGTTGGGCAGCATGCGGAACAGCGTGGCGCCACCTGACTTCAACGTGAAGAGATCAACGTTAGCGTTAGATGCTTCCTCCACCAGAATCTGCGCCGAACCATTTGAACGCCTAACGTGTAGCGGCGCCTCGGGGGCTACAGTTCCAATCCCCACGTTGCCTTCAACTGGTTCGATTGTCATGCGCGTAGAGCCGCTTGGGGCGCGGAACCTGAGGCGGCCGGCTGAATCGGTTGCGATCCCCACCGCAGCTGCGCCGTCTTGCTGGACTTGAATTTCGGGGAAAGTTGATGTCCCGGTGAGTCTGATTAGATTACCATTAACTGTGACGTTGCCCCCGGCCGTAATTCCCCCGGAGGCTGCGAGTGTTCCTAGGCTGACTGCACCGTCAGCGCCGATGCCGAAGCTGTTTGCAGGGGCGTCACGTGCGATGGTGAACTGGTCAACCAGACTTTGGCCTGGCTCCGCCTGAGCGATTCGGAATCCTCCAGTACCGAAGGAGTCCATCCGAGTTATATTTCCTGAGCCTTCAAGTCGGAGCTGAAACCCACCAGTTCGCGCGACATGCAGCATACTCTGGGGGGCGTTCGTCCCAATGCCGACGTTACCACCTTGAAGAATGACCAATCGGTTAGACGAGGCTCCTTGCCGAATTTCGAATCGATTATTGTCTGACACGTTGTTAACGACGCGCCATGAGCCTGCAGTGATGGTCGCGCCGGCCTGGTCAGTCAGATTGAGTCGAGTGAGGCCAGTTCCGCTAGGGTTGGCGATGGTGACAAAATTGTCGAACGTGTCGGCTTGAGCGGTGGGAACCAGAGAATCAAACAAAGCATTGGCCAGCCTTCTGATTTTACGAAAAGAAGGATGGGTGATGGCGCTATTGGAGTTCATCACTTCGACTGCGCCCGCGCGGACTCTGAAACTGCCCGATTGCGAATGCGACGCTCGGATGCTGTCCTCAAAGCTCACCTCGTAATAGTAGACCCCATCTGGCAACGTCAACCAAGGTGATGGCTCCTCAGCCTGGGCTTGCCGGGCATACTCTGCATCCATCAGCAAATCGGCCGTGATGAAGCGGCCTTCCTGAGCAGAGACGACTCGAGTTAAGGCGTAACCCTCAGGGCCAGAGACCCTCAAAATGGCCCGCTCGAACGAGTTGGTCAGTTCAACATCGACGTACTGGCCGCCGACAGTAATTAGCGCATGTTTCTCAGCCGAGGCTTCACCACCTTCTTCGTCGGTCTGCGCCACAAGGGGGGCTGAGGCCAATAAAATGGCGGCAGCGGGAAGTACAATTTTCCAATACCTTTTCCGATTTAAGAAACTGATTTTCATCGTAAAATCTCCGTTGCACACATCTGAAACAATGCACACCCCCAACCAGGGCAATTAAGAACGCCCAGGTGCGCGACAGTTGCACAGGGTCCCGTAAACACGAAAAAGGACGCCTCGCAAAGGGCAAATGAACCCTTACACTATAAGAACGTAAACTCAGCGTCAACCGTGCCACGCTTTTGCTTTTTTTTTACGGCAGAATGTTCGAACTCGTACAAGTCCGCAAAACGGCAGGCTCGGCGGGCATCAAACCGCCCGATCTATGCATCGGGTCGGCCCGGCAAAAATTTTCCGACCCATTGAAGGGGATCGCTCGGAATTCCGGCAAGCATCATTTCCCAGCGCAGCTCCGGTTCCGATACCGCTCCGGTCACACCGACCCGACCGATGGGCTGATTGACGGAAACTTCCTCTCCGACGCTCACGCTTACCTCCGACAGATGACCATAAATGCTGATCAACCCGCCGCCGTGGATCAATGCGACCGTGCGGCCGCGGATCGGCAGGTCGGCCACTAGCCCGACCAGACCTGAGTTGGTCGCCAGCACCGGCGTGCCCTCGGCTGCCGGCACGCCGATTCCGGGCAGGGGATGGTCGGGCCGCAGGATGCCGTGGAAAATGCGCTGCCCGAATGGCCGGCCGATATCCCCGTCGATGGGCGCGTCGAAAGGCCTTTGCCAGAGCGGCTCCAACCGGGCTAAGGACTCCAGAACTACCGGGATCAGTTGCTCGTTCTCAGCCTGGAAATTGCCGGGCTCGTAGAGCGCGAAAAGCGTCGGATCCACCTCCAGCGGAACGGCGCGCTGGCTTGGGGCGGACTTTTCGATGCGCTGGCTGCCGAGGAGGGTCTGGCCGAAGGGGTCAGTGGCACCGATGGTGAGCGACAGGGCCTGGTCACCGAAATCACCCGGCATGGCGCCCAGAATCCAGGCGCCGTCGCCTGAGTCGATGACGCCGAGCGGCTGATCCCCGAGGTACGCGAAGAAATCACCCGGCGTGAAGTCGTCGCCCTCCCAGGTCACGGGCACGGCAAACACCGCGCCCTCAATGACGCGCCGGGGCGGCTCGACCCGAAAGCCGATCTCCGGCAATTCCGCCGGCGGGTACTGTTCGGACAAACTCTGGCCTGCGTTGACGCGCTGGACCGTGCGCTGTGCATAGCGCGTTAGCGCGTCGAATCCAAATAGTTCGGCAACCAGACGATGGCTGTCCAGGGCGGAAAGTCCCTGGCCAAGATAAGTCGCGCCGTCGGGACACCACAGCTCGAAGTGCAAATCACGTTCGCGCCCCTGCTGCTGTTGGGACTGGCCAGTTTCTGGCTGGGGCCGCGTTTTGCGATGTACGCCGGTCCGCCGCTTGCTTTGGGGTTGGGGCTGGGCCTGGCGCTGTTGCTGCAGCGAGTCGGTGCGAAACCCTGGCAGGGTGGGGTTGTGCAGGCTGGCCTGGTGCTGGGCCTTGTTTTGTTCATCGGCTGGCGTGCGCTGGAGCCTTCACCGGATCCGATTCTGGAGCCGGGACACGCGGACGCGCTGACCCAGCTGCGCGACCATCCCGGCGATCACGGCCGGGTCTGGTCGTGGTGGGATCGCGGGTATGCCGCGCAGTTCTATGCCGGCTTGCCCACGTTGGCTGACGGCGCCAGCGCATCGCGCCAGCGGATTCATGCGCTGGGCCTGGCCTTCGGCAGCCATTCGCCACGTCAGTCCGCGCAAATGTTGAAACTGGGCGCGCTGGCCCGGGTGGACCGGCAAGGCGAGGACTGGGTTCAGGCTGCGTACTCGACCCACCCGCTGCAGATGCTGGCCCGGATGCCGGCCGACCTGGCCCAGCATGAAATAGACCGCCTGGCCGAGCGCGAACGGCTCTGGCCCGAGGCGCTGCCGGACGAGTTCCTGGTCGTGGACTGGCGGACGCTGCGCCAGGTGCAGTGGGTACGGTTTTTCGCTCGCTGGCGGCTGGATGCGGGTCCGCAGGGGCAAGGCACGATCGAGACCCTGCAACCACCGGTACAACTGGACGAACAGCGCGGTCTGCTCCAGACGCCGTCGGGTACGGTGCCGCTGCTTTCCATCGATATCCTCGACCGCGACGCGCACTACCACAACCAATGGCGGCACCCGGAAGGTGCCCACGCGGTGATCAACAACGTCAACGGCCAGGGCGTGCTGATGGACAGCGACCTATATCAGACCATGGCGGTACAGATGCTGATCGGGGATCCGGCAGCGTTCGAACCGCATTTCGAACTGGTCGTTGACCGCTTTCCCGCCGCGCGGGTGTACCGCGCTCGTTGATCCTCGTCGATGGCGCGGCGATGACCTGCCGTCGCGGCGTCAGGGTCTCCCGGGCAGGACCTGATCGGGCCACTGGATCGGATCGGTCGGAATGCCGCTGATCAGCATCTCCCAGCGCAGTCCCGCCTCGGTCGTCGCCCCGCTGGAGCCGACGGTGCCGAGTGGCTGGTTGATCGCTACTTCCTCGCCGACCGAAACGCTGGTATCAGCCAGGTGGCTGTAGAGGCTGACCACGCCGCCGCCGTGCATCACGGCGACCGTGCGGCCTCGAATCGGCAGATCCGCCACCAGGCCGACAATGCCGGTATTGACGGCCTGGACCGGCGCGCCGGCCGGTGCAGCCACTTCCACCCCCGGCAGCGGGAAATCCGGTCGCAGGATGCCGTGGAAGATACGCTGGCCGAAGGGACGGCGGACGTCGCCGTTGACCGGAGCGTCGAAAGGCAACTGCCACAGCGCTTCGCCAAGTTCCAGCGATTGCAGCACGATCGGCGTCAGCTGCTCGCCCTCGGTCTGGAAATTGGCCGTGTTGTGGGCGTCGAAGATCGCCGGCTCGACTTCCTGCGGCACCGTCTGCTGCCGGGCCGGGTCGCGCTGAATCGGACGGCTGCCGGCCAGGGTCTGGCCGAAGGGGTCGGTGCCGCCGACGGTGACCGTCAGGGCCTCGACTTCAAGGCCTGAGGGCATGGCCCCCAGCACCCAGGCGCCGTCGCCGGCATCGATGATGCCCAGCGGCTGGTCTTCCAGAAAGGCGAAAAAATACCCTGGCCGAAAGTCATCGCCTTCCCACAGCACGGGAATGGCGAAGGCACGGCCTTCGGCCACCCGGTTCGGCGGCTCCACGTTGAATCCGATCTCGGGCAACTCGTCCGGCGGATAGGTTTCGGGCGGCGCCTGGCCGGCGTTGATCCGGTTGACCGTGCGCTGCGCGAAGCGCGGCAGCGAATCCAGGCCAAACAGCGCGGCGATCAGCCGGTGGCTGTCCAGCGGCGAGAGTCCTTGGCCCAGGTAGGTGGTGCCGTCGGGCGACCACAGCTCGAAATGCAGGTGCGGTGCCGGGTTGGGCTGGGTTTCGGTCGGCGGAACGCCCGAGTTGCCCATCAGCCCGATGGCCTGACCCTGTTCCACGGTATCGCCGAGCTGAAGTTCCGGATGGACCATGGACAGGTGGGCGTAGCGCGATACGTGGCCTTGCGCGTGGCGGATCCAGACCTGGCGGCCGCGCAGTCGATCGAGCGCGAACTCGCCCACGAAACCCTCGTCGGGGCTCAGCGTGGCCCAGAAGCCAAGGGCATCGGCATCCTCGTCTTCAACCTCATGGTCGATGCGAATGATCTCACCGTCTGCAATCGCCACAATCGCCTCGTCATCGGCCAGCGGCTTGCCGGACACGCCGTTAAAGAAGTCGAATCCCTGGTGGATTCCGTTGCGATAATCGCGTGGCGCGCCGGGCAGGTGGCTGGCGGCCAGGCTGAAGGTGGCGCCGGGGATCGGGGAAACCAGATCGGCGGGCCAGCGGTCGATGTCGAGTTGGGAATCAGGCTCGTGCGATCGTTGGCAGGCGCTCACCGCCATGACAAGCATCAGGGCGCCGGCGGGTGCCAGTAGCCATTTCCTGAGCCGATTACCTTCCGATTTCGGTAGGCGGCGAGTTTTGCGAATATCAAACAAGACTCTTCTCCTATTTCAGACGTCTGTTACTTTAACCGGCGAGTGTACCGTTTAACCCCGCTATACGCCTATTGGGTGAGACAATAAATCTTTGGCTGAGAAGATTCCAAACCCGTGATGTCGATCTCGAAGGGCAGGGAACGGCTGCAGCGCTGGCGCGTCAGTCTACACGCGCTGTTGAAGCTGCCGCGGCCGCCGCCCTTCTTTCAGGCCGACTGGTATCTGGTCCAGTATCCGGACGTTGCCGCCGCCGGGGAGCACCCTTGGAGCCACTTCCATCTTCATGGACGCCATGAAGGCCGCTTTGCCAACCCGGAGCACATCGACTTGTGGTTCGACGAGACCCTTTTTCAGAAAGTCCACGCGGAGTTTTCACGCACGCAAGGTTCCTTGTCCTCTGTTGACCGGGACTACATGAACTGGCTTTTCGCCCGCAGGTTTGCAGCGCATGGCCGCTGGCGAGAAGTGGTCGAGACCCTTGACGATCGGGACTTCGAGGCTAAGTCCAGGCAGACGACGCCGTTCGGCCACATGCCGGGGCTGCTATACGCCGATGCACTGCGCCGCCGCGGTGATCTTGCGCGGACAGCCGGGCAGCTCGCCCGGCTGGAGACGATTCGCCCCGATATTCCAGACGTGGCTCTGCTCGGCGCCAACATGGTTCGTTCGGCTGACGGGGATACCGACGGCTGGGAGCCCTGGCTGGATCGGATCAATGCGCTGTATACCGGTTCCAACCTGCTGCCGCTGCGTCTGGCCGCAGGCTCCGGCCCGGCGCTGGATCGGCTGACTGCGGCGCCGGGTCGAGAAGTTCACGGTCCGACGATCAGCGTGTTGATGGCGGCCTGGAATGCGCAACAGACCATAGGCACCGCGTTGAAAAGCCTGCTGGCCCAGACCCATTCCAACCTGGAAATCATCGTGATCGACGATGGCTGCGAGGATGATACCGTCGCTGTGATCCAGGATGTCGCCGCGCAGGATTCACGCGTACGCATCCTCGAATCCGGGCGCCGCAGGGGGCCCTACGCAGCGCGAAACCAGGGCTTGAATGCCGCGTCCGGTGAGTTCATCACCGTCCATGACGCCGATGACTGGTCGCACCCCCAGAAGATTGAGCGGCAGTTGGACATGCTTCGGCACCTAGACGAACTCAAAGCCTGTTTTTCCAGCTGGGTGCGGGTAACGCCCGATCTTGAATTCGGCGGCTGGGACACGCCGCCGTCGTGGCTGGGATGGGTGCATCGCAATACCTCGTCGCTACTGTTTCGGCGCGAGGTGTTCGAGCAGCTGGGTTACTGGGACGAACTGCGCTGCAGCTGCGACGAGGAATACGTCGAGCGGATTCGTGCAGCCTGGGGAGCGCGCGCCCTGGGCAACTGCCTTCCATCGGTGCCGCTGGCTTTCGGACGCGCTGCTCCGCAGTCCATCACCCGTCAGCCGGAGACCCATTTGCTGACGGTCCTGAAGGGTCTGCGCAAGGACTATCACGATGCATTCCGGCGCTGGCACGCAGCGGCGCGCAGCCGCGAGGCTCTGTTCATGCCGCAATCTCCGCAACGGCGGCCCTTCCCGGTGGCCGATGCGATGCAACCCGACCACGCCTTCAGTGCGCAGAATACGGGGCCCTGAGATGTCGATACGGTTTTCCAGCCTGATCAGGGATTACTGGCGCTACCTGCTTGAGCTGAGTCGAAGAGTCAGCAGTTGCGCGCCGGCGTCGTTTTTCGGATCCATCCCGCTGGTCACGCTCAGCCAGGTCTCTTTCATCCTGGCGTTCATGCTGCCGCTGAAGGTCATCATCCTCATCGGCACCGAAGGAATTCCCCGCTACCTGCAGTTTTTCGTGACCGAAGCCAACCGCGAGCGATGGATCGTACTTCTGGCGCTGGCCGCGGTCGGGTTTTTCCTGGCCTACCTGGCGACCACGGCGATGCTCAAGCGCCTGGCGAACCACGGTGGACAGCAAATCCGTGCTCGGGGCAATAAGGCGGCACTGTTTGATGCCGAACAGGACTTTGCCCACGACGTCTTTCTGCGAACCGCCGAGACCTGGGGTACGATCCTGCTGGTTGTCGGGGCTTTCGTGCTCGGACTTGTTCTGGAATGGCGCCTGGTTGTGATCTTGTTGCTGGCCCTGGCGGTGGAAACCCTGGTGCTTGGCCGCTACTGGAACCGTTTCCAGGAACCCGAGCAGGCCGAAGTTCGCGAACAGTTTGTCCAGAACCGAATGAACATGCTGCTCAACCTGGCCGGAATCAATACCTTCCTCGCTTTCGGTGTCCTGGTCGTGCTGTTTCTGGTCGACCCGGCGATGAATTTCATCGTCGGCCTGGTCATGTTCATCCTGACCCGCCAGGTTCTGCAGCGCATGGTCAAGGGGGTTCAGGATGCCTATTTCATGCTGCAGCAGCGTGAGCGGATCGAGGCGCTGGTGCATCCCGACCGACACGTCCGGGAAAAGCGCAACCCCCAGTCTGTCGGATTCGAGGCCCTGCTGATGCCCGACCGGCGCGACCGCCTTTTCGAAGCCGTTGCCGAACAGGGATATCCGGAAGTGGCCGGTCTGAGTTGGGCCTGGAATGACTGCGGTGCGCGCGGTCAGGCGCTCTATGTGGCCCGGCCCAGGTCCGGAGATCAGGCCGAGTTGCGCCTGAAGGTTTACAAAAACGGCAAGGACGGCGGGCTTGCCCGCGAGGTTCAGTTCTACCAGAGCCGTTCGGTTTCCGAACTGGGACTGGCGGCTGAATGCGTTGGTTCGGGCAGCGTCTATGGACGTGGTTTCGTGCTGCTTCGCTCCGGTCGGCTCGAAACCTGTTCCGGCAAAGAGCATCCGGCGCTGGTTCGTAAGGTCCGCATGCAACTGTGGCGGCACCGGCCAGATCAAGATCTGGCCGACCGTCTGCAGCGCAGCTTTGCCGCTCTGCCGGATCGTCTCGACAGCGAATGGCTGGGCCGCATTCGCCTGGGCTGCAACGATCGCGACGACGAGCAACTGCTGGATGCCTTTCTGGGGCGTTTCGCCACCTTCCGGAGTCTGGTCGATACCGTCCCCAGAGTGTTGCTCAATCGCAACCTTTCCAGGACCAACCTGCTGGTCTCCGGGGAAGGGCAACCCGTATTGCTCAACTGGGATGGCATTGGCCTGGACACCATGGGCGTCGATCTGTCGGTTGCCGACCTCGAAAAAGCCTACCGTCCGGAATCGATACTGGCCGAACTATCGGAAAGCGAGGGCGTCGCCGCCCATATTGATTCGCGCGCTCTGGAGCTGGTCGTACACCTGGCCGAGCTGGAAAAAATTGTCGGGCGCGAAGCCTATCGCCAGTCGCTCAAGGCTCTCGCGCCAATTGTTCAGATTCTTGAAAGGTCCGAGTAGCAGGATGATCAATGCGAGGGAGGGCTCGGGATCGCCTGCAGCCGCTTACAATCGGGACGAGGCATGTATTGTCAGGGCCAGCTGTTTGAGGTGGAGTTGTTCAGCCTGAAAAAGGAAATTGAAGCGGTGGAATGCCTTCCACTTTCGGACCAATGAGTTATGGCAGGGTTGACTGAATGAAAAAAGCACTGATTACCGGAATCACCGGCCAGGACGGCTCCTACCTGGCAGAATTTTTGCTGGAGAAGGGCTACGAGGTCCACGGCATCAAGCGCCGTGCATCCTCCTTCAACACCCAGCGGATCGATCATATTTACGAGGATCCGCACAGCAATCACCAGCGCCTGAAACTGCACTACGGCGATCTCACCGACAGCTCCAACCTGACCCGGATTCTGGCCGAAGTCCGACCGGACGAGGTCTACAACCTGGGCGCGCAGTCGCACGTGGCGGTCAGCTTCGAGTCCCCGGAATACACCGCCGACGTGGATGCCATGGGCGCCTTGCGACTGCTGGAGGCGATCCGGTTCCTGGACCTGGAGAAGACCACGCGGTTCTACCAGGCCTCCACCTCGGAGCTGTACGGCCTGGTCCAGGAGACGCCGCAGAAGGAAACCACGCCGTTTCACCCGCGCTCGCCGTATGCCGTGGCCAAGCTCTACGCCTACTGGATCTGCGTGAACTACCGCGAGGCCTACGG
>RECK01000084.1 GCA_007694055.1 Wenzhouxiangella sp.
CTGGACGACATCAACTGGGCCGGGTTCTATTTCCTGGAAGCGGACGAACTGGTGGTCGGACCTTTTCAGGGGCAGCCCGCCTGTGTGCGCATCGCCATGGGCCGCGGCGTATGCGGCACGGCAGCCGCGACCCGGCGCACCCAGCGCGTGGCCGACGTTCATGCTTTCGAGGGCCATATCGCCTGCGATCCGGCCTCGCGCTCGGAAATCGTGGTGCCGCTGATACTCCACGACCAGGTCATCGGGGTGCTCGATATCGACAGTCCCAGTGCCGCCCGTTTCGATGCCGACGACCAGGCCGGCCTGGAAGCGCTGGCCCGGGTCTACGTGGATTCGCTCGCTTCCAGCAGCTGAAGCGTCCGCGCCTGCCCGGCGGTCAGCGGCAGAGCCAGGCTCAGAACGACCAGGGTGGCAGGTTTGAGCCCCGTCACTGGCAACCGGCCTCCAAGGTGGTGAACGAGATCCTCGAGACCGGGGTTGTGTCCGATCAGCATCAGGCGTTGGCAGGACTGAAGGCTGCTGGCGGCGATAGCCAGCAAATCGTCTGCCGAAGCCAGCCAAAGGCGCTGATCGACCTGGATGTTCAGGTCCAGACCAGCAAGGGCGAGATCTGCAGTTTCCCTGGTACGCACTGCCGGCGAGACCAGCACCTGCTCCGGCAGGGCCATCCCGCAGGACTTCAGCCAATGGTTCAGGCTGGCGCAGGCCCGACGACCCGCGGCATGGAGTTGACGCGAGCGGTCCCGCCCGTCCTGGCTGTGGAGCTCGGCCCGGGCATGGCGCAGCAGCCAAAATTCTCGAGTGTTCATGATCGCTTGTCGCCTCTCTCAAGGTCGAGACATGTGACTTCCTATAATAGGGGAATACCCGATTCATTCTGAAGGCGAAACAAGGAGCATTCATGGCAGCAAGGGCTGATCACGGGCGACGCCCGATTCTGCGCGAGGACTACCGACCACCGGCCTGGCTGGTGGATCATGTCGACCTGGAATTTGAACTGGACCCTTCCCGGACCATCGTGACCGCGCATCTGGACGTGCGCCGCAACCCCGACTCCAGGGATCTGCAGGCGCCGCTGCGGCTTGAGGGTGTTGAATTGAAGACCTTGTCGGTGGCCGTTGACGGTGATGAATTGCCGCCGCGCCGGCGCCGCCTGGACGGCGAAAGCATGGTCCTGGGCCAGGTGCCGGACCAGGCCCGCATTACCACCCGGGTAGCCCTTCAGCCCGACGGCAACACCGCGCTGGAAGGCCTGTACGCCGCCGGTGATTCGCTGCTGACCCAGTGCGAGGCCGAGGGCTTTCGAAAGATTACCTGGTTCCCCGATCGCCCCGATGTCATGAGCACCTACCGGGTGCGACTCGAAGCCGACCAGGCCCGGTTTCCGGTGCTGTTGTCCAACGGTAACGTGGTCGAGACCGGCACGCTGGACGGCGGGCGTCACTACGCCGTGTGGACTGATCCGCATCCCAAGCCCAGCTACCTGTTTGCCATCGTGGCCGGCCGGCTCGAGGCGATCACCGACACTTATCGCACCAGTGGCGGTCGCAACGTGGCCCTGAAAATCTACTCCGAGGCGGAAAACCTCGATCGCCTCGACCACGCCATGGCCAGTCTGAAGCGGGCCATGGCCTGGGATGAGCAGCGCTACGGGCTGGAATACGATCTCGATGTGTATCACATCATCGCCACCCATGATTTCAACATGGGAGCGATGGAGAACAAGTCGCTGAACATTTTCAACGCCCGCTACGTGCTGGCTGATCGTGACACCGCCACTGATGCCGATTTCGAGGCGGTCGAAGCGGTTATCGGTCACGAATATTTCCACAACTGGACCGGCAACCGTGTCACTTGCCGGGACTGGTTCCAGCTCACCCTGAAGGAAGGATTGACGGTCTTTCGCGACCAGGAATTCACTTCCGACCTGCGTTCGCGGGCGGTCAAGCGGATCAACGATGTGGCCAACCTGATGGCGCGCCAGTTCCCCGAGGATGCCGGCCCCATGGCCCACTCGATCCGGCCCGAACGCTACATCGAGATCAACAACTTCTACACCGCCACCGTCTACGAGAAGGGTGCCGAGGTGGTGCGCATGGTCCAGACCCTGCTCGGCCCGGCTGGTTTTCGTCGCGGGCTGGATCTGTACTTCCAGCGCCACGACGGCCAGGCCGTGACCTGTGATGACTTCCTCGCGGCCATGGCCGATGCCAACAATCGTGACCTGCGCCAGTTCGAGCGCTGGTACCGCCAGGTGGGCACGCCGCGCCTGAAAGTGACCAGGGACTTTGATGCGGCGCGTGGTGAGACCATCCTGCGCTTCCGCCAGTCGCTGCCCGACCATGCCGACAACCGCAAGCTTGGCCCGCTGATGATGCCGGTCAAGATCGGCTTTCTGGGCCCTGGCAATGAGCCCCTGCCGGTCACGCTGGCCCGCGAAAACACGCCCGGTCCGGAAACCCGTTTGCTGGTGCTGACCCGTGAATCATCCGAGTACCGCTTCCGCGATTTGCCGGAGGATGCCTTGCCCTCCCTGCTGCGCGACTTTTCTGCCCCGGTGGAGCTTGATTTTGCCTGGAAGGCCGAAGAGCTCGCGCGTCTGGCCGGCCACGACAGCGACCCTTTCAACCGCTGGCGCGCTGCCCGTCGTCTGTCCGAGCAGGTGCTGGGCCAGATGATCAAGCGAGGTGGGCGTCCGCCGGAAATTACCGAATTGTTGATCGAGGCCTGGCAGGCCAGCCTGACCGACACCACGCTCGATCCAGCCCTGGTCGCCGAGCTGTTGTCGCTGCCGAGCGAGAACGAACTCGCCCAGCAGCGCAATCCCGTTTCCGTCGAGGCCATTCACACCGCTCGCCTCGGACTGATGCGCTTCCTGGGAGAAAACCTGGGAGAAGAGCTGTTGGCGGTCAATACGCGCAGCCAGGAACCCGACGCCTGGTCCAGTGACGGTCCGGCAACGGCCGCCCGCCGGCTCAAGAACGCAAGCCTGGGGCTGCTTTGCGCCAGCCATCATGAGCAAGGCTTCGAGCGCGCGGTCAGCCAGTTCGAACAGGCTGACAACATGACCGATCGATTGGCGGCAATGCGCTGCCTGGTCCACCATGAACACAGGCACGGCGACAGGGCACTGGCCAAGTTCGAGCAGCAATACGTCGCCGATCCGCTGGTCATGGACAAGTGGTTTGCCGTCCAGGCCACGGTGCCAGAAGCGGGTACGGTCGATCGCGTCACTGCGCTCATGGACCATCCGGCTTTCAGCCTGAAAAACCCCAACAAGGTGCGCGCCCTGCTGGGCAGTTTCGCGATGCAAAACCCGGTGGCCTTCCATCGTGCCGACGGGGCCGGCTACCGACTACTGGGCGAAACCGTGCGCGAACTGGACCAGCTCAACCCCCAGGTCGCGGCGCGCCTGGTGACACCATTCAACCGCTGGCACGCCTACGATCAGCAACGTGCTGACCACATGCGCGGAGAACTCGAAGCCATCGCTTCGCGCAAGCGCTTGAGCCCGGACGTGGAAGAAATCGTTTCAGCCGCGCTACGTGCCGGCAAGCGCTGATCGCTCAGCCTCCAGCCTCGCGGTGCTGCGGCTTGCGGGGGAGCCGATCAAGACCGCTGCCGGCAACGACCCGGGTCCACGGAAACTCTGGCCCCGGGTCCAGCTTGCGAAAAACAAGGCGGGAGGCATCGTCACTGGCGGACACTTCACGCCTATCGAGCTGATCGTGTCCGGCGATCCAGCGCAGCCCGGGCAGGTCGGATGCCAGCGAAGCTAGCAGCATCAGCAGGGCGTCGATCTGGGCTTCCGTGGTCTGTTCCTGCCAGCGCTGATGCTTGCTGTCCAGCCAGTGCGGGTAGCGACCGAGGTTGACCAGTTCAATTCCGACCGAGTTGGCATTGTGGCCGGCCACATGGTGGGCCACGCGATCCACGGGCACCCACTGCTCGATCGAACCATCCCGGTCAATGTAAAAGTGTCCGCTGTTGCCGGTGCCTGAACCCGGGTAATGGATTCGTTCGCCGTACTCACGCGCCATGGCCAGGTCCGGCAGCTCGGTGGCATGAATCACCACCAGCTCGATGTCAGCTGGCGAGCGCTGCTGAAGACAGTCAGCATAGGGCAGGGGCCGCTGGCGAATCGAGTCGGGTCTGATAGTCATGGCGCTAGTGTAAGGGCCTATCCGAATCTCGCAACTCCAGACAGCCAAAACCCCGTTTGAGCCACAGCACAAAGCCATGTGCAGCTGCTGCCAGTTTTCTGCACACAGAAGGCCTCCTGCCCGGAGCTCCCCACCCTGCTTGGGCGACTTGAGGTCAAGGCCCAAAAAGAATCCGATCGCCTGTTGGCACTCGGCCTTGATCCGATCTTTCCCTGACAGAATTGTTGCAGTTTTTCAATTGAAGTCACCGCTCGGGCCGGAAAGCGTCTGGCCGGGTAGCGCATCAGCGCTTACCTGCCCGTCAGAAATCCTTTAACATTCAGCCAGGCCAGGAGTGCTTGTTCGAGGGGCGTTTCTCGCCAGGATTGGCGGGGAGATGTCAGGTTCACTGTGATTTCCGAGAAGGATTGATGGGGCAGATGACTAGCAAGCGGGTACTGTTATGTGTATTTCTGGCCGGCCTGGCCTCGCTGTCCCATGCCGAGCCCGAGCGCATTGGCCTGGTGCTGGGCGGTGGCGGGGCTCGTGGCGCTGCCCATGTGGGTGTTCTGAAAGTACTCGAAGAGCAGGGGATTGCCGTCGATTTCATTGTCGGTACCTCCATGGGCGCTATTGTCGGTTCGCTGTATGCGAGCGGATACCGGGCCGATGATATCGAGACGATCCTCAACGAGATCGACTGGCCGGCGACCCTGCGCGACCAATCCGGCCGCGAGTTGCAAAGCCCGCAGCGAAAAGCCGATGCGGCCTTGATTCCCTCCAGTCTGGAAATCGGCATTGGACGCGACGGCTTGCGAACGCCCCAGGGTTTGCTGCAAGGTCAAAACCTTGGTCTGCTGCTGCGCCAGCTGCTGCTGCCGGTCAGCCACATTGGTGATTTCGACCAGTTGCCGATTCCGTTTCGGGCCGTGGCCGCCGACCTGGTGACCGGCGAGGCGGTTGTCATCGGGACCGGTGATCTGGTCGATGCGGTTCGGGCCAGCATGTCGGTGCCCGGTGCTTTCCAGCCGATTCGCATCGGCGACAGGCTCCTGGTCGATGGTGGCGTGGTCGACAATGTTCCGGTCGACGTCGCCCGGGCGATGGGAGCGGATCGGCTGATCGTGGTCGATGTCGGGGCCGGCCTGGCAAGCGAGGAGGAACTGGGCACGCCGGCTTCGGTCACCATGCAGGTCATCTCCATCCTGATGGAACGCAATACGCGCCAGACGCTTGAGCTTCTGGGTGACCGTGATTTGCTTATTCGGCCAGAGCTGGGTGATATCGGATCTGCTGATTTCCAGCGCGCGGTGGAAACCGTGCCAATGGGAGAGGCGGCTGCGCGCATCGTGATCGAGGACCTGCAGGGTTTCAGCGCCAGTGATCAGCGCCTGATCAGCTTCGAGGCCAGACCACATCCGCGCTGGACAGAGGACCGGCGCATTGACCGTGTCCTCGTCGAAAGCGAGTGGAGCCGAACCGCCTTCCTGGTCGAAGACCGCTTGCGCCCATTGATTGGCGAGCTCGCCAGCCCCCGTCTTGTCGAGCAACAGATCGCCCGTCTCTACGGTGAGGGGCATTACGAACGTATCACTTACACGCTGGAAGAAGACGGCGAGCAATTGCTGCTGCGGGTTACCCCCATAGACAAGAGCTGGGGGCCGAATTTCCTGCGCCTGGGGTTGCGTCTGAGTGACGATTTCGATGGCGGCAGTGCCTACCAGCTTGATGCCCTGGCCCGCCTGGCCAGCGACATCCGCCCCGGCGCGGAATGGCGCATGCGGCTGGCACTGGGTGAGCTCAACGAGCTGGGCGGTTCCTGGCGGGTGCCACTGGGCAGAAAGGCACAAACCTACCTGAGCCCTTATGCCAACGCCAGGGCGCTTAACCAACCGTTGTTCATTAGTGACCAGAACGCCGAAATTGCCCGCCTGCGCTGGACACGCGGCCGTATCGGTGCCGATTTCGGCCAGGACTGGAACACCAGCACGCGGACCTTTGTGCGCCTCGAGCGCGGCCAGGATCGACTCTCGCGCAGTGTCGGCATCGGTGTTGATCGCTTTCGCGACCATTACGGATTCGTCGGCCTGGGCCTGGTCCACGACTCGCTTGATGATGCCACTTTCCCTCGTCGCGGCCTGCTGGCCGATGGCCGACTCGAGTTTTACCAATCGTGGCTGGGGTCCGCGACCAACGCCGAAGTGGCCCGGCTGGAGCTGACCCAGGCCTGGTCGGCCGGGCGCTACATCATGCTCGGCGGCGTTCGCGCCGTGTCGGCATTCAACGATGATATTTCTCTCCAGGCCGTGGACTTTCTTGGTGGTCTTGGCAACTTGTCAGGCTACGGGGAACGCGAGCTGGCCGGACCGCAGCTGTTTCTTGCCCGCGGCTTGCTGATGCGCCGTATCGGTGATAGCCAGCAACTCCTCTCTCTGCCAACCTATACTGGTATCAGCCTGGAGGCAGGCAATGCATGGAACCAGCGTTCAGACTTCGACCTGGCCGACCTGATCTATGCTGGCAGTGTTTACGTCGGCGTCGGCACGCCGCTAGGGCCGATGTTCCTCGGCTACGGGCAATCCAGCGACAGTCGCCGCGCCATCTACCTGACCTTCGGCAGCCTGATCCAGAGCCGACAGGTTCAGTAAGCCGAGGCGCGGTAGCTCCTGAAACAGTCAAGGGAAGATGATCGATTTTCAAAGTGAGTGGCGCACCGCGTCCTGGGCCTGGACGCCTTACCTGGTGCTGGCCGCAGCCTTATGGCTTACGCCGGTCCTGGCCCAGGGATCGCCCGCAAGCGAGCAGCAACAATTGGCCCGGGAGTTTCTGGACCATGCCCGCAGCCTTCGAGAGTCCGGTCTCTGGCCGCAAGTGCTGATGGCCACCGAACGGGCATCCGAACTCCTTGACGACGAGGCGCCGGCTACCCTGCGTGCCGAGGTGGCGATTGCCCGGGCTGGTGCCTTACAAGCGCTGGAGCGCAGCCGCGAGTCGCTGGAAGTCTCCCTGCCCGTGCTGGAATTCGTCCGCGCTGAAGGCCTGGTCGGGCTTGAGTTGCGCGCCCTGCTCAACATCTCCTCGGCCTATTCCCGCGGCGGCCAGCATGAAGCCGCGCTTCAAGCCGCCGAATCGGGCTACTTGCTGGCCGAACGACTCGGTGATGCCGAGCATCGACAGCGCTTTCTGCTTAATCGGGCCCGCGTTCACCTGGAAATGCGAAACATCGAGGCCATGGGCATGGCGGTAGAGCAGGCTGCCGCTATCGAGCGAGATGAACCCATGCCCGAGCTGGATACCACGCTACTGCTGGCCCAATTGTCCGTGATTCGGAACCAGGGGGATATCGAGCAGGGCGAGCGCCTGGCACGGTCGCTCGTCGATCAGTCCGACCCGGATACCTACTACGGTGCCTTTGCCCGCGAAGCCCTAGCGGACATGCTGTGCCGTCTTGATCGCGCCGACGAGGCGCTGCCGTTCTACGAGCAGGCCCTGGCGACTTTCGCCACGGCCGACGCACCCTGGGATCGTTCGCGTGCGGCCCAGGCTTATGCAGCCTGCCTGGAACAGCTCGGTCAGCTGCCCGAGGCCGTGCAGGCTTTACGTGCCTCGCGCGAACAACTGGCGCTGGTCCAGGAGCGTCGACAAGCCGGTGCAGTGGCTGCGCTCGAAGCCATGACCAGAACAGAGCAAGTCAGGACGGAGATGAACTTGGTCCGTATGGAAAACGAGGCGCTGGACCGCGTGCGCACATGGCAGGGCATTGCGCTTGCTGTCTCGGTGGTCCTGGTGCTGGGCCTGATGCTGTGGGGTGGCCTGCAGTTTCGGAGGCAGAAATTGATGGGGCACCTGGCCAGTCACGATGAGCTGACCGGTCTGCGTAATCGGCGCGGGTTCGAGGCGAAAGCCAGCAGGATTTTTGCCCGTCAGCGGAAAGAAGGCAACGGGCCGGCGCTGCTGTCCCTGGATCTTGATCACTTCAAGCAGGTCAACGATCGTTTCGGGCACGCGGCCGGCGACCAGGCGCTGGTGATCTTCTCAGCCATCCTCCGGGCCTCGGCCCGGCCCAGCGACCTGATCGGCCGCATCGGGGGTGAGGAATTCTCGGTCCTTCTGCCGACAGCATCGAAAGTCGGCGCCAACGCGGTCGGCGAGCGCATTCGCAGCAGGCTGGAGGCCGCCGACCTCAGCCCCATCGCCGTCGACCTGAACTTGACTTGCAGCATAGGTATCGCTTTCGGCGGTGAGCCCGGGATCGACAGCCTGGAAAAGCTGATGGTGCTGGCCGACCGCAGGCTTTACGCGGCCAAGCAAACCGGCCGCAATTGCGTGATCGACGCCGACCCGCCCCCTCCTGAATCCCGTGATTGAGCCGGCAACGAAATACCTTTCGCATTCATAGTGGTTTGTGCTTTGCGGGCCGGTTCCGGCAAGTCCTGGTCAGGGCCCGGCCCGCTCGGCGATGGCGGCCAGTTCGCTGTCCAGGCGCTCGCGGTCGAACCACTGACCGGCGCGCATTACACCCTGGATGGAGCGGGTGTGGCGAATATCTTCCAGCGGGTTGCTTGCCAGCAGCACCAGATCGGCCACGCAACCCGGTTGCAGGCAGCCATGCGCCGACTGGTTCAGGTAACGGGCCACGTTGATGGTGCCGGTGGCCAGCGCCGCGCCCGGGCTCATGCCGACCTCGACATAAATTTCCAGCTCATGATGGATGGCGTCACCCGGAATGCTGAGAATTTGGGGTGCGTCGGCACCGAGCAGAATGGGGGCGCCGGCCTCGTGCAGGGCGGCGATCAGGGCGCGCCGAATCTCGATGAAACGCTCACCCTGGCCCTCGGGAATCCGGCTGCGGATGTTCTCGATCGCGGTCTGCCACTGGGCGCGGGTCTGGGCGGGAATCCAGCGCATGCCATCGCGCGCGAACAGGGCGTCGACATCGCCCGTGGCCCAGTTCTCGAGCAGACTCTGGGTGGGCACGTTGGCGACACCTGACTCGGCCGTGCGTCGGGCCAACTCCGGAATCAGATCCGGATCCATGCCGGCCACCAGGTTGACCGCGAACAGGCCCGGGTCGGTGCCGTAGAGCTCATGGTCCTCCGGCACCAGCTTCTGACCGTAGCCGTCGAGATGATCGATCGAACCCTGGCGCGAGGCCAGGGTGCGGTCCAGGCCAACGGCCACCGAAATATGGCCCGAGTAGTCAATCCCAAGCGCTTCGGCCGTCTCCGCAATGGCATGAAACGCTTCGGGCCACAGACCCGGGTGCAGCTTGAGCAGGTCGTAGCCGGCCTCGGCCTGGGCCCGCACCATGGCGCGCGCGGCCGATGGCGACGAGACCGAGTTGGCGTTGAACGAGGGGCCTGAGGTAATGAACCGGGGCCCGATCACTTCCCCTGCCGCCAGCTGCTGGCGCAGGGCCAGGTGCCCGGGCTCGCCGAGCATGCCGCGGATGGTCGTAATGCCGTGGGCCAGATACAGCATCAAGGTGTCCTGGACCAGCTGCTCACCCAGCCGCATTGGCGGCACATGGGCATGCATTTCGGCCAGGCCGGGAATCAGGTAGCCGGCCTCGGCAATCACCTGGTCCGGTTCGGATACCGATTCGGCATCGACGATAAACCCTTCCCGAACGGCCAGCTGCAAGGGTTCCGACAAGGTGCCGGTTTCAACGTCGACAAGACGAACGTTCTCGAACACCAGCGTGCGAGCATCAAGGCTCAGCGACAGGCACAGAAGGGCTAACGCAATCAGGTAGCGCACGGCAGAAAACCTCACAGCTGACAATTCCGCAAAGTCTATACCGCCTACCGGGTGGATAAAATAACGCTCCACCCGGTGCCTCTTTCACCCTTCCAATCGCTATTCCGCCACCACGCAACAAGCCTGAAAGCAAGCTGTCGGTCCGAACCGTTGTGCGTAGCCCGGCCCCACGCGGCCGGGGTCAACGCTGGTGAAAAAGAGATTGGAAGGGTGGAGGAGGCACCGGGTGGTATCCGGCCGC
>RECK01000188.1 GCA_007694055.1 Wenzhouxiangella sp.
GGCGCCCAGTGAATCACGTTTAGGCTTGTAATGCTGACGCGAGATTCGACCATGACCAGCCCCGATCGGAGCAGATCCGAATGACCAGCCCGTCCGATCCAGACTGGGAGGCGGTGCTGAAGCTGTTCGACACCCTGGTAGAGCTGCCGGAGCCGGCCCGCCGCGAGCAACTCGTCGCCATTTCGAAGGCCAAGCCGAAAATTGCCGCCGAGGTCGCGGCCATGCTGGCCGCCGATCAGCGTGAGCAAGGCATTCTCGAGGCGTCGCTGGAACTGGTCGCGCCTGGACTGAACATTGCCGTTACGCACCGGGACAAGTAAGCCCTGCCCTTGCGCGGGTGAGAACCCCTTGCATTGACCGGCCCGGGACACCTCTTGCCCTTCTTCCCGCAATTCAACTGACCCCCGATCTGAATGAACAGCGTTCTCCTTACAGGGGCAGCGCGTTGGGCGGGCTCTACCGCGAGGCATGAACCATTCCGGGCATGCATGGAGCGGGTCACTTTTCCAAGGAGAAACTGGTCATGTTCAAGAAAGGTTCATATTCGAAAAAAATTGGTATCCGGCCATTGGCAAGACTCGCCCTGGCCCTGTTGCCCATGGCACTGCTGGCTGGCAATCCGGCCCACGCCGAGCTGCGCCTGGCCATTCCCGATGATATGCCCGGCTTGCCCTACTACGTGCGCTTGCAGATGCCTGCCGACGATCCCCGGCTTGCGCCCAGCGATGGCATCTGGTCAGCAGTGGTCGCCTATCGCCAGTCGGCGTGCATTCCCGAAGACTACAACCTGCTGCTGGGATTCGACTTTCCTGACGGCTTTTCCTGCCCGTTGAATCCGGGTTTCAGTGGCTTCGAGGTATGGGAGAATCCGCCCGGCGTAGACATGGCACCGGCCTACTATCGCCTCGTGGCTGACGAACCTGTTCCGGTACTGTTCGTTCGCACCGAAGAACTACTTGCTGCGGCCAGTGACGGCCTGCTGCGAATGATCGACATCGAAGCGCTGCCCTCTATCCGAATCGGCATGGCCGAGGTTTACAGTGAACTCGGACAGCTCAAGAACGGGCCTTTCATCCACATAACCGCGTCGGGAACCTTCGAGAACGGGGACCGCTTTGCGCTGACTCACACCCTGGCCGCCGCCGCTACCCTTGGCTTGGCGGGTGCACCCATCACGCGAACCGAGATCAGCTACCCCGGCGCCTCCGAAGAAAGTCCGCGTCCGCCACGGCCGTTCCCGTTTGCAGGCCACTGGTTCAACCCGGCGCTGGGCGGACAGGGCATGGAGGTCGCCTTTCCGCTGGATCAGCAGCGGATGGTCGGCAACTGGTACGGCCACGATGCATCCGGTGCGCCGGTCTGGTATGCCATGGACTCTGCCGTCAGCCCCGAGCTCAGCACGAGCGAACAGCTTGGCTTCGACGGCATTCGGGCAACGGTCTCGGTGATGGCTGCTGAACTGGACAATGGTTCCGGACCGATTCTGACCCCGGTCGCGACGCTGACCGTGGACTTCGAGAGCTGTTTCAAGGGCCAGGCGCGGTTCCACGACATCGCCCCGGGTTTCGAGCTGCCAACCGAGTCCTTTGCCATCCGAAACCTGGTACCGGTCGACGACTGCCGAAACTGAGCCCGGATCGCGAACCAAGCCGCGAACCAAGCCGCGAATCAAGCCATTCAACAAGTGGCAAACGTGGCCGCAGCCCCGACCGGGGCGCGGCCACGAACT
The DNA here is from genome assembly GCA_007694055.1 of Wenzhouxiangella sp. Taxonomy (GTDB): domain Bacteria; phylum Pseudomonadota; class Gammaproteobacteria; order Xanthomonadales; family Wenzhouxiangellaceae; genus Wenzhouxiangella. The sequence continues at coordinate 1,730 of RECK01000188.1, forward strand.
TTTTTTCCGTTACTTGTATTAAGTTGATATTCTCGAGAGCCGTCCAGCGCCTGGGTAGAAGCAAGATCGGCCATGAGGGACAACATCGAAGAGCACTGGCGGCGCCAGTCGGAACTGTTCGACCAACTCGCGGAACTCCCTCCAGGCGAGCGCAATGAGCGCCTCGCCGCGATTGCCCGCGAAGACGCCGAACTGGCAGCCGCGCTTGAGCGAATGTTCGCCGCCGATGCCGCCTCTGGCGTGCTTGACCGCTCGATGGAGGTCATTGCCCCGGAGCTGACCGGCAAGCTGGATCAGGATCGCACCGGCACCGTCGTCGGCCGTTACCGCCTGCTGGAAGTCTTTGGCCGCGGCGGCATGGGCGAGGTCTGGCTGGCCCGGCGCGAGGATGCCGACGGCAGTGGCCAGCAGGTCGCGCTCAAGATCCTGCGCCGCGGCATGAACAGCGAGGATATTGTCGAGCGCTTTATCCAGGAGCGACGCATTCTGGCCAGCCTGGAACATCCCGGCATCGCCCGTTTTATCGACGGCGGCATGACCGACGACGGCCTGCCCTACTTCGTCATGGAGCGGGTCAAGGGCCTGCCGATTACCGAGCATGCACGTCAGCAGGCCTTGTCCGTGCGCCAGCGCATGCGCCTGTTGCTGGCGGTGTGCGACGCCGTGGCCTATGCCCAGCAGCGCCTGGTGGTGCACCGCGACCTCAAGCCCGGCAACGTGCTGGTCGATGAAACCGGTCGTGTGCGCCTGCTTGACTTCGGCATCGCCAAGCTGCTCGAAGACGAGCCTGACAGCCGGGTCACCGCCACGGGCCTTCGCGCCATGTCGCCGGCCTATGCCGCGCCCGAGCAGATCCTGGGACAAACCATCAGCACCGCTACCGACGTCTATGCCTTGGGTCTGCTGGGCTACGAGCTGCTCACCGACAGTCTGCCGCACCGGCGCGGTAGCGCCTCGATGATCGAACTGGCCGGAGAACTCAGCCGCGACAGCATCGAACGCCCCAGCCTGGTGATCAAGCGCACCACCCAGCCGGATCTGGCCAACGCCCGCTACCGGCGCGAGCTGACCCGCGATCTGGAGCTGGTCCTGCTCAAGGCCTTGCGGCCCGAGCCTGAGCGCCGCTACCCCAGTGCCGCCGCCCTGGCCGCCGACCTCCGCCGCTGGCTGGACGGCGAAGCGGTGCTGGCCGCCGGCGACAGTACCCCTTACCGCCTGAAAAAATTCCTGGGCCGTTATCGTGGTGCCGTCGCTGCCACTGCCCTGGTCATGCTGGCCCTGGCCGGCGGCCTGGCCGCCGCCCTGAACCAGGCCGAACAGGCGCGCACCCAGGCCGCGATCGCCGAGCACCAGGCCGAACTGGCCCGGCAGCAATCGGCGCGCTCGCTGAGCATGCGTGACTTTCTGATTGCCATCTTTCGCCAGGAGAACCCCATTCTTCGCGATTTCAGCGGCGAGCTGACCCTGGCCGAGGCCTTCGACTTCGCCGTTGAACAGGTCCCCAAGCATTTTACCGAGGACCCGCGCATCCAGGCCGAACTGCTGCGCGAGTTCTCCACCGTACTGCATGGCAAGGGTCGCGCCGACGAGGCCATGGCCTTGCTGGAACAGGCCGCTGGCCTGCTGAACCGGAAGGATGAACAGGATCCAGTCCTGATGGCTCGAATCCTGATCGACCAGGCCGCGATCGAGTTCGGCCGCGGCCGGCAGCCGGCCGGCCAACCCTACATCGAGCGGGCTCTGGTGCTGATGGACGAACGCGGTGCAGACGAACCGCGGCTGTTGGCCCATATTCTCCAGGCCCGCGGCGGTCTGGCCAGCTTCTCAGGAGAGGAAGAGGATTCCCTTCGCTTTTACGAACGCGCCCTGGCCATCGACCTGGCCCACCCGCCTTCCACGCGCCTGGAGCTGGCCTGGTCGCACTTCTACGTGGCCAACACCCGGCTAAGGCTGGGACTGCTCGAAGCGGCCGAGCCCGACCTGGCACGAGCCATCGAGTTGGTCACCGAAGCCCAGGGCGAGCAGGCCCCTTCCCTGCTGCGCATGCTGCAGTCATCCAGCGATCTCGAGTATCTCCGGGGCCGCATTGCGGTATCCGAGGCGGTCAACCAGCGCCGCCTGGCCATTGCCCGGGCCGCCTTCGCCGACGACCACCCCTGGATCGCCGAGGCGCTGATGGACAGCTCGCGCAATGCCGAGATGGCGGGCGAGATGGACCACGCCATCGCCTTGCAGACCGAAGCCCTGGTCATGCTCGAGCGCCTTGGGCATTCACGGGCGGTGGTAGCAGCCGCCCGACTCGGCCGTCTGCAGGGTCGCCACGGTCAGCCGGCAAACGCCAAGGCAACGCTCAAGCCCTGGCTTGAACGCTGCCGGGACGCGGAAGCCGGCCTGGGCGCGCGCTGTCGTGCGATCTCTGCCACCCATATCGAACTGCTGGCCCGGTCGGGTCAGGCCGAGGAGGCACTGGCCCTGACCGAATCAGTGCTGGCCGAATTGGCCGACAGCGGCAATCCTCACGAACTGGCCCAGGCCCTGGACGCCGCCATTGCCGCCAAAAGCTCCGCCGGTCAAGCAGACCAGGAACTGGCTTATCGACAGCAGCTTATCGACGTGCTGCTGTCCATTCACCCCGCCGACCACCCTCGCGTTCGCGCCGGCCTGGCCGCCTGCGCTGGCTGCCAAACGGCAGCAGCGGCACCGGTAGGCACCGCAGCCCCCTGAGACTGACCGATCAAGGCTCGAATCGATCGCCGAAGATGCAGTCCACGTCATTGGCCTCGATCCGACTGATCCGCCCGCCGGTATAGTGCGACATGTAGAGTTGGCCACCAGGCCCAAACTTGATGTCGTAAGGAAAACCGGTAAAGCCGGAGCCGACGTCGATGACCTGGCCTTCAGCTGTGACCCGGTGCAAGGTGCCGGTGGACTGGCGCAGCACCCACAGATCACGACCAAAGCCGCAGCCCCGTCCGAAGTCCAGCGCGGACCTTGAGGGGAACTGGGCATAGGCCACGTTCAGCAGGGTACCGTTGGCAGCGTATTCCGAGATCCGACCATTGCCATCGCCGACGAACACGCGCCCATCCGGGGCAATGGCCAGATGAAAGGCAGTCCGACTATTCGGCAAGGTGGCGAACACCGTCGGCGCCTCACCGGCAGCACTGATCCAGACTTGCCGCGAGCCGACGTCGGCAAACAGCAAACGGCCCTGACGATCGAATTTCATCTCGGACGGATTGGTCCACTGCGTCGAGGTCCACAGCTCGACCACGCTCTGGTCGGGGCGGATCGCGCTGATCGAGCCGCGCGTCGGTGAAACGCTGTTGCCGCCGGTCAGCACGCTGCCTGCCACGCCGGAGACAATGCCCAGCACATCGACCACGACAGGATCCGGATCGGGCGTCATCGTATTGCCGTAGTTTTCGATCGGCGCGCCGCCGGGGCCGATGCGGGTCAGGAAGGCCGGCGCAATGCTGCCTCCCGGTGGAGAGGTATCACGGCCCGCGTAGAGCGTGCCATCCGGCGCAAAGGACAGGAATACCGGCCCGGTCACCGGCTCCGCGTAGGTCGAGACGGTAAAGCCGGGTATGGTCTGGGCCGCGGCGGGCAGGGCAGCCAGCAGCACTGCGCCGCAAAGCGGTCCAGCCCAGCGGCCAGCGCTGCCTGGTGCGTGACTCATGTCTGTTCTCCTTGAAAAAGTGACTTGCCTCCATCGCTAACGTCAATGCCTTGGGGCAGGGGTCATCAAGAGGTTCCTGAGCCCCGCGGCTTCGCTTTCACGTTAGGGACAGTCAAGCGCAACGATGAAGTGAGTCACCCGTGTCCAAGCTGATCCCGAAGCAGGCAGCCGCCGAAAAGCGCGGTCCATCGACCTGGCTAATGCCGGCGCTGCTGATCGCCCTGGTGCTGCTGGCCGTGCTGCGCTCGCAGATGGGCACCCGGCTGGACAGCTTCACCATCGACGAACCCTGGCATATCGTCGCGGGAGCCAGCTATGTGCGCACCGGCGACTGGCGGCTCAACCCCGAACACCCGCCCCTGACCAAGCTCTGGGCCGGTGCCTTGATGTCGGAATCCGTGCTTGCCCTGCCGCCACTGACACCCCTGATCGACAAGACCCAGGAACGCGACTACGTCGAGCGCATTGTCTACCTGGACAATGACCCGCTGGCCGTGCAAAAGCGCGCGCGGCTGGCCATGTTCGCTTTCAACGGCCTGCTGCTATTGCTGCTTGGCTTGCTGGCCTGGCGCATCTTCGGCCCCGTGCCCGCTGCAGCGCTGCTGACCCTGGTGGCCCTGGAGCCAACGCTGTCGGCCCATATGCCGCTGGTGATGACCGACCTGCCGCTGGGCCTGACCCTGATGCTCTCGGCCTGCTGCGCCGGGCTGCTGGTCAGCGACTGGCGCTGGCGCTCGGTGCTGCTGACCGGGCTGGCCATGGGGCTGGCACTGGCGACCAAGCATTCCGCGCTGGCCGGCCTGGCAGCCCTCGGACTCGGGCTGGTGCTAGTGCTGGCCTGGCAGTCGCGCCGGGCCGGCCTGCGCGTGTCGATCAAACGCCTGTGCCAGCTGACCGTCGTCGCCCTGCTGGCCGTCGCCGTGCTCTGGGCCCACTACGGCCTGCGTTTTCACACCAGCCCGGACGGCAGCGACCCGTTCAACCGCGAGATCAGCGCCAAGATTGAGGATCTGCACCGCCCGGTCTTGCGCACGATCCTGGGCACCGCCGACGAATACCGCCTGCTGCCGCGTCCTTACCTGTGGGGGCTGGCCGACACCTTGCGTGCCGGCGTCGAAGGGCGTGGCCAGGTCACACACCTGCTGTGGGGTCAGCAGTACATCAATGAGAGCCCCTGGCACGTCTGGCCCAGCCAGATCGTCTCCAAGCTGCCGCTGGCCACCCTGCTGATGCTGGCCCTTGCCCTGATGGTGCTGCTCAGGGGCCGCCTGGACCGAGCTGAGCGGCTGTGCCTGCTGATGGTGATGATCATGGCCGGCGGCCACTTCGCCGCCCTGGCCGGCTCGCAGGGCGCCTATGCCGGCATTCGTCACGCTCTGCCGGTGGTGTTTGCCCTGCTGCTGGTGATCGCCCTGGCCTTGCGTCAGGTAGTCACCGACCTGGGTACGCACACGGACGCGCGTCGGGTTCAGTTCCATGCCGCTGCCCTCGCCGTACTGCTGACCGTGCTGCTGGCCACCACCCTGCCCGAACCGCGCCTGTACGAATTTCACAACCGCCTGGCCGGCGGCAGCGAAAACGCCTGGCGCAACTTCAGCAACGAATCAGTCAGCCTGGGGCAGCGCTTCCACGAAATCCGGGCCTTTCACGACGAAGTCGTCGTCTCCGGCGAACTGCCCTTCTTCGGCGGTCGTTCACGCCAGTCCGAAGGCGCTGGCCTGCGCAACCGTAACCTGGTCGAATCGCTCTACGAGGACAACGTCGACGGCATTTACGACGGCTACTTCCTGGTGTCGATGAGTGCCCTGGTGCCGTGGCCAGCCTGGGACTGGGACCCAGATACCTTCTACGCCGAGACCGATGAGGTCTTCCGCGCCGGACACATGCACGTGCGCAAGGGCCGGATACGCGACCCCCGCGCACGCGCCAACAGCATCGCCTCGCGCCTGTTCGACTACATCTACCGCGACAACGGTGACGACTGGGAAATGGTGATCCAGCGCGGCTCCGAGGTCATGGCCGTCAACCCCAGAATGGTCGCTGGCCATATCGAGATCGGCAATGCCCATATCCGCCTGGGTCAGCGCGAAGAGGCGTTGGCAGCCTACCAGGCCTTTGTCGGCCAGACCCTGGTGCCCATGGATCCGGCCTTTGTCAACCTGGTCCGGCAGCAGATCGCACGGATCGAGGCCAGCGAAACCCTGAACGGCATCACCCCGATGCGCCCGCCCTTTTTGGAATAAAGGCTTTCCGACCCTACTCCGACCAGGCCGCCCAGTTGAAACGCGAGTAGCGGGCCAGGTCTTCCGGCGTCTGGGGCTCGGTCAGGCGCCGGTTGCCGATGACCCAGGTCGGATAGCTGACGATCTCGTTGGCCACGCACTCGAATGCCACCGGACCCTCGCGGCCCTGGGGTGAGCACTCGACGTAGGGCAGGTGGCGATAAGCCGGGCCGAACATGCGATTCTGCTCCTGGCAGGTCGGACACCAGGAAGCACCGTAGTAGACGGCGCCAACGCGATCCAGGTGCTCGGCCAGCGCGCGCAGGCGCGGATCCTCGGGCGGCTCGAACCAGCCGGCGTAGATGGCATGCACGCCCAGCATCAGCACAAGCAGGATCGCACCCTGCCCGGCCAGGAAACCTGACCAGGGCATGCCCGGCGCCGATTCCGGTCGAGCAAAGCTCAGGATTCCGAAAATCGCGGCCAGGATCAGCAGCGAAACACTGCACCAGGCGCACAGCGCCTGCAGCTCGAACCAGGCGACCAGGGTCAGGTAAAGGCTGAATATCAAGCCGAAGAAGCTCAGGAACCAGAGTGTACGCCAGCGCTTGAGCCGGGCCCGTCCCAGGCCCGCCACCAGGGCCATCACAAGGTAGAGACCAAAGCCCCAGAGCGCTACCGGAAGGCCCAACAGGGTCGACCAGCGGCTTTGCTGAACGATGTCGCAGGCCGATCCGGCAGTGCACCCGACCGGGGCGGCATTGAGCAGCCCGACCAGCACCAGGTAGCCGGTGACCAACAGGCCCGCACCGGCCAGCCCCAGAATGGTCCAGTCTGGCTCGTAGCGAGGTCCTGAAGGCACAGGAGCAGAAGTCTTGGGTCGATTACGTTTACGGGCCATGGAAATTGATCCAGGATGCAAAAGTGGCCTAGCTTGCCCGAACTCCCCCATCACGGCAAGCTCCCCGCTTCCAAGCGTTTTAAGCTCGGCCTCAAAGACCTGAAAGGCGAGGTCGCGCATCTGACCGCTGTGAAAGCGCTTTTGTTTGCGCGTTGACCGCTGCGGCCATGCAAAAGACGACCTTGATTTGTCCCGAAATCGGTATTGGCGATCCCGCTACCAGGAAATGCTGAGCGGCGTGCTCGTCTCCCTGTCTATCCAAGCTATTGATTTCCATATATAGGTGCTGGTTGGCACCCTATGTGCATGGTGAAGACCATGGATATCAAACGACCAGACCTTGCGCGGAAACGGCGCATCCGGCAGCTTCTCATCGGCGGGCTGGGTGTGGTGACTTTGGCAGCAGTCGTCTCAGTCATCGGTTCCCTGGAATCCGCCGCCCCGCGGGTCGACCGTTCAGCGGTATGGACCGGCACCGTCGAATATGGTGAGTTCGTGCGCGAGATACGTGGGCCGGGACGACTTGCGCCGCGCGAAATCCGCTGGATACCAACAGCCAGTCCAGGAAGAGTCGAACGCATTCTGGTACTTCCAGGCACCCCCGTGGAAAGCGATACCATCTTGTTGCAGTTGTCAAACCCCTTACTGGTCGAGGAGACTGAAGAGGCGCGCTGGGCCATTGCCAGAACCGAGGCGTCGCTTGCCGCACTGGCGGCCGAGCTCGAACGGGGTTTGCTAGAAGCCGAGGCCGGCGTCATGAGCCTGGAAGCCGATCTCGAAAGTGCCCGATTGCAAAGCGATGCCGAGGCGGAGCTGGCCGGTCGCGGTATCGTCTCAAGCATCCAGGCCGCCCAGTCTGCCCTGCGGGTCGACCAGCTTGAAAAGCGCCTGGATTTCGAGCGCCGTCGCCTGCTTCGACTGGAATCCGCCAATCAAGCCCGGCGCCAGTCAGAACATGCATTGCGCGATCAGGCCCGGAGACATCATCAGCGCCTGATGCGCCAGGTCGAGGATCTTGCCGTGCGTGCCGGCATGGCCGGTGTCGTCCAGGAGATATCCATTCAGGAGGGCGAGCAGCTGGCTGCCGGCGTCAATGTCGCGCGCATTGCCCGTCCAGACGAACTGATCGCCGAGCTGCGCATTCCGGAAACCCGTGCCCGGGAAGTCATGCTGGGCCAGGCCGTCAGGATCGATACCCGCAGCGGCATGATCAACGGTTCAGTCGTGCGTATCGACCCGGCAGTTCGAGACGGCGCGGTGGTGGTCGATGTCGAGCTCAATGGCGACTTGCCTTTCGGGGCACGCCCTGATCTGTCGGTGGACGGTCTGATCGAGTTGGAACGCGTTGCCAGCACACTGCACCTGGCCCGCCCGGCCCACGGCCAGCCAGACTCCACTACCCGCCTCTTTCGAATCGATGCAGACGGCCATGCGCGCCAGATACCGGTCACACTGGGCCGGGCTTCGGTCAACCGCATTGAGGTTCGCGAGGGCCTGCGGGCCGGTAATGAGATCATCCTGTCCGACACCGCCCGCTTCGACCAGCACGAAAGAATTCGACT
>RECK01000176.1 GCA_007694055.1 Wenzhouxiangella sp.
GGGCCGAACGACACCGCAATTGCAGGGCACGCAGTCGCCACGGCATGTACATTGGTTACCAACAATGTACGTGAATTCAGCCGCGTTCCCGGTCTTGTTTACGAAGGTTGGATTGACTGAGCCGACACCATTACGCTGACTTCCCATGACCTCTGGCCCGCGTCATATGAGTGAGAGGCTGGAGGTGAGCTGACGGGCACCTCCAACCTCTCTTGCCGGCGTAGATCAGCTGCTGCCCAGGCGCTTGGTGATCTCTTCGAGAATGGCCGGGTCGTCGATGGTCGACGGGGTGGCGTATTCCTCGCCGTTGGCAATCTGGCGTAGCACGCGGCGCAGGATCTTGCCCGAGCGGGTCTTGGGCAGCCGCTCCACGATCACGGCGCGGCGGAAGCAGGCAACCGCGCCAATCTGCTCCCTGACCCCGGCAACCAGTTCCGAAACAATCTGCTCAGGTGCCTGCTCGGCCCCGTCTTTCAACACCACCAGGCCCAGCGGCAGCTGGCCCTTGAGTTCATCTGCCACGCCGAATACCGCGCACTCGGCAACCGCCGGATGACTGGCCACGATTTCTTCCATTTCCCCGGTCGACAGCCGGTGGCCGGCAACGTTGATCACATCGTCCGTGCGACCCATGATGAACAGGTAGCCGTCCTGGTCAAAGTAGCCGCCGTCGCCGCTCAGGTAGTAGCCGGGGAAAGCCGTGAAATAGGATGTGCGCAGGCGCTGCGGATCACCCCAGATGCCGCACAGGCAACCCGGCGGCAGGGGTTGGCGGATACACACGGCGCCCTGCTCACCCGGCGCCAGCGGCTGGCCCTCTTCGTCAAGGATTTCAACCTGGAAGCCGGGCGTCGGGCGGGTTGCCGAGCCCGGCTTTTCAGCCATGGCTTCCAGGCCAACCGGGTTGCAGGCAATCGCCCAGCCGGTTTCGGTCTGCCACCAGTGATCGAGCACCGGCAGCCCGGTGAGCTGCTTGAGCCACTGGTAGGTCGGCGGGTCCAGGCGCTCGCCGGCCAGGAACAGACGTTTGAGCGAGCTCAAGTCATGCCGGGCCAGCATGGCCCCGTCAGGATCTTCCTTGCGAATGGCCCGAAACGCAGTCGGGGCAGTAAACAGGGCGTTGACCCGGTACGCTTCGACCACCCGCCAGAAAGCAGCCGCATCGGGAGTACGCACCGGCTTGCCTTCGTAGAGCACGGTGGTACAGCCGTAAATCAGCGGGGCGTAAACGATATAGGAATGGCCAACCACCCAGCCCACATCGGAGGCGGCCCAGAACACCTCACCCGGCTTCATGCCGTAGACGACTTCCATGCTGTAGTGCATGGCCACGGCGTGCCCGCCGTTGTCCCTCACCACGCCCTTGGGCTTGCCCGTGGTGCCCGAGGTGTAGAGGATGTAAAGCGGGTCGGTGGCCTGGACCGGCACGGCATCGACCGGCGCGGCTGCTCCCACCCGCTCGTGCCAGTCATGGTCACGTCCAGGCTGCAGCTCGGCGCGAGCCTGCGGGCGCTGCAGGATCAAGGTGGCATCCGGCTGATGGTCAGCCTGCGCCAGTGCTGCATCGAGCAGCGGCTTGTAGGCAATGACACGGTCGACTTCGATGCCGCAGGACGCCGACAGCACCACCCGCGGCTGTGCGTCGTCTATGCGCACGGCCAGCTCCCGGGCTGCGAAGCCGCCGAAAACCACGGAATGGATGGCGCCCAGGCGAGCGCAGGCCAGCATGCCGACCACCGCTTCCGGCACCATGGGCATGTAGATCACGACCCGATCGCCCTTGCCCACACCCAGGCCAGCCAGGGCGCCGGCCGTACGCGCCACCTGATCGGTCAACTGCTTGTAGGTGAAAGCTTGCGTTGTCCCGGTAACCGGTGAATCGTAAATCAGCGCGATCTGCTCTCCACGGCCCGCTTCAATCTGCGCATCCAGCGCCAGCCAGGCGGTATTGAGCTGGCCGTCGGCGAACCAACGATCGACGCCGTCTGTGTCGCGCGAAACGCCCGTGGATGGCTTGCGGAACCAGTGGATCCGCTCGGACTGCCTCAGCCAGAAACCATTGGCGTCATCGCGGGATTGATCAAAAGCGCGCTGATAGGGTGAATCGCTTGCGGGATTGCCGTTGTCGGGGGCCATCGGTTGGGATTGATGTGTGGTCCAACCTTGAGAATATGCCTTATCGAGCGCTGCGTGGAAACTAGACCATAGCCGCAGGCGGCCTTACCGGCGTTGATCAACCGTCCCGCACGGCCTGGTTGCGCCCGCCGCTTTTGGCAGCATACAGCGCCCGGTCGGCCAGGCGCATGAGCTCGCCTCGACTGGAATCCTGGCTGGCTTGCAGGGTCGCCGCGCCGACGCTGATGGTGACGTAATCCCGCGACCCGCCTTCGGGATGGGGAATGGCCATTGCAGCGATCCGGCGACAAAGCCGACGGCCGATTTCCAGCGCCTGCTCACCATCAATTCCCGGAAGAATGGCGGCAAACTCTTCACCGCCCACCCGCGCTACCGTTGACGACTCGATATCAATGTCTTCACACAGGGCGGTGGCGATACGCCTCAGGCACTCGTCCCCGGCCTGGTGCCCCAGGGCATCGTTGAACGGCTTGAAGCGATCGACATCGATCATCAGCAGGGACAGCGGCACCTTGTCTTCGACAGCCCGATTCCAGGCGCCGTCCAGGGCCAGCTCGAAGGCGCGGCGATTGGCGATGCCGGTCAGTTCATCGCGGCTGGCCAGCACCGCCAGCTGATCATTGCGCGCCTCGAGTTCGCGCTTGGCCTCGAGCAACTCATCGTAAAGCCTCGACTTGCTGACCGCCAGGGCCAGCTGCCCGGCCAGCTGCTTGAGAAAATCGACATGGGCGTCTCGGTAGGCACCCGGCTGGCCACTGGCCAGAAGCAGAAAGCCTTCGGCCTGCTCGCCCACCCGCAGCGGGCAGATGATGCTCGACTTGATCCCTTCGTTCATCAGTCTTCGGGTTGTGCGCGAATCAGGGTGCGCGGCCAGGTAGTCGGCCAGATCATCGATGATGCGGGGCTGACCGGACTGCAGGAGCTCGCTCAGGCCGCGGTTGCGGAACCCGCCGACAAATTCACGACCTTGCACGCCGCGCTGCTCTCCGCGCCTGGACCACAGGGTCCGAATTGCCAGCCGCTCGGCATCGACCAGGGCCAGGATCATGTGGTCATAGGGCACGAACTCGTGCAGGGTTTCGTAGGTATGGTCAAGCACCTGCTGCAGCTTGACGGCGCGGTTGACGTGCTCGGTCAGCTCGGCCAGCTTGGCCAGTTCGGCGGTACGCTGATCCACTTCGGCCTGCAGCTCGCGCTGGCGCTGTTGCGCCCAGCGGCTGCGCAGGCGTGCGCTGGCCAGGCCGACGACCAGGGCCAGAATTACCAGCAGCAGGTAAAAGGACGGGCGCTGGGTCCAGCCCGGGCGGACCTCGAACTCGAAAACATCCCCGATTTCATTCCATACCCCGTCATGGTTGGCCGCGATGACCTGGAAGCGCAGCTGACCCGGCGGAATCACGGGAAAATACGCTACCCGGCGTGCACCGGCGTCCACCCAGCGATCATCGAAACCTTCCAGCCGATAGCGGAAGCGCACCCGCTCGGGCGCACGAAATGACAGCGCCGTATAGCGGATCTCGAGGTTACGGGCGCCGGCCGGCAGCGTCATGCCGGCCCGGTGATCGATGGCTTCTCCATCAACCAGCACCTGCTCGATCAGCACCGGCGGGGCCAGCGCGTTGACCGCCTCATCGCGGGTATCGAACACGGCAATGCCATCGACAGTGGATAGCCAAAGCCGCCCATCATCCAGCAGCGCACCGGCTGGCTGCGCACCGCCGTTGGTCTCGCTGGCCGGCATGCCGTCGTTGCGGTCGAACAGCGCAACCTCGAAGGTGCCGGCCTGTCCGTTCGCATAGGCATTGAGGCCGGCGCGATCTACCCGCATCACGCCCCGATTGGCGCTCATCCAGAAGCGACCCTTGGCATCTTCGAACAAGGTCGAAACGATGTCGTCAGGCAGGCCATTGTCACGATCGAACACGGTGATATGGTCACCCTCAAGCCGGTGCAGCCCGCCACCGTAAGTACCGATCCAGACCACGCCATCGGCGTCATGATGAATCACCCTGACCTGTCGCCCCCTGAGGCCACCAGACTCGTCGAAGCGCCGAACATCACGCGCTTGAACGCGCAACGCTCCGTCGCGGGTACCGACCCACAAGGCACCATCCGGTGCCCGGGTTACAAAATGCACATCCTCGCCCTCGGTGCCGGGCACGATGACTATGGGCGAGCCCTCGCTGGAATACCGGAACACGCCCTGGTCGGTGCCAATCAGGATGTCGCCCTGCGTGTCCTGGTAAAGCGCACGGACGATACCCTCGCGCGTCTTCACCTCCGGTACCGGCTGAATGCCCTGGTCAGGGTCGATGCGGTACAGGCCACCGCCATGAGTTCCCACCCACACAACCCCACTGGCTACGGGAAGAACCGACCAGATGCAGGTATTGACCAGGCCGTCATCACCGTCAAACAACCGCATACCGGCAGCACCGAAATGAACCACGCCGCGACAGGGCAGACCGGCCCATAGCTCGCCCTGAGCGTCAACGGCGATGGGCAGGAAAGGCTGGTTCGCCTCGAAACGCGCCAGGCGTATACCGTAGGCGCGCCCTTCGGCCAGCTTCTTGATGCCACGACCCGTGTAGCCGACCCACAGATTACCCTCGCGATCGCTCATCAGGGACTCCACACCACTCAAGCGCAGCACGCTGCCCTCGGCAGGTCGTTCCAGCCTGGGCTCGACCCGCAGCAGACCACCCAGAGCAGTGCCCAGCCAGAGGTTGCCATGGGGGTCATCCAGCAATGCCGTGACCCGCCCGAGCTCCGCGGGCAGATCGACCGCTTCCAGTTGGCCGGAACGCAGCCGGAACAGGCCGAACTCGGTACCGACCCAGGTCAGATCCTTGCCTTGATGATAAATGGCGCGTACAGCCTCCCCATCCAGTAAGCCAGCCCATGCCGGTCGATCACAAGCATCGCCCGAAACCAGGCACAGGCCCTGGTCGGTACCCACCCAGAGCGTGCCTGAATCATCCTCGGCCAGGGCCAGGATTTCCGGCTCTACCAGGCCGGTGGCCGCAATTGGCCGAACCTGATCATTGACAATGGCAAACAACCCGAAATGGGTGCCGACCCACAGCGGACCATCTCGACTCGCCAGAACAATGCTGACGCGATCGAGCGCATCGCCGCCGGAAATGTCGGGCCGGCGCAATCGTCCGTCGACCAGTTGGCAGAGTGGCCCCCGCTCGGCGCCAACCCAGAGCGTTCCGCGTTGATCCAGAGTCAGGCTGGTATACCGACGAGCGCAAGCTGGCTCTTCCGGGATGACGTGCATGTTGACGCCATCAAAGCGGGCCAGGCCTCCGAAAGTGGCGATGTAGACGTAGCCCTCGGGGGACTGGAGCATCGCTTTGACCGTGGATTGCGGCAGACCCTGGTCCAGAGACCAGGTCTGCACCGTGTACTGTTCAATTGCCCGGCGCGGATCCAGGGCAAGGGCAGAATGGCCCAGCAGCACAAGCAGCAGGCCAGCCATTGCCGGCACCAGTGCCCGGCCGGAACTTACCTTTTCGACAAAGCCCGCTGACCCAATCACGCTCGCTTTCTGCCCCTTTTGAAATTCCTGCACTTTCGCGCATCGTAACGGTGCATTGTAAGGGCAAGCGCAAAAACGGCTTGTCGGCGCCAGCAGACTGGCCTGGCTCTCAAACCACGCAACCGGCGGCATGGCCGGACGCCCAGGCCCACTGGAAGTTGTGACCACCCAGGTGACCGGTGACATCGACCACCTCACCGATAAAGTAGAGGTCCGGGTGAGCACGACTAACCAGGGTTTGAGACGACAGCTCCGAGGTATCAATACCACCCAGCGTGACCTCCGCCGTTCGATACCCCTCGGTATCGGCAGGCCAGACTTGCCAGTGCTTGCAGACCCGGACACAGTCGTCAAGCGCCTGGTCAGACAATTCGGCCAGTGCCTTGTCAGCCAGCCACAGCTCGCACCAGCGAGTAGCCAGGCTGCGCGGCAGCAGTTCGGCAAGCGCCCGGCGCAGCTTCAGGCCGGGCCGCTGAACCCGCAGCTGGCGCAGGTGCTCGGCCAGGTCCAGGTCGGGCAGCAAGTCAATTTCCACGGCACTTCCGGGTTGCCAGTAAGAAGACACCTGCAGCATGGCCGGCCCGCTCAGACCGCGATGGGTAAAGAGAATGTTTTCCCGAAAGGTCCCGTCTCCGCAAGTGCTGGAGGTATCCACGGCCACGCCAGCCAGGCCTTCAATCTGTTTGAGCTTGCGGCCCTCCAGAACAAACGGCACCAGGGCGGCCCGGGTGGGTTGCACTTTCATTCCCAACTGGCGGGCAAGATCGAAACCAAAACCGGTCGCGCCCATGCGCGGAATGGAATAGCCGCCGGTTGCGATCACCAGCGAATCGCAGAGCACGGATTGCGCACCCGCCTGCAGCCGGTGCGGCGGGCCCAGTTGTTCGATCTCAACCGGCGTATGGGTTCGCACCTCCACTCCCGCAGCCCGGCATTCATTCAACAACAGGGCGACGATGTCCTTGGAAGAACGGTCGCAGAACAATTGGCCAAGCTTCTTTTCGTGGTAGGGAATGCCGTGTTTTTCGACCAGGGCGATGAAATCCCAGGGCGTGTAGCGGCTCAGCGCCGATTTGCAAAAATGCGGATTGGCCGACAGAAAGTTTTCCGGGCCACTGTACATGTTGGTGAAGTTGCAGCGCCCGCCGCCGGACATGAGAATCTTCTTGCCAACCTTGTTGGCATGGTCCAGCACCAGCACCCGCCGCCCGCGCTGGCCAGCCACGATCGCGCACATCAGTCCGGCCGCACCGGCGCCGATGATCACCACATCCCAGCGTTCGCCTTGAATCTTCGCTTGGGTCACAAACGTCTGTCCAGGCCCAGTACACCTTGCTCCGCCAGGCACGATAGATCCACCGCACCCTCAGGCAAAGCTTGCCAGTTCGGTTTGGTGCGGATCATCACCAGGCAACCACGACCGCGGGCTTTGGCTTCATAGAGTGCCGCATCGGCCAATCGGGTCGCGTCTCGCATCTGCTCGCCAGGCGCAGACAAGCCCAGTGGCAAAGCCACGCCGCCAGCTGAAAAGCCCAGATCAATTTTCGAGCCGTCGACCTGGATTTGCGCCTCATCCAGCGCTGCTTGCAGGCGCCGACTCTGATCGACAGCGTCATCAATACCGCGTTCGCCAGCCAGCCAGAGAAACTCCTCTCCGCCCCAGCGAACGACCAGGTCGTTTTCGGCAGCGCAACGAGACAGAGCGTCGGCAAAGGCAATCAGGACTTGATCGCCGCCTTCATGGCCGTGGCGATCGTTAATTGCCTTGAAGTGATCAAGATCGAACAGCAGCAACAAGTAGGGCTCCGGCCAACGGCCAGCGGCGTCCAGCGCATCCACAAACGTCCGCAAGGCACGACGATTACCCAGCCCGGTCAATTCATCATGCTGGCTGCTGAGTTCAAGCTGACGATTCAGCGTCTCCAGCTCGCGCTGCTGTAACTCGATGCGATCATTCTTGGCCGACAACAGGCGATTGGCCTTGCCTCTCAGACGCACTGTTCGAACCAGTAACAACGCGATCACAGCCAGGGCAGTGGCGCCCAGAATGAGCGCGGTCAGAAAAATCCTGTCCCGTTCCCGCATTGCACTCAAGGTAGCCAACTCCTGTTCGCCTTGTGCACGGCGCTGTTCGAGGTCGGCAAGTTCGCGCTCCGTGCGCTCCAACTCCACTCGCGACTGCAATTCTGCAATCCGTTCGCGCGACTCGACATTGATTACTTCGTCACTGAGCTCCTTGTACTCCTTCATCAATGCAAGGGCGCGCTGGAAGTCGCCAAGAATCTCCAGGTTCTCGATCATCACCGGGTACAGCTCCAGGCGCCGCATCCTGACATCCACATCGTGATAACCAACCAGAGACTCCTCGAACGCAGTCGCTGCCTGCTCATGCTGACCCATCAGCATCAGCGTCTGACCGATATTCTTCAGGGCTACGGGTTGCGCATCCGTGCGACCTGACTCCCGATCCAGAGCGAGCTGACGATTGAATTGTTCCAGCGCCAGCGCATACTCTCCGCGCTCACGATGGATGAAAGCCAGGTTGCCAATGGCCGATGTGTTCGGTGCCCCCAGGCGCTCTCCCATCGCGATGGAAGCTTCCAGTACAGCTTCGGCCTCATCCAGTCGATCCAGTTGTATAAAGGCCACAGCCTGATTGCTGTACAGACTGGCCGCAAGTGCAGAGTCTCCCTCGAGCATGCCCAGAGCGCGTTCGCCCAGCTCGATCGACGACTCGAACTCCTGCAGGTGGAGAGACAGCGCCGCCATATTCATGAGAAATGCAGGCTGCGGATCGAGCCCGGCCTGTTCAAGCACCGACAAGGAACGATGCATGTCGGCCAGCGCCTGATCGAGCTGTCCCTGCTGCGCCCGGGCCACACCAAGGTGGTTGAGCAACGCTGCCTGGCGATCAGGCGGCTCGCCATCCAGATACGGCAGGGCGGCAAGCGCGGCGCGCTCAGCATCGGCGAAGCGGCCCTGCAAGATCAGCTGAGCGGTCAACAGCGCATTCAAGCGCCAGATGTCAGCCGGATCCGCCAGGCTGTTGCTCATGCTCAGGGCCGCAGCCAGCAGACGTTCGACATCATCACTGTCCCGCGCCTCTCGCGCCGCCGGCAACGCGACGGCGAGCAGACGAATTGCCTCAGGCGCATGCAGACTGCCGGACTCGAGCGCCTCCAGCGCCAATTCAGCCACGGCTCCGTGCTGGCCGTCCTCGGCCAGCAGCTCTGCGCGCTCAACCAGGTTGACAGCCTGATCTGCAGCCGGTGGCCGCGTTTCGACAACCTGGCCATGAGCGACTGACGGAAGGGTGGCCCCAAGCAGCAGCATTGTCAGCCCGGCGCCAGCAAAAATGCGTCGCATGTGGATCCCCTTGATCGAGTGAAAGCCAATCGGCTCTTTTGCACAAGTGACTCAATATACGCCAATCTTCACACGAGATACCGTGGCCATCCTGACCACTCGAGTTCGAAATAGCCGGGAATCGGTTAGACTTGCGCGCCATGGATGCTATGCAAGCCGCGATTCTGGCCCTGATTCAGGGGCTGACCGAATTTCTCCCCGTTTCCAGCCAGGCCCACCTGGCGCTGTATTCGCTGTTTACCGGCACCGAGTACCAGGGCCTGGACTTCGACATCATGCTGCATGCTGGCTCGCTGGTGGCGGTGGTGGCCTATTTCCGACGCGAGCTGTGGACCATGGGCCGGGACTGGCTGGTGGCGATCAGCGGCGGCGACAGGACCGCCGACTCCCGCCTGGCCTGGTGGATCATCATCGGCACGATTCCGGCCGGCATCCTCGGGCTGCTGCTTAAAGACTACGCGGAGTTGGCCTTGCGCAGCCCGCTGATCATGGGCTCGGCACTGATTGTCTTTGGCCTGCTGCTGGGCTGGGCTGACTGGCGCTGGCGCGGTGAGCGCGACGAGCACAGCCTGACCCTCAGGGACGTGCTGGTGATTGGCTTTGCCCAGGCCCTGGCCCTGATTCCCGGCACTTCGCGCTCGGGCATTACCATGACCGCGGCACTGTTTTTGGGCCTGAGCCGCGAGGCGGCAGCACGTTTTTCGTTTTTGCTGTCGGTGCCGATCATTGCCGCGGCAGGGCTGTTGGGCACGCGTGACCTGGTCCGCAATGGCACCGAGACCGAGCTGGGCCCCTTGCTGGTGGGTTTCGTGGTTGCCTTGATCAGCACCTATGCCTGCATTCACTATTTTTTGGCCTTCATTCGGAAGGTGGGGATGCAGCCATTCGTGGCGTATCGGGTCATTTTGGGGGTGGTTTTGTTGATGTTCTTCATTTGACTCGCGGCGGGGTTTACGGTTTCCGGTTTCCGGTTTCCGGTTTCCGGGTTGTCTCCCTCTCT
This sequence comes from Wenzhouxiangella sp., assembly GCA_007694055.1. Lineage (GTDB taxonomy): Bacteria > Pseudomonadota > Gammaproteobacteria > Xanthomonadales > Wenzhouxiangellaceae > Wenzhouxiangella. The sequence continues at coordinate 10,047 of RECK01000176.1, forward strand.
CCCTCTCTC
>RECK01000181.1 GCA_007694055.1 Wenzhouxiangella sp.
CTGGAGCAGGTCGGCCGGGCCTTGAAGCGCGAGATCGGACAGGTTTGCGGGCTGACTGCATCGGTCGGCATGGCCCACAACAAGCTGCTGGCCAAGCTCGCCTCCGACTACGACAAGCCCGACGGCTTTGTCCTTGTTCGTCCAGAGGACACCCAGCGCTTTCTGGATCCGCTGCCGATTCGCCGACTGCCCGGGATCGGGCCCCGCAGCGCCAGCAAGCTGCACGATGCGGGCATTCACACCGCCGGACAGCTCAGGCGCACGGCCGATGGCTTGCTCAGGGAACTGTTCGGTGATCACGGACCGGAACTGGCCCGGCGCGCCGCCGGCATCGACGATCGCCCGGTCAAGTCAAGCCGGGTGCGTCGATCCATCAGCCAGGAAAACACCTTCAGCCAGGATCACACCAGCTTGAGTACGCTGAAACCCGTTTTGCACGAACAGGCCGCCCAAGTGGCCGAGAGCCTGGAAAGGAAAAATCTCTACGCCCGCACGGTTACCCTGAAGTTGCGCTCAAGCGGATTCTCCACCCTGACTCGCAGCCGCTCCCTGGACGGCTATACGCGCAGCGCCGACTTGATCGGGGGCTCGGCATTCGAGCTACTGGAAAGCTGGGCAGAATGGCGGACAGCCTTTGCTGTCCGCCTGGTCGGTGTCGGGGTGAGCGGACTGGTCGCTCAACCGGCTTTCGAGAACATTCTCAAATCGGACGGGGCCAGCGGCCCCGATCCGGACTGACAGGATCAGCTCTCGGAACTGCGCGGCTCTCCGAACTGGTCACGCAACTCTCGCCTGAGGATCTTGCCAACGTTGGTCTTGGGCAGTTCGTCGACAAACTCGACGTACTTGGGTACTTTGTAGCCAGTCAGCTCCTTGCGACAGTGCTCGCGAATTTCCTTGACCGTCAGGGACGGGTCCTTGCGCACCACGACAACCTTGACCACCTCGCCGGACTTCTCATCGGGCGCGCCGATGGCACCAACCTCGAGCACCTTCGGGTGGGCCGCGACAACGTCCTCGATCTCGTTCGGATAGACGTTGAAGCCGGATACCAGGATCATGTCCTTCTTCCGATCGACGATGTAGAAGAAACCCTTCTCGTCCATCTTGGCCATATCGCCGGTCTTCAGCCAGCCGTCATCATCCAGCACCTTGGCCGTCTCTTCCGGGCGGTTCCAGTAGCCCTTCATGACCTGCGGTCCCTTGACGCACAGCTCTCCGGTTTCGCCCATGGGCTGCGGATTGCCGTCCGCGTCGATGACCTGGCATGAAGTGGACGAAATCGGCAAGCCGATTGCCCCGTTGTAATCTTCGAGATCCATGGGGTTGATACAGGCCGCCGGCGAGGTTTCGGTAAGGCCATAGGCTTCGATCAAAGGCACGCCGGTCACTTTCTTCCACTTCTCGGCCACGGCCCGCTGGACCGCCATGCCACCGCCCAGGGTCATGCGCAGGTTGGAGAAATCGAGCTCGCTGAAGCCGGGTGTATTGAGCAGGCCGTTGAACAAGGTGTTGACGCCGGTAATGGCGGTGAACTCGACCTTCGAGAGCTCCTTGATGAAGCCCGGCATGTCGCGCGGATTGGTGATCAGCACATTGCGGCCACCAAACTTGAGGAACACCAGGCAGTTGGCCGTCAAGGCGAAGATATGGTAGAGGGGCAGGGCCGTGATGATGGTCTCCTGGCCCGGGCTGACGCGATCACCCAGCCAGGCAGAGGATTGCTGCATGTTCGCTACCATGTTGCCATGGGTCAGCATCGCCCCCTTCGACACGCCGGTGGTACCACCGGTGTATTGGAGAAACGCCAGGTCGTCATGGCCCAGCTTGGCCGGAGTCAGCGTGGCCCCGGCACCATCGGCCAGCACGCGCTTGAACGGAACCGCACCGGGCAGATCGAACTTCGGCACCATCTTCTTGACGTAGCGAAGCACGAAATTCATGATCGCGCCCTTGGGGAAACCAACCATGTCACCCATGGTGGTCAAAATGACGTGCTCGACCTCGGTATCGTCGATGACCGCCTCGAGCACGTTGGCAAAGTTTTCGATGATGACGATGGCGCGGGCACCGGAATCCTTGAGCTGGTGTTTCAGCTCTCTGGCCGTGTACAGCGGGTTGGTGTTGACGACCACGAGGCCGGCCCGCAGAGCCCCGAAAACGGCAATGGGATACTGCAGCACGTTGGGCATCATGATGGCGATACGATCCCCGGGTTTCAGGCCCATGGCCTGCAGCCTGGCCCCGAAGGCCCGACTGTATTCGTCGACCTGACCATAGGTCAGGCTGGCGCCAAAATTCAAATAGGCAACCTTATCGGCGTATTCCCGGCAACTTTTTTCGATGACCTCGACAACTGAACTGAATTCGTTCATGTCGATCTCGGCAGGCACGTTGGCCGGATACTGCTCAAGCCACGGATTTTCTGACATTTGATCTACCCTTTTCATTGGACTTGGACTTCCCAAATCCAAGCTTGGCACAGCTCGGCCCCGGAGACAAGCAGGGAACGGATTTGCCCGCGGAACGGCTGGCGTATATCATCGCCAAAACCAACGGCGCGGCGAGAATCCAAAAACCCATGGGCGAACAGAACGTACGGCAGACCAGCGACGAAAATACCCGCCGCGCCTTCATGAAGGCGTTGCTTGATGAAGTTCGCGCTCTCGAAGACATGCACCAGAAAGGCATGTTTGAGTCCGGGGTTCGCTGTATCGGTGCCGAGCAGGAAATGTTCCTGGTCGACCGGGCCGCGCGGCCGGCCCTCACCGCCATGCAGATACTCGAACGCATGGATGACCCCAGGTTCACCCATGAACTCGGTCTATTCAATCTCGAAGCCAACCTGTCGCCGCTGGCCCTGGGCGGAGACTGTCTGCGCAAGCTTGAAGCAGAGACCAACGAGGTCATGGAGATTGCCCGCAGCAAGGCAGCCGAAGTCGGGAGCCGGGTTGCCCTGGTCGGGATACTGCCAACCCTGACCCGCGAGCATTTGAGCCTGGATGCGATCGTTCCGACCGCACGTTACTTCGCCCTGAACGAAGCCTTGCTGCGCCTGCGCGGCAGTAATTTCCAGATTTCCATCAAGGGCATCGACCAACTCAGCTTCAACCATGACAACCTGATGCTGGAAGCCTGCAATACCAGTTTCCAGATCCATTTCCAGGTTGGGCCCGAAGAATTCGCCCATCTTTACAACATCGCCCAGGCCGTGACCGGGCCGCTGCTGGCCGCTTCAGTCAACTCACCCATCCTGCTTGGCAAACGCCTTTGGCACGAAAGCAGGATCGCGGTGTTCGAGCATTCCATTGATGCCCGCTCCGAGGCTCATGCGGCCCGCGGTCACAAGCCGCGCGTACATTTCGGTGATAACTGGGTAGATGAGTCGGTCATCGAAATCTTCAAAGAAGACATCGCCCGTTTCCGGGTCATCCTGACCACTGAATTCGAGGATGATCCGATCGGCATGGTGGCCCGGGGAGAAGTACCCAAGCTCAACGCACTGCGCCTGCACAACGGTACGGTATACCGCTGGAATCGCGCCTGCTACGGCATTTCGGACAATGGCAAACCCCATCTGCGCATCGAGAACCGGGTCATCCCGTCGGGTCCGACGGTGCTGGACGAAATCGGCAATGCCGCTTTCTTCTTCGGGATGATGGCCAAGTTGTCGCGCTCCATTGACGACATCCGCGATCATCTAAACTTCGCCGACGTCAAATCCAATTTCCTGGCCGCAGCGCGCGAGGGCATACGGGCCCAGCAGGTCTGGTTCGATGACCGCCAGATGACGGCCCAGGAACTGGTGCTCGACATCCTCCTGCCACTGGCTCGCGAAGGCCTGGCCGAGGCCAATATCGACGGTGACGACATTGATCGCTATCTCGGCGCGGTGCAAAAGCGGGTCGAGCGCCGGCGCACCGGCGCCCGCTGGCAACTGGAATCGCTGGAAAACATGCGTGGACAAGGCAGTGCCCACGAATGCCACCGGGCCTTGACCAGCAGCATGATCGAGCAGCAGCAGTCGGGCAAGGGCATCGCCGACTGGGAGCTGGCCGAATTCTGTCGCAGCCAGGACTGGCGCGACAGCTATCGCACGGTTGGGCAGTTCATGGCAACCGATCTGTTCACGGTCCGCCCGGACGATATTGTTGATTTCGCCGCCAGCCTGATGGAATGGCGCTACGTTCGTCATGTGCCGGTCGAGGATGATTCAGGACAGTTGCTTGGCCTGGTTTCCCATCGGCAGCTGCTGCGCCTGGTTGCGCGCGGTGGCAAGATGGATCAGACCACCATGGTTCGGGACATCATGCGTCCTGATCCGCTGTCCGTGAGCCCGGACACGACCACAGTCGAGGCGATCCGCCTGATGCGCGAAAAGCGGCTCAGCTGCCTGCCGGTGGTCGAGGATGGAAAACTGGTCGGGCTGGTCACCGAGTACGATCTGATCGTTGTCGCGGGCCGCCTGCTGGAAAGCTACCTGGCCGAGGAATGAGCAGGCACTCACGCCTCGGACAGGCCAGGTTCCTGCCCGTATCTGCCGGCTTGCTTGTACTGTTGCTTGCCATGGTCCTGAGCGCTTGCGCACCGCCCCTGGCCGATGAGGAGCAGATTCGCCAGCGCCTTGATGAGATGGTCGATGGTCTTGCCGAGCGCAATGCGCGCGCTGTGCTGGCCCCGCTTGCCGATGATTTCAGCGCCGAAACCTGGAATCTCGATCCGCGCGGCGTACGTCTGCTGCTGCAGCGCGAGATGCGCGCCCATGAGCGCCTGCGCGCCCGTATTCATGATTTTTCGGTCGATCTGCACGGCCAGGACCGGGCCAGCGCCGAGTTCCGGGTCATCCTGACCGGCGGCAGTGGGCTGATTCCCGAGCGCGGCCGCTGGTACCGGGTGCGCACCGGCTGGCGCCTGGAGGGTTCGGACTGGATGATGATCTCGGCCAGCTGGGAAGACGTGGTTGGGCTGTGACCCGGCCCCGGGGCAACGGCGAGCGTTTGCCTGATGAGGTGCTGGCGCCACGAATCAGGCGCTGGTTCCGGAAACGATACGGACAACCCACCGCGATTCAAATGCTGGCCTGGCCTGCAATCGCCAGCGGCGACCACGTGCTGGTCACCGGGGCAACGGGCAGCGGCAAGTCACTCGCCGCCTGGCTGCCACTGCTCTCACGCCTGTCTCCAGGCTCCGCAAATACCGGCGTGCGCCTGCTCTACGTCTCGCCACTGCGCGCCCTGTCTCGCGACATGGCCGAGGGCGTTGAGGATTGTCTGCAGGGCCTGGCCAGTCTGACGCCCGACGCCGGCGCGCCCTTGCGGATTGGGGTGCGCACCGGCGATACCTCGCCGTCAGAGCGCGCTGCCCAGCGCCGTTGTCCACCGGACATTCTGCTGACCACACCGGAAACCCTGTTCGTGCTGCTGGGCAGTCGCGGCGGACGCAATATGCTGCGCCAGGTGGGTGGAGTGATCATCGACGAAATTCATGCCCTGGCAGGCAACAAGCGCGGTGCTCACCTGGCCCTGTCACTGGAGCGCCTGCAGCAGCTCAGCCGCGAGCCGTTGCAGCGCATCGGACTTTCTGCCACGGCCAGGCCAAGGCGCCTGGTGGCCGGATTCCTGGCCGGGGCAGGGCGGTCCTGCCAAATCGTGGCTGATACACGAAGCCCGCCGCCAGCGCTCTCGCTGGAAATACCTGACACACCGCTGGGAACGTTTGCCCATGCCGGTCACTGGGCCTTCGCCGCAACTCGCCTGGGTGAACTGGGCCGGCAAGAGGGCACCATGCTGGTGTTCTGCAATACCCGGGCCCAGGTCGAGCGCGTCGCGGCGCTGCTGGATGAATTACTGCCCCCGGAAACACTGGCCGTGCATCATGGCAGCGTTGGACGCCAGCGCCGGGAAACGGTGGAGCGGGGCCTCAAGCAAGGCAGCATCAAGGTCGTGGTCTGCTCGTCTTCGCTGGAGCTGGGAATTGACATCGGCATGCTGGATCGCGTCTGCCAGCTCGGCGCCCCCCGTGCCATCAATGAGGCGCGCCAACGGGCCGGGCGGGCACGCCACCGCCCCGGTGCCGTGCCGCGTCTTTATGCTTTCCCGCTAACCCTGTCCGATCTGCTCGACTGGCACGGCCTGGCCCGGGCACTGGGTAGCGCACAGATTGACGCGCTCCGGCCCTGCATGGCGCCGGTCGATGTGCTGTGCCAGCACCTTGTCGCCATGGTTGCTGCCGGTCATGATCAGGTTAGCGACATTCACCGCCTGGTCTCGCGTGCCTATCCATGGCGTAAACTTCATCGATCCAGGCTGGATCGAATCCTGATCATGCTGCATGACGGCTTTGTCCCCGGCCGGGAAACCGGGCGCGGCCCGTTAACCCGAATGGACAGCGAACGGCTCGTCGCCGCTGCCGATGCAGCCAGCATGACCCTGCTCAATGCCGGAACCATTCCGGAGTGGTTCGAGTACGAAGTGGTCGCAGCAGGGCAGGGGCAACGCCTGGGCAAGCTGGACGAGGAGTTCGCCTTCGAATCCTCGCCTGGCCAGATTCTCCAGCTGGGCGGACAGAACTGGCGCATCCTGAGCGTCCTGCCCGGCCGGGTTGAAGTCGAGCATGCCGGCGACGAGACACCCAATCTTCCGTTCTGGTTCGGTGACGGTGCCGGTCGCAGTGCCGGCATGTCCCGCCAGATCGCAGCGCTGTGCCGGGCAGCCGGTCGCGGTCACCTGCCCGCAGAGCAGCAGCTGGCAAACTGGCTGGCAGAAAGTCGAGCCAGTCTCGGCCGTCTACCGGACGACCGAACCATCGTTTTAGAGCGTTTCTTCGATCCCTCCGGCGATCAGCACCTGGTCATCCACAGTCTGTTCGGTGCCAGAGTGAACCGGGCCTGGGGCCTGGCCTTGCGGAAACGCTTTTGTCGTGGCTTCAACTTCGAGCTCCAGGCCGCCGCAACCGACAACGGTGTCCTGATCTCGCTGGGCGCGGTACACAGCTTCGACCTGGAGTCGGTCACCGGCTGGCTCAAATCGGACCAGATCGAAGACCTGCTGATCCAGGCCATGCTGGATACGCCGGTATTCCAGACCCGGCTGCGCTGGTGCGCCAACACCGCCCTGGCCATTCAGCGGCGTGACTTCCAGGGTCCGGTGCCGCCGCAGGTGCAGCGCAACCAGATCGAGAACCTGATCGCCAGGATATTTCCCGACCAGCTCGCCTGCCTGGAGAACCTCAGCGGCGATCGCCGGGTTCCCGATCATCCATTGGTCGAACAGGCCTTGTCCGACTGCCTGACAGAGCACCTGGACCTGAACGGCCTGGTTCGCCTTTATCGGCGCCTGGAGAATGGCTTGATCCACGTTCATGCCATTGATACTGCAACACCCTCGAGCCTGGCCATGGCGCTGGTCCATGCGCCACGCAACAGCTTCCTGGATCCGGCCGCGGCCGAGGAACGGCGAACTCGCAGTTTCGAACGCCACCCGGAACGCATGGCGCGTGCCCCGGCGCGCGTGCCTGCCAGACCACAGGGCCCGCGACCGTCTCTGAGTGCCGATCGGTTCGAACAGCAACTCCTCGCTGCAGGCTACCTGTTACCCGTGGAAGCCGAGCGCCAGGCGCTGGGGGGTGCCTTTCTGAGGTTGGTGCGCTTGCGCCTGGCAGTCAGCCTGCACACTGATACGGGACGCTGCCTCTGGGTCCATGTTCAGCGTCTGGACGAAGCGCTTGCCATCTGGCCCGCAGCACGCCTGCAGCCGCTGTTGCCGGCCGCGCTGAAACCGCCCCCTGTCGACGACCCGGACGAAGCCTTGTGCCGCATACTGCTGGGCCGCTGCCGTCTGCTGGAAACACTGGAGACGGGAACGCTGGCCGACGAATCAGGCCTGTCGCAGGCATGCGTGGCCGCAGCACTTGCCCGTCTGCGCGCCGAAGGCATTCTGAGTCGCCGGGAACAGGCCGGCAAGGAACTGTGGACAGAAAGAAAACCCGCGACGACTGCCGCGGGTTGATTGCTCTTGTTGTGTTTGTATTCGAGGCCAGTATTCAAGGCGCGGCAGATGCCGCGCCATGCGGTCAGATCACGTAAACGAAGATGAACAGGCCGAGCCAGACCACGTCGACAAAGTGCCAGTACCAGGCTGCCGCCTCGAACCCGAAATGGTTCTTCTTGGTGAAATGCCCAAAGGCACAGCGGATGGTGATCACGATCAGCATCAGGGTGCCAATGATCACGTGCAGGCCGTGGAAGCCGGTCAGCATGAAGAAAGTCGATCCGTAAATTCCGGACCCGAGCGTCAGACCTAATTCGCGGTAGGCGTAGACGTATTCGTAACCCTGAATAAACAGGAAGATACAGGCCAGCACAATGGTGGCCAGCATCCAGACAATCAGGGCACCGCGCTGGGCGCGCTTCAAAGCCCAATGGGCCAGGGTGATGGTGATTCCCGAGGTCAACAGGATGAGGGTATTGATCAAGGGCAGACCAAAGCCCGGGATGGTCTGGAAGTCGCCACCGAGCTCGGCCGGGCCATGGGTTGGCCACACTGCCTCGAAGCCGGGATAGAGCAGGGCGTTGGTCATGGCACCGGTACCTTCCCCGCCCAGCCATGGCACGGAAAACATCCGCGCGTAGAACAAGGCGCCGAAGAATGCAGCGAAGAACATGACTTCTGAAAAGATGAACCAGACCATGCCGTGGCGGAAGGACAGGTCCACCGCGCTGTTGTACATGCCGGCCTGCGATTCACGGACCACGTCGGCAAACCAGCCGAAGATCATCACCAGGATGATTGCAGAGCCCAGCGCGAACAGCCACGGTCCGGTCGGACCCTGATTGAGCCAGTTGGCTGCACCAATCGCGAAAAGGAACAAGCCGACTGACCCTACGATCGGCCACTTGGCGGTATGCGGAACGTAATAGCTGCTCTGTGCCATGTTGTGAAAAGCTCCCTTGCCGTTAGTCCACCGCAGCAAGCACAGCGGTGGCTTCGTCGTTTTTATAGATGATATAGGACAGTGTGACCAGGTCGATCCGATCCGGCAGGTTGGGATCGACCACGAAACGTACAGGCATATCCCGCGACTCTCCCGCCGCGAGCAGTTGCTCAGTGAAACAGAAACACTCGGTCTTGTTGAAGAACAGCGCAGCCCGACCCGGGGCGACGCTGGGAACAGCCTGGGCAACTACCGGCTGGTCGGCGCGATTATAGGCAATGTACATGGTCTCATAAAGCTTTCCCGGGTGTACATCCATGTAGCGCTCGGTGGGCTCAAAACGCCACGGCAGAGCGGAGTTGACCGTGGACATGAACTGCACCCGTACCGTGCGCCCGTAATCGATCTCGTCGCTCAACTCCACCTCAACGGCAGCATCGGCCGTCCGCCCGCCAATACCGGTGATTTCGCAGAACTTGTCATACAGTGGCACGAGCAGATAGCCGAAACCGAACATGGCCACGGCCATCATGGTCAGGCCGGCCACTGTTTGCCACGGTTTCTTGCGGGTAATTTCGCTCATGTCATGAAATAGTTGAAGATTCCGCGGCCGACGAAGAACAGGTAGATGGCGAAAACGACGGCCCCGAGAATCAGGGCTGTCCGAATGGCGCCGCGACGACGTTCGTCGCGGCCCTGCTTCTGGTCAGGTTTCACGCTACCCGGCACGATCAGGTCAGCGAGTCCTTGTGGACCGCTACGCTGTCATCGACTACCGGAGGCGTGTCGAAGGTATGCAGCGGTGCCGGTGAAGGCACGGTCCACTCCAGTCCACGCGCGCCTTCCCAGACCTGGGCGGTGGCTTTCTCGCCGCCGCGCACACACTGCCAGATGATGTAGACGAACAGCAGCTGGCCAAAGCCGAACATGAACCCGCCTATGGAAGAGATCACATTGAACTCGGTGAACTGAACAGCGTAATCGGGAATCCGGCGAGGCATGCCGGCAAGGCCCAGGTAATGTTGCGGGAAGAACAACACGTTGACCCAGACGGTTGACCACCAGAAGTGGATCTTGCCGAGTTTTTCGTTGTACATGTGGCCGGTCCACTTCGGCAACCAGTAGTAAACCGCGGCCATGATGGAATAAATGGCACCTGTCACCAACACGTAGTGAAAATGAGCGACCACGAAATAGGTGTCGTGGTACTGGAAGTTGGCCGGCACGATGGCCAGCATCACGCCGGACAAGCCACCGATGGTGAACAGGACCACGAAACCCAGGGCGAACAGCATGGGCGTTTCAAATGTCATCGAACTGCGCCACATGGTCGCGATCCAGTTGAAAATCTTGATCCCGGTAGGCACCGCGATAATCATGGTTGCATACATGAAAAACAGCATGGCGCCCAGCGGCATGCCCACCGTGAACATGTGATGGGCCCAGACGATGAAGGACAGAAAGGCGATTGATGCGGTCGCATACACCATCGAGGTGTACCCGAACAGCGGCTTGCGCGAGAAGGTCGGGATGATCTCCGAGACGATACCAAAGGCCGGGAGGATCATGATGTAGACCTCCGGGTGGCCGAAGAACCAGAAGATGTGCTGGTACAGGACCGGGTCACCACCGCCGGCGGCATTGAAGAAGCTGGTGCCGAAGAAGCGGTCGGTCAGCAACATCGTCACCGCGCCGGCAAGTACCGGCATGACCGCGATCAACAGGAAGGCGGTAATCAACCAGGTCCAGACGAACAGCGGCATGCGCAGCAGGGTCATGCCCGGCGCACGCATGTTCAGGATCGTGGCGATGATATTGATTGCCCCCATGATGGAGGAGATCCCCATCAGGTGGATGGCCAGGATGACGAACGCCAGGCTGTTGCCGCCCTGCAGCGACAGCGGCGGGTAGAGCGTCCAGCCCGAAGCCGGCGCCCCGGAAGGCATGAACAGGGTTGCCAGCAGCAGGGTAAAGGCAAAGGGCAGGATCCAGAACGACCAGTTGTTCATCCTGGGCAGGGCCATGTCGGGCGCGCCGATCATCAACGGCACCATCCAGTTGGCCAGGCCAACGAAGGCCGGCATCACTGCACCGAAGATCATCACCAGCGCATGCATGGTGGTCATCTGGTTGAAAAACTCGGGGTTGACCAGCTGCAGCCCCGGAGCAAACAACTCGGCCCGGATCACCAGCGCCATGGCACCGCCGACCAGGAACATGGCCAGCGAGAAAACCAGGTACAGGGTCCCGATTTCCTTGTGATTGGTCGAAAACAGCCAGCGGGTCAGACCCGTTGGATGTGCGGAATGATGATCGTCATGATGATCGTCGTGATGCGCGGTAGTGTCTTGACTCATTGTCGGATCCTTGCTTTGGCCTGCTCTTGTGCTGAGGTTCAGCCCTGATTCAATTCGGCGATGGTAGACGGCTGGACGACCTCGCCCTCGTCGTCGCTCCAGGCGTTACGGGTGTAGGTTAGCGCCGCGGCGATATCCTGCGGCTGCAGACGGCCACCAAAGGCGGTCATGGCCGTGCCTTCACGTCCGTTCAGAACGATATCGAGGTGGGCCGTCAACTCACCGGTAGGCTGACCGTCCCGGGCCAGGGCCGGGAAGGCAGGCTCCAGACCGCTGCCGTCGGGCTGATGACAGGCCGCACATTGGGCCTGGTAGACGTTGGCGCCGTGATCCATCAATTCGGCGCGCGTCCACAGGCGGGCAGACTCATGGGCCGTATCGGCCATGCCCTGGCGCTGGCTGGCAACCCAGGCGTCGTATTCCTCGCGCGATACCGCTTCAACCACGATCGGCATGAAACCATGATCCTTGCCGCACAGTTCAGCGCACTGACCCCGGTAAACGCCTTCTTCCAGGATGTAGGTCCAGGCCTCATTGACCATGCCCGGGATGGCATCGCGCTTCCAGCCCAGGTCAGGAACCCACCAGGAGTGGATCACGTCATCGGCGGTGAGGAGAAAGCGGATCCGCGTATTGACGGGCACGACCAGGCGGTTGTCCACTTCAAGCAGGTAGTTTTCGACGTCGCGCGGGTTGATGCCCGAACCGATCTGGCGAGCCCGGTTGCTTTCGCGGTCAAGCGCGGAGAAGAAGCTGATCTCGTCTTCCAGGTAGTCGTATTTCCACAACCATTGATAGCCGGTGATCTTGATGTTCATTTCGGCACCACCGGTCTGCTCCATGTCGATCAGAACCCGGGTTGCCGGTATCGCCATGACCACCAGGATCAGGACCGGGATCGCCGTCCAGATAATCTCCGCCTTGGTTGAGTGGGAGAAGCTGGCAGGCTTGTAGCCCTTGGATTTGCGGTGCACGACAATCGACGTGAACATGGCAGTAAAGACCAGCACGCCGATAACGGTCACAATCCCCAGAATGGTGTTGTGCAGCTGATACACATCATGGCTGTACGGCGTGACCCCTCGCGGCATGTTGTCACCAACGGCGAAGACGCCCCAGGTAATCACCACGATCACGGCCAGAACGGCCAGTCCTACGATCAGTTCGTTGGTTCTCTTCATCCTCGAATCACCTGTCGTTATTAATCCGGCAACCTGGCACCTGCAGCACCGATTGCACGCCGATGACGGAACCTGTCCGCTCGCGGCTTCATTTTACTTGAACGAAGCATCCATGCCTGAAAGCTAAGGATGCCCGGCGCATTACTGCAAAAGCCGGGTTAGTCGCCATTGGCCTGCCAGGCTGAGTGAGCCTTGAGGCTGTCCTTCAGCGCCCGCGCGAGCTCAAGTCGCTCATTGACCGGCAAAAAGGCGCCAATCTGCTGCTCATCACCTTTGCACCTCACCAGCACCCGGGAATCGCCAAAAGCCGCTTTGACTATCTCTATCCTGACCCATGCAGTCGGCCAGCTTCGCCTGCTGCTGCGGCGCAGGTCATAGTGCTCGACCACCAGGTCGTCCGGCCCCACCAGAAGGCGCTCTCGCGCCCAGTTGCCGCGCCAGGCCAGGCGCAGACACCAGCCGACGATCAGCAGGTGGATAACGGCAATCACTACCACCGGCCAGAGGCCGAGAATCAGGGGCCACAGCGCCACCAGTAGCGTTATCGCGCTCAGGAAAAGGAAAAAACCGGCCAGCCGATCAAGCGACATGGACAGGTTGGACCTGGCCTCGATGATGCTGCTGCCCGGTACTTCCGGGTTGTCCAGAACTTCGATCACGTTCCCGGCAAACCATGCTTGATCAGCCCGGCGAATGAGCCGACATTGTAGCCGATGGGAGAATACGGCGGCAAAGCATTTTCTTCACCTGGATCAAGGATCTTGGCCTTCGGCAGGGGTCGCCTGCCGCAGCGGACGCAGTGCCCGCAACGATTGCCGGCAGCCTGCGTTACACTCTGCGATCTTGATGTTTGCCACCACTTCATGGACGATATTATGCGTACGGCCGGTCAGCAATTTGTCATCGATGGACAATCCGATCAGGACCCGTTGACCGGGGCGCTTGAAGCGGCCTGGTCGATGGACGAGTCCCAGCACGTCCGCTTCCTTGTCGAGCGCTGCAAGCTCGATGACCCGGCCAGGGCCAGGATCCAGAGCCAGGCGCTGGCACTGGTCGAGCAAGTTCGTCAGCGCAGTCGCGATGCCGGCGCGATGGAAGCCTTCATGCGCGAATACGACCTGTCTTCGGAAGAGGGCGTGGTGCTGATGTGCCTGGCCGAAGCCCTGCTCAGGATTCCGGACAACGACACCGCCGAAAAGCTGATTTCGGACAAGCTGGCGGATGCCAACTGGGAGTCTCACCTGGGCAAGAGCGACTCCCTGTTCGTCAATGCCTCGACCTGGGGCCTGATGCTGACCGGGAAAATGGTCCGTATCGGCGGCACCAACAAACGCGACATCGGCGCCACGCTTGCCCGCATCGCCAACAAGTCGGGCGAGCCCGTCGTTCGCCTCGCCATTCGCCAGGCCATGCGCATCATGGGGCACCAATACGTCATGGGGCGCAACATCAAGGCCGCCCTGGATCGGTCCCGCAAGAAAGACAACAAGCGCTACCGGTACTCTTTCGATATGCTCGGCGAGGCCGCCCTGACCGCCGCCGATGCCGAGCGTTACCGGCAGGCCTACGAAAACGCGATTCGCGCCATCGGTGCCAGCAGCCAGCAGGATGATGTCTTTGCTGCACCCAGTATTTCGGTCAAGCTGTCGGCCCTGCATCCGCGCTACGAGCACGCCAAGCAGGAGCGCGTGCTGGACGAACTCGTACCGGTGTTGCTGGACCTGGCCAGGCTGGCCAGGGAGCAGGGCATTGCCCTGACCGTGGATGCCGAGGAGGCCGAGCGCCTGGTTCTGTCCCTGCGGGTTTTTGAACAAGTGCTGTCCGACCCCTCCCTGGCCGACTGGAATGGCCTGGGGCTGGCCCTGCAGGCCTACCAGAAACGGGCCTGGGCAGCCATTGAGTGGCTGGCTGATCGGGCCAGGCGCAGCGGTCACCGCATCCCGATCCGGCTGGTCAAGGGGGCCTACTGGGACACCGAGATCAAGTTTGCCCAGGTCGAAGGCCACACCGATTACCCGGTTTTTACCCGCAAATGCAATACGGACATGTCCTACCTCGCCTGCGCACGCCAGTTGCTTGCGGCCAGTGACGCCTTCTACCCGCAGTTTGCAACCCACAATGCGCACACCATCGCTGCCATTGCCGAAATGGCCGGGGAGCGCCGCGACTACGAGTACCAGCGCCTGCATGGCATGGGCAGGGAACTGTACGAGGAAGTGCTCGACAGTGACGGCTATAACAACGCCTGCCGGGTCTACGCACCGGTTGGAAACCACAAGGATCTGCTCCCCTACCTGGTTCGCCGCCTGCTGGAAAACGGCGCCAACACATCCTTTGTCAATCGCATCGTTGATGAAAAGCTCCCTGCCGAAGAGGTCGTCAACGACCCGATAGCCCAGATCCAGGCCCTGACTTCGATCCCTCATCCCAAAATCCCGCTGCCGCGCGCCATTTACGGTGATGATCGAAAAAATTCGGCAGGTATCAATTTTGCCGACCAGGCCCAGATCAGCGAACTGAAAACCGACATGGACGGGTTCGGCGGCCAGGCATGGCAGGCCGGCCCAGTGGGCGGCTCCAGCGCACGAGGTTCGGAAAAAACTGCGCTGCGACAGCCGGCCGACAGCGTCCGCGAGGTCGGTTCGGTCGTCACTACCGACCCGGACTGTATCGCATCGGTGATCAGCGCCGCTGAAGCCGCGCAGCCGGCCTGGGACCGGCGCGGTGTCGATGAACGGGCAACCATTATCGAGCGCATCGCCGACGCCCTCGAAGACAACCGGGCCGAGCTCATGGCACTGTGCACCCGCGAGGCCGGCAAGACCCTGAAGGACGGCATCGCCGAGGTTCGCGAGGCGGCCGACTTTTGCCGCTACTACGCGGCCCGCGCCCGGGCCCTGATGGCCGAGCCGACGCCAATGCCTGGCCCGACCGGTGAAAGCAACCAGCTCAGCCTGCATGGCAAAGGGGTGTTCGTGTGCATCAGTCCGTGGAATTTTCCGCTGGCGATTTTCACCGGCCAGGTGGTTGCCGCCCTGGTCACGGGCAACACGGTCATTGCCAAGCCTGCCGAACAAACCCCGCTGATCGCCCACCGCGCCGTCGAGTTGATGCGTTCGGCCGGCGTTCCGGACGATGTGCTGTTCTGCCTGCCTGGCGGCGGCGAAACGGGTGCGGCCCTGACCCGTGACCCACGCGTGACCGGGGTGGCGTTTACCGGCTCCACCGCCACCGCCCGGCTGATCAATCGCAGCCTGGCCGAACGCGACGCGCCCCTGGCTACTCTGATCGCCGAGACCGGGGGGCAGAACGCCATGATCGTGGACTCATCGGCTCTGCCGGAGCAGGTCGTTCGCGATGTCATCCAGTCGGCCTTTCTGAGTGCCGGCCAGCGCTGCTCTGCGCTGCGCATCCTGTGCGTGCAGTCCGACATTGCCGATCATGTACTGACCATGCTGGCCGGGGCCATGGACGAACTTCGGATCGGTGATCCCGGCTTGCTGGCCACTGACCTGGGGCCGGTAATCGACAGCGCGCAGCTGCGCATGCTCAACGCTCACGTCGAGCGCATGGACCAGGAGGCAAAGCTGGTCGCCCGCACCAGTCTGCCGGCCAACCTGCCGCAGGGCCACTGGTTCGCGCCCTGCGCCTACGAAATCGACCGCATCGAACAGCTTGAAGGTGAGGTCTTCGGTCCCGTCCTGCACGTGGTGCGGTATCGCAGCAGGCAGCTCGACGAACTGATCGATGCGATCAACGGCACCGGTTTTGGCCTGACCCTGGGCGTTCATAGTCGCATCGACCGTGTCCAGGACTACATCGCAAGCCGGGTGCGGGTCGGAAACGCCTACATCAATCGCAACATGACCGGGGCCGTCGTGGGGGTGCAGCCCTTCGGTGGCGAAGGGCTGTCCGGCACCGGGCCCAAGGCGGGCGGGCCGCATTACCTGTTGCGCATGTGCAACGAGCGAACCCTGACGGTAAATACCGCAGCAGTCGGCGGCAACGCTTCGCTGCTGGCGCTGTCAGACTGATAGATGCAACTGTCAAGGCTGATGGAAAATTTAATGCTTGTCACCCTCGCGGCCTTCCGGGCCACAGACGGACAGCGACGATAAGGGCGCATGTACGAGAGCTTTTACGGTCTGGATGAGCGCCCGTTTTCGATTACCCCGAATCCGCGCTTCGTCTACCTGAGCCAGCGCCACCAGGATGCGCTGGCGCACCTGCTGTTTGGCGTCGGCCGGGGCGGCAGCGGCGGCTTCGTACAGCTGACCGGTGAGGTCGGAACCGGCAAAACCACGCTGTGTCGACTGGTTCTCGAGCAGGTACCCGACAAAACCCGGGTTGCGCTCATCCTGAACCCCATGCTGAACCCGCCGGAACTTCTGCGGGCCATTTGCGTGGAACTGGAGATCAGCGTGCGCGGGGCAGGGGAGAGCTTGCAGAAGCTGCAGGAACGCCTGAACCGTTTCCTGCTGGATCGCCACGCCGACGGTGAACGGGTCGTGCTGATTATCGACGAAGCCCAGAACATGAGCCGCGAGTGCCTGGAGCAGATTCGCCTGCTCACCAATCTCGAAACCGCCACCGACAAACTGCTCCAGATCATTCTGCTGGGACAGCCTGAACTGCGCCTGCTACTGGCCCGGCCGGAGCTTCGCCAGCTGGCCCAGCGCATCACCGCGCGTTATCACCTCGACCCGCTGAACCAGGATGAAACCGAGCAGTACGTGCGCCATCGCCTGGCTGTGGCCGGGGCCCCGCGCTGCCCGTTCAGCAGCGACGCACTCAAGGCACTTTACCGGACCTCAGACGGAGTCCCGCGCCTGATCAATATCATCTCCGATCGCGCCCTGATGGCCGGTTATGCGCATGAGCTGGACAAGATTGATCGGCATACCGTTCACGCCGCGGCCCGCGAGGTCGCCGGGGATGACTGGGACGAAGGCACCGGCTGGCTGCGCAGCGCGCTGGCCGCCTCGGTTGTGGCCCTGGTGCTGATGGGCGGTGGGCTGCTGGGCTGGATGATGATCCAGGCCGAGGACACTGAACCTGACCAATCCCGACCGGCCTGGGTGAGCATGCTGGAAGACGTCAATGCGCGCTCGGCCTATACCGAGCTGGCCAGTGCCTGGCCAGGTCTGCTGGCCTCGGAAGTGACGGCGGCCTGCAGCGGGCAGGCGCAGGCGCGAGTTGCCTGTCTGCAAAAGCGCGGCAGCTGGGGTTACATCGAGCAGATCGGCCTGCCCGTGATCCTGATACTGACCGAGCCGGAGCGCGCGACCGTACTCCTGGCCGGTCTGAAAGGAAATCACCTGATCCTGCGTCACCAGGGACAGGATTACCGGGCGCCGCTGCAGCTGCTCGATCGGCGCTGGCGCGGCGAATTCCTGGTCGCCTGGCCGGACGACGGCAGCATTCTGAGACGAGGCGACACGGGCGCCCTGGTCGAGCACATGAAGACGCTGGCCGAATCGGTTTCCGAGCCACGCTGGACCGGCCCGAGGGACGACCGCTATGATGAAGCCTTTCAGCGCTGGGTAACCGAGTTTCAGCGCCATCACGGAATTGGAGCCGATGGCATGATCGGCCCGGAAACCCGACTGTTCCTCAAGGTTCCGCACCTCGGCGGCCCCAACCTGATGACCATTGAAGACGGAGTCTAGAAAGCGTGTCATTCATTCTTGATGCACTGCGTAAATCGGAAGCCCGCCGACGCATGGGCGAAGGGCCGGATCTGAGCCGCGCGCCGCAGGGTGGCAGAACGGGCAAGATGCGCCGGGCAGGTCGTTGGGCAGGCGCAGGCGTGCTGGTCGTGGTCGCGCTGGCATTTGCAGGCACCGCCTGGATCGGGCGCGACCTCATCAGCGGGCAGCTCGCCCAATGGGCCGGTTCGGCACCTCCCGACCTTGCCATTCCTTCTGACCGGCCGTTGCTGGCCGAACGCATCGCCGCGCCACCAGCCCCCCTGGAGCGGGGTCTGGCCGGTGCTCCAGATCGCCCGGAACGCGTTTCACCACGGCGGGAACAGCCGCCGGCTGTCGATCCCGGGCATCGAGACCGCCGCCTGCCGGATGACGACGAACGCATTGATCGCGCGCTTCCGCGCGAGCGGATCGTGACAGATCCGGCGGAAATCGAGTCCGAACTGGCCAGGCGCATGGCCGAAGAGCAGGCCCATGGTGCCGAAGAGACCGGGGAATCCGCCGAACCTGCATCCAGACTTCAACGCCGACGCCAGGCACCGATGGATCCGGCCCGGGTTGCCGAAATCGAGCGCCAGGTGGCCGAAGCCGAGGCCAGGCGACGCGAGATAGAGCGTGAATCCGAACGGGCGGCCGAGCTGGAAGCCGAGGAAGCCGCCCGGCTGGCCGGGCTGATCGCGACGCCCGTAGAACCGGAGCGTCAGCAGGAAATCCGGCCAGAAACATTGCCGGAAGCGGGCGAGCCCTGGCGCTCTTCGACCACTGCCCGCGAATACGTCCGGGCCTGGGAATTGCCGCTCTCCATTCGCCGTAGCTTGCCGGATCTTCGCCTGTCCATTCACGTTTATTCGACCGATGAGGCCCAGCGCTTCGTGCTGGTCAACGGCGAACGCTTTGTCGTCGGTGATCAACTTGGCGACGGCGCCCGCCTGGTCGATATCCGGCGCGAAGGTGCCGTGGTTGACTTTCGGGACTATCGTTTTTTGCTTGAACCGTGACCCAGGCGCTGCGCCTGCAAAGCTTTCAGCGGCGCAGGCCGGCGCGCTGGCCCTGGGTGCTGGTGGCCTTTTGTCTGATCTGCCTGGTCATCAAGCTGACCCTGATCCTGATGGGCCCGGCCACCAGCGATGCCTGGCTGCATTTCTGGGGCTTCAGGCCCGACGCCGTCATGACCCTGCTCGGCAAGCACGATCCACGCGACTGGCTGGATGCCGACCTCGCCGGCCTGGTAACCGCGCTTTTCATGCATGCCGACTGGCTGCACCTGGCCGGCAACCTGGCTTACCTGTGGGTGTTCGGAATTGCCGTGGAGCGGGCCGTCGGTCATATCCGTTTCGCCCTGTTGTTTCTGCTGCTCGGCGGCCTGGCCAATCTCTACGTGGCCTGGCGTCTGGATGGTTCCGACCTGCTGGTGATCGGCGCCAGCGGCGGCGTATCGGCCATCATCGGTGTCTATCTGGGCTTGTTTCCCGGTCGTCGCATGGGACTGTGGATCCCGCTCGGGCTTTACCTCCAGTTCGCCCGGGTGCCCGCGCTGCTGGTGATCGGCTCCTGGTTTACCTTGCAGTTGCTCTACAGCGTGTTCGGCCCCATGTCGGAAACCGTGGCGTGGCCGGCGCACGTAGCGGGATTTCTGCTCGGCGTAATGGCCGCACTTTTGCTGAGATTGTTTCCACGCAGTCTCCAACTTGAATCCAGGGACGATTGAATAGCCATGTACAAGGTCAGCTTTCTCAACCAGGGCAAGGTTTACGAGTTGTTTTGCCGCAAAGTCAGCGGCAGCGACCTGTCCTATGGATTCATCGAGATATCGGAGCTGGTTTTCGAAACCGATGACTCGGTGGTCATCGATCCCACCGAGGAGCGGCTGCGCGAGGAGTTCGAGGATGTGGAAGTGCTGCACATTCCCATGCATGCCGTCATTCGTGTCGAACAGGTGCGAAAACGCGGCATCTGTGCAATCCGCGACTCCAAGTCCGGCGAGAAAGTCACGCCGCTGCCGCTGGACGGTCCACGCCGGAAACGCTGACTTCCCGCTCCGAGCCGACCGCGGAGCTAGATTCCCTGTGGTCGACAGGGCAGGGCTGTGCTAAGGTTGGCCGCGATTGAATTCAAGCGGCCTCAGCATGCGACACACGACTTGTCCAACCCTTTTTGCTGCTCTCTTTCTGCTCTGCGCAAGCGCCGGGGCAGCGGAGTCCGACTCACCCCAGGATGATTTCTGGAGAGCCCTGTCCGGGCTTTGCGGCCAGGCTTTCGCCGGCCGCCTTGTTTCCTTTGATGAATCCATCGACGCCGGCTGGCTGCCGGAGCGCCTGGTCATTCACGTGCGCGAATGCTCGGACCATCAGATCCTGATTCCCCTCCATGTCGGTGAGGATCGCTCCCGAACCTGGGTTCTGACCCGTCTCGACGACGGCATCCGGCTCAAGCATGACCATCGGCTCGAGAACGGTGACGAGGACGACATGACCTGGTACGGCGGACACACCACCGATCCGGGACGCAGCTGGCGCCAGGTATTTCCCGTTGATGACTTCTCGCGACTGCTGTTTCTCAACGGCGGGCTTGAAGGTTCGGTAGCGAACATCTGGTACATGGACGTCCGGCCAGGAGAGCATTTTGCCTATGGCCTGACCCGGGCCGGGCGCCATTTGCGCGCTGAATTCGACTTGAGTGAAACCATCGAACCCCCGCCGGCTCCCTGGGGCCACGAATAACCCACCCGATCCACAAAACGCGAGGCACTAGAACCCGCATGAACGAAAAAAACAACGGGGGCAACACCTCCGC
The DNA here is from genome assembly GCA_007694055.1 of Wenzhouxiangella sp. Classification (GTDB taxonomy): domain Bacteria; phylum Pseudomonadota; class Gammaproteobacteria; order Xanthomonadales; family Wenzhouxiangellaceae; genus Wenzhouxiangella. The sequence continues at coordinate 20,971 of RECK01000181.1, forward strand.
GTCCAGTCCGAACCCCGACCTGCACAAGGTTCTGCCTGGCAAGCGCACGATGCTGGAGCGTGCCCTGAACGTGATCGAGGTGGTCGGCAACAAGCTGCCCGACCCGGCCGCCCTGTTCTTCCTGCTGCTGATCTTTACCTGGATCATGTCCTGGCTTCTGGCCGGTGTCGACTTCAATGCCATTCACCCGGCCACTGGCGAACCGATCCAGGTCATCAACCAGCTGGCCGGCGACCAGATGGCCAGTTTCCTGTCCAACATGGTGCGGACGTTCACCAGTTTCGCACCGCTCGGCGTGGTCCTGGTCGCCCTGCTCGGGGTAGGCGTTGCCGAGCATACCGGTTTCGTCAATGCCGGGCTGAGGCAGGTTCTCGGCTTTACCTCGGTGAAAATCCTGACCCCGATGGTCATCCTGGTCGGTGTCATGAGCTCTACGGCCGTTGACGCCGGCTACGTCGTGGTAATCCCGCTTGGCGCCGTGATGTTCTATGCCGCAGGGCGCCATCCACTGGCCGGCATTGCCGCCGCCTTTGCCGGCGTTTCCGGTGGATTCTCGGCCAACTTCATCCCCTCGGCGCTGGACCCCATGCTGGCTGGCATCACCCAGGAAGCTGGGCGGGTAATCAACCCCGACCTGGTTGTCAATCCATTGGCCAACTGGGGTTTCATGGCCGCGTCCTGCCTGCTGATCGTGATGGCTGGCTGGTGGTTGACCGACCGCATCATCGAGCCGCGCCTGGTCAAGGACACGCCGGTTGACGGTGATATGTCGGACCAGCCATCCATGGAACCACTGGCGCCCAGGGAAGCTCGTGGCCTGGCGTGGGCCGTTGTTTCGATTGTGATCGGCGTCGTGATCCTGACCCTGGTAGCGTTGCCAGAAGGCTCCCCGCTGCGTGATGCCGACGGCCAGCTGGGTTCGTTTACCTCACCAATGATGCAGGCCATCGTCCCGTTCATTTTCCTGTTTTTCCTTGTTCCGGGCATCGTCTACGGCTATGTGGCCGGCTCGATCAAGAGCCACCACGACATCATCAAGGGCATGAGCAATGCCATGTCGTCGATGGGTTATTACATTGTCATGGCCTTTTTCGCCGCCCAGTTCATTGCCGCCTTCGGCAGCTCCAATATCGGCCTTCTGCTGGCCATGTCAGGGGCCAGCTGGCTGGGTGCCATGGAACTGCCGGCGCAGTTGACCGTCATCGGCATCATAGGTTTGACCGTCTTTGTCAACCTGTTCGTCGGCTCGGCTTCGGCCAAGTGGCTGATCATCGCCCCGATCTTTGTACCCATGCTGATGCAATTGGGGATATCACCCGAGCTGACCCAGGCGGCTTACCGAATCGGTGACTCTTCCTCAAACATCATCACGCCGCTGTTGCCCTACTTTCCGCTGATCGTCGTCTTTTGCAGACGCTACTTCACCGGATCGGGGATCGGAACGCTGATCTCGCTGATGCTGCCCTATGCAATCGTTCTGTGCCTGGTCTGGACCGCATTCCTGATGGTTTTCTGGGGACTGAATATTCCCCTGGGGCTCCAGGCCAGCTATACCTACCCGGCCTGATAAGCACGGGCTGCCTCGGGGACACCGCAAAAGTCCCCGAGGCAGCTGAGGAATTGCCGTCTTTTCTAGAGGAAAATCGTTCGTGGTACTGAGTATCGACCGTGGGCTGCACTGGACCATCCTGGTGCTGACTGCGCCCTTGCCCCATGCCTGGCGCGTGAGGTTGCGCTATCGCTGGCTCCAGAGACTACAGCTGCGCCTGCTGGATCGCGCTGAGCTGCTGATGATTCGCCACCCGAAAACCGGTGGCACCTGGCTGCGGACGATGCTGACCCATCTGTACGCCCAGCACTACGGTATTTTCGAGCGGCGGGTATTCAAATCCGACGAGCTGTCACGTCAGAATCCGGCGCTGCCGCGCTGGGCCATCACCAACGGCACGGCCAGCTGGGAAAAGGTCGTCAGCGAACTGTTCGCCAGCGACTCGCCCCGACTTAGCGGAAAGAAAACCCTGTTCATTGCCCGTCACCCGGGCGATATCGTGGTCAGCTGGTACATCCAGTACACCAAGCGGACCAAGCACTTCAAGCGCGAACTGCTGGAGTGGGAAGCCTCTGTGCCGATTGATCGCGAGAACATCAGTCGCGAAGATTTCATCAAGCACCCCGACTTCGGCCTGCCCTGGCTGATTCGATACCACAACTTCTGGGCCATGCAGCTCAAGCAGCGCGACGATGCACTGATCGTGCGCTACGAGGACCTGCGCCTGGACACCGCCGCCACCTTGCGCCGCATTACCGACTTCATCGGAGCGCCGTTTAGCGAAGAGGAAATCGCCAGGACCGTCGCCTTCGGCGATTTTGAAAACATGCGCAAGCTGGAAAGCAAGAACTACTTCCAGAACAACTCCCTGCGGCTGCGCAGTACCACCGACCCGGAGATGCGCAAGGTGCGGCGGGCCCAGGTCGGTGGTTACCGGAATGACCTTGAAGCGGAGCCGGAACTGCTGGACTGGATCGAAACCCGCGTCAACAACGACCTCGACCCGGTATTCGGCTACCGGGACACGGGGTAGGGCGGAGTCTCCAGGCCGGTCACCAGGGTCTTGCGACGGGCAAGGTCCGAAACCGGCACCAGCTCGAAGCCCTGACCCTCGAGTTCCGGCAGCGCCCGCTCGAGAAACGCCAGGGTTTCATTGCGCGGATGGCCAATGGCAACGGCGTATCCGTGACGGCGCGCCATCGCGAGCAGCTGGGTCCAGGCATCGGCAATACTGTCCGGATCGGGAAAGTGATCGAGAAAGACGTGGCGCCGCGTCGCGGACAGCCCGGCGGCCAGGGCTTTCCTTTCCAGCACCGTGTCCGGAGCGGTGCGGCTGTCAAGCACGAACAGGTTGCGCCCTTGTTCCGAGTTGATCCGCCGAAGCCCGTCGATCAGCATCGATACGGCCTCGGAATCCCGGGTGAAACGACTGCCCTGGTGATTGTTGATACCGACCGCACCTTCCACCCGGGCCAGCGCATCGGCCAGGTGCAAGGCCATTTTCTCTGCCGGCCAGTCCAGCCCCACGCAGGTCAGGGCCGGCTCGCAGTCATCCTGGAACAGCCCGGCCAAGGGCAGATGAATGAGCACTTCGCGGTACTGGGTGCGGGCCTGCCGGGACAGGCGCCTGGCACCTGGAGACTCCGGAATGATGGCCACGGTCACCCTGGAGTCCAGTGCCATGATGGCCTGGTCGAGCCGGTCCTGGTAACCCAGATCGTCCATCACGATGGCAATGCGCGGCGTCTCCGCAGCCAGGCTCAGCCACAGGCAAACCAGCGTCACACCGATACTCCCCCTGACCAGCGACTTCATTACTCGATCTGCCCACTACCGCGATACAGGCGTTCGGCGCTGCGGAACAGGGCCAGGGCTTCCTCGACCAGCGGGTCTTGTCCATCCGGCAGGTCGGCATGCCTGGCCGGATTGGCGCGGACATCGGGTTCGATACCGAATTCCTCGATGGATCGTCCCAGCGGGGTGAAATAGCGTGCCGTGGTCAGGCGAATGCCGCCGCCATTGCGCAGTGGCCATACGGTCTGCACCGAACCCTTGCCAAAAGTCGGCTCGCCAAGAATCATGGCCCGGGCATGATCCTGCAAGGCGCCGGCAACGATCTCCGAGGCCGAAGCCGAGGCCTGATTGACCAGGACCACCATCGGCACCCCGGCCAGGTTCTCGCCGGCATGGCTGGACAGGCTCAGGTTTTCCTCCGCGTTGCGGCTTTCGGTGTAGACAACCAGCTTGTCGGATAGAAAACGATCAGCAACGGCTACCGCGGCATGAAGCATGCCGCCGGGATTATCCCGCAGATCCAGTACCAGCCCGGCTGGCCGTGCCTCCTCCCGCTCCAGCTCGGCCAGAATGTCATCCAGCTCGGTGGCCGTGTTCTGCTGAAACTGGCGCAATCGAATGACCGCGTACCCCCCCGGCAATGTTTCCAGCGTGGCGCTGTTGCGATGAATGATTTCCCTGCGCAGGGCAAAGCGCAGCGAGTCCTTTTCCCCATCGCGCTCGACGATCAGGTCTACGTCCGTGCCGGGCGTGCCGCGCAGCCAGGTCGTGGCCTGGCCGGTATTTTCCGATGTCAGCGCCCGGTCGTCGATGGCGACGATGCGATCACCCGGCATGAGACCGGCGCGCTTGGCCGGAGAATCCCGCATCGCGTCGATCACGCGCAGGTGATCTTCCTGCACCGAAATGCGAATGCCCAGGCCACCATAGCGCCCGGAAGCCTGCTCTTCGACATTTCGGAACTCATCGGGGCTGAGCCAGTTCGAGTGCGGATCCAGCTCCGAGAGCATGCCCCGAATGGCGGCCTCCAGCAGCTTGCGATCGTCGATATCGTCCACGTGATGGGCCTTGATGTAGCCCCAGGCATCGGCGAAGGCGCGCAGATCCTCAAGGCTGACCTGCCCGGCGCGCACGGGCAGCGTGCCCAGCAGCAGTGCTGCGGCCAGCAGGCCGGTCAGCAAAAAACGCAAGCAATGGGTCAGGTCGGTGGACATAAGTCACAGTGGTCTCGACAGACCTGAAATCTATCATCTTTCCGGGGCCAATTCATCGTTGCAACCAGCCGGCCGGATTGATTGGCTGGCCATTGCGACGCAGCTCGAAATACAGGCCGGTCTGTCCGGCTGCGCCCGAATCACCGACCGTGGCAATGACCTCACCCGGACGAACCCAGTCGCCCACATCGCGAAGCAGCGCTTCGTTGTGGGCGTAAAGCGACATGAAACCATCGCCATGTTCAATGATCAGGATCAGCCCGTAGCCCCGCAGCCAGTCAGCATAGGCAACGCGTCCATAAGCGACCGCCATGACTTCCGATCCGGCTGCCGCCTCGAACAGCCAGCCGTTCCAGACCAGGTCTCCGGCCCGATGGTCACCGAAACGGCGCTGCACGGTGCTGCTGCGCACCGGCTGGGGCAACTGCCCCCGCATCTCGGCGATCGGGGTGACTTCGATTTCCGGCGGGATATCGGCCAGGGCCTGGGCCAGTTCGTCGATCAGGGCCGCCAGCTCGGCCGCGGCGCTTTCCAGCCCAGCCAGCTCCTCCTGGCGCGTAAGGATGCGCTGTTCCAGGCGCTCCAGGGCCTGCTCCCGCTCATTCCGGGCAAGTTGCAGACTGTCGATAAGTTGTTGTTGCCGCTCGGCCAGGCGCTCAAGCTCGGCTTGGCGCTCGAGCGCTGCCTGGCGATTGACATCCAGCGCCTCCACGGTCACGGCCAGGGCCCGAATTGACGCCAACCGCGACCGGGTCAGGTAGCCGTGATAGGCCAGGCTTCGATTGAGCGGACGCGGATCGTCCTGGCCAAGAATCAACCGCAGCCTGGAAGCATTGCCCTGGCGGTAGGCCAGCGCCAGCTGTCCGCTCAGAATCAAGGTGTTTTCTTCCATCCGGTCGTTCAGCTCGGCCTGCTCTGCAGCCAGCCGGGCAAGCTCGGCGCGCTGCTCCTCGATCGAATCCAGCGTCTGGCGCCGGGCTCTTTCTGCGGCTGACACGGTCCGCTCGCTTTCGGCCAGCTGATCGAGCACGATGTCCCGTTCGCCCAGCGAGGCACCCAGGCGCTGGCGGATGAGCTCGATCTGGGCGCGCATATCGTCCAGCTGCGCCTCCAGTTCGACCCGATCGACCGTATCGGCACGCACAAGCCCCATCGACCCGGGCACAGCCAGCAGGCCGCTCAGGGCAAGCAGGAGCAGCGCTCTCAATTCAGCAACGATTGCCCGCTCATGGCCTTGGGCACTTCCAGGCCAAGCAGGCTGAGCATGGTCGGCGCCAGGTCGCGCAAGCTGCCGCGCTCGGCCAGTTGAAACTGGCGCGAACCGACGTAGACCAGGGGCACGAGATTGGTGGTATGAGCGGTATGAGCCTGACCCGAGTCCGGATCACTCATCTGCTCCACGTTGCCATGATCGGCTGTGATCAAGATCTCGCCGTCGACCTTCTCGGTCGCGGCAACCACCGCCCCGAGCAGTTGGTCAACCGCTTCCACGGCCGCAACGGCCGCTTCGAACTTGCCGGAATGCCCGACCATATCCGGATTGGCCACGTTGGCCACGATGACATCGAATTGACCACCGTCGATGGCCTCGACGAGGCGGCGAGTCAGTTCAGGTGCACTCATTTCCGGCTTGAGGTCGTAGGTGGCGACCTTGGGCGAGGGGATCAGCTCACGTTCCTCACCGTCAAAAACGGTCTCTTCTCCGCCGTTGAAGAAGTAGGTCACATGGGCATATTTTTCGGTTTCGGCGATACGCAGCTGACGCAGTTGATGACGCGACAACACCTCACCGAGCAGGTCTTCCATCCGCGTCGGCGGAAATGCAACCAGGGCCGGCAAATCATCCTGGTAGCGGGTCATGGTGACCAGGGCGCCAAGATGAGGGCGCCTGGCCTCGAATCCCTGGAAATCCGGAGAAACCAGTGCCTGGCAAAGCTCGCGCGCCCGGTCGGCACGGAAATTGATGAAGATCACGACATCGCCATCCTCGATTCGGCAGCCTGACCCAATCAGCGTAGGCTGTACGAATTCGTCGTCTTCGTCCCGTTCATAAGCCGCGGCCAGGGCCGCCGTACCTGAATCGGCATGGCATTCCGCCCGGGCTGCCACGATGGCGTCCCAGGCGCGCCGGACCCGTTCCCAGCGCTGATCGCGATCCATGGCGTAATAGCGTCCGCTGACCGATGCCAGACTGGCGCTGGAATGGCCGGCCAGTGCTGTCTCCAGACGCTTGATGGATGGTTCGGCACTGCGCGGCGGCGTATCGCGGCCGTCCAGAAAGGCATGAACCGCAACCCCTGGCACACCGCTGTGTGCCGCCATGTCGACCACGGCCAGCAGATGATCTTCGTGGCTGTGAACGCCGCCGGGGGAAAGCAGGCCCATGATGTGGACACGGTTGCCCGTCTTGCGGGCAAGCGCCAGGCCTTCGACCAGGGCTTCGTTTTCTTCCAGCTCCTTGTCCTCGATGGCCTTGCTGATCCGGGTCAGCTCCTGGTAGACGATGCGACCGGCGCCAATGTTCATGTGGCCGACCTCCGAGTTCCCCATCTGCCCCTGCGGCAAACCGACGGCTTCGCCTGAGGTTTGCAGAAGTCCGTGCGGATATTCCGACCACAGTCGGTCCCAGTTCGGAGTCTTGCCTTCACTGATGGCATTGTCCGAGGCAGGCTCGCGGTGACCCCAGCCGTCAAGAATCAACAGGGTCAGCGGCTTTTTGCGACTCATCTTCAGTTCACCTTGTCCATTTACACATGCAATTCAATAATTTGGGTGACAATCCTCGACAACTTTCTGAAGTTGGGGTGGCGCCGCAGAGCAGGCCACCCGGAACGCCCTTCAAGCATTATTTCACAATCCGCGCTAAGACCGGCTCAAGCCGGCTGGCATCGACAGCGGATTTCTTGGATAATGGCGGGCTTTGGTTTGCTACGCGTCCATATGGAACAGTTCCTCGAGTTCATCGGCAACAATCTGATCCTGTCCGGCCTGTTCGTCGCCGTACTCATTGCCTGGCTGGCGTGGGAGGTCGCGCGCCTGGCTCGCAAATGGAAAGAGTTGGGCACCGCCGAAGCCGTCCGCCTGATCAACCGTGAGGATCCACTGATCATCGACGCCTCCAGCAGCGCTGATTACGCCAAGGGCCACATCATCAACGCCGTCAACATTACCCCTTCGCGAGTCGAGGCCGGTAACAAGGAACTGCTCAAGCAGCGCGAGCGGCCGGTGCTGGTGTATTGCAAGAACGGACAGGCATCGCCGCAGATCGCCAACCGACTCGTCGGCATGGGCTTTACCCAGGTCAACGTACTGGCCGGCGGCCTGGCCCAGTGGGTCGCTGACCAGCAGCCGGTCAGCCGCCAGAAGGGAGCGGTCAAGAAGAAGGATCGCAGCGTCGCGCCGGGCAAACCACGCAAGAAAAAATCGACCGAGACCGAACAGTCGTCACCGGATTGAAGCTGACGGCCATCGTCTCTACCCCATTCGCCTAACAGACTAGGAATTTCTCAACCATGGCAGACGAAAACCAGACTCCTGAAGCCGCCGCACAGGGCGGCAACCAGCAGCAACAGAACGCGCAAATGGTCGTCCAGCACGTCTATCTCAAGGATGCCTCCTACGAGGCTCCCTCACCGCACGAATTGGAGCAGAGCCAGGGCCAGCCGGACATCAACCTGAACCTGGCCCAGCGCACCAACCAGATTGGCGAAGGGCGCTGGGAAGTGATCCTGACCGTCACCGTGACGGCCAAGCAGGGCGACAAGACCGCTTTCATCTGCGAGGTCCAGTACGGTGGCCTGTTCCATTTCTCCGGCTTCAGCGAGGAACAGCTTCCGTACGTGGTCAACGTACTGTGCCCCAACGTGCTGTTCCCCTACAACCGCACCCAGGTTGCCAACATGGTCCAGGCCGGCGGTTTCTACCTGCCGCCGATTCAGCCGATCAACTTCGAAGCCGTCTTCCGCCAGCGCATGGCTGAAGCGCAGGCCCAGGGTGGCGAACAGGCAGCGCCGAGCGAAACACCGCAGTGACCACGCGCGTTGCCGTGCTGGGGGCGGGTTCCTGGGGAACCGCCCTGGCCATGCAGCTGGCCCGACTTGACCATGATGTCCATCTGTGGGCACGTGATCCGGAGCAGGCCCGGCAGATGCAGCGGCAACGCGTGAATCTGCGCTACCTGCCTGAATTCCCACTGGCCGGCAACATCACGGTCACGGCAGATATGGACGAAGCGCTGGCCCACGGCCAGCGTGTCTTGGTGGTGGTCCCTTCACATGCTTTTCCGGAAACCCTGGATCGCATTCGTCCTCACCTTGATGAAGAGTGTGGCCTGGCCTGGGCCACCAAGGGTTTCGAACCGGGCAGTGGTCGCCTGCTGCATGAAGTCGCCGAAGAGCGGCTCGGACCCGAGGTACCCCTGGCGCTGGTCACCGGACCTTCCTTTGCCCGCGACGTCGCCGCCGGCCTGCCGACCGCCGTCACCGTGGCTGCCAGTACACCCGATTTCGGCGCCACCTGGGCGGCACTGTTGCACGGCTCAGGGTTTCGCGCCTACTACACGGCCGACATCGTTGGCGCCGAGCTGGGTGGTGCGATCAAGAACGTGCTTGCCGTCGCCTGCGGCATGGCCGATGGCATGGGGCTGGGAGCCAATACGCGGGCCGCGCTGATCACCCGCGGGCTGGCCGAAATCATGCGCCTGGGCAAGGCCCTCAAAGCCGATCCACGAACGCTGATGGGGCTGGCCGGCATCGGTGACCTGGTCCTGACCTGCACCGGCGACCTGTCACGCAATCGGCGCCTGGGCCTGGCCCTGGGACGCGGCCAGACGGTCGACGAGGCCGTGGCCGAAATCGGCCAGGTGGTTGAAGGCGTGAAGACTGCCGAGGAGACCATGCGGCTGGCCCAGCGTTACGGCGTGGATATGCCCATCACCGAGCAAGTCCACGGCATCCTGTTCAAAGGCTGGAGCGCGCGCAAAGGCGTGACAATGCTGATGGAGCGGGACCTCAAGCGCGAAACCGAATAGCGCCTGACTGACCTGCCAGCTACTCTCGAAGACCTGGCCACTGGACTCAAGGACCGGTCATTCACCGTCGCCGGCACGCCCGGCAAAACCCAGCTGGCGCCAGCCTTCATAGACTGCGATAGCCACTGAATTTGACAGGTTGAGGCTCCTGGAGCCGGCTTGCTGCGGAATCCGCAAACGCCGGTCAGGTTCGAATCGATCCAGCACCTGGTCCGGCAGTCCCCGGGTTTCCGGCCCGAACAGCAAGACATCACCCGGCTGATACTGCCATTCACTGTAGCAACGCCTGGCCCGGGTCGAGAACGCCAGCCAGCGGCCTGAAGGCAGTGCGTCCAGGCATTGATCGATACTGTGATACTGGCTGATCCGGGCCCGGTCGCTGTGATCCAGCCCCGCCCGACGCAGGCGCCGATCGTCGAGCACAAAACCCAGCGGACCGATCAAGTGCAGACGCGCCGGTGCATTGGCGCACAGACGAATGATATTGCCGGTATTCGGAGGAATTTCGGGCTGAAACAAGACGACATTCAGCAGGGCAGGGGGTGTTTGCTCCGGGTCTCTCACGATTGGCTCACGATTGGCTTGATTCCATGTGGATAAGGGCGTATCTTATGTAGTCGGCACAACATATTGTGCCCGGCGTCAGTATCAGACACAACAGGTTGTGGACAAGTATCGTAGCAACCTGTGCATAACTCATAACAAGTATCTACATTCAAGAGGTTGCGGCATGAGCGTTTCGGCAGAAGCCTTGACTGCGGCACTTCCCGAGATTGCCTTCCAGGAAGCATCCCTGGACATCTGGGACAAGAAGTACCGCCTCAAGTCCAAAACGGGGGAAATCATCGACGTCGAGATCGACGACACCTACAAGCGCGTGGCGCGCGCTCTGGCCGATGTCGAGACCACGCCGGAATCCCGGCAGCACTGGTACCGGGAGTTCCTGTGGGCCCTGCGACGGGGCGCTATTCCCGCCGGCCGCATCACTTCCAACGCTGGCGCGCTGGCGCACAAACCGGCCACGTCCACCATCAACTGCACGGTCTCGGGCACGATCGGCGATTCCATGGCCGATATTCTCGGCAAGGTGCATGAAGCCGGACTTACCCTGAAAGCCGGCTGTGGCATCGGCTACGAGTTTTCCACCCTGCGCCCCAAGGGCGCTTACGTGTCCGGCGCCGGCGCCTATACCTCGGGGCCGCTGTCGTTCATGGACATCTACGACAAGATGTGTTTTACCGTGTCCTCGGCCGGGGGGCGGCGCGGCGCGCAAATGGCCACTTTCGACATTTCCCACCCGGACGTGATGGACTTCATCCGGGCCAAGCGGGAAAACGGCGTATTGCGCCAGTTCAACTGCTCGCTGCTGATTACCGACGACTTCATCAAGGCCGTTCGCGATGACCAGGACTGGCCGCTGGTCTTTCCCGTCCTCGACAGCGAGGTCGACGATCTCGATCTCAACGATGCCGAAACGATCGTCTGGCGCGACTGGCCCAGCAGCGCGGGCTATGTCAGCAACCCCGAAGGCCTGATCGCCTGCAAGATATACCGAAAGGTGCCGGCGCGACGCTTGTGGAACATGATCATGAGCTCGACCTACGACTTTGCCGAACCCGGCTTCGTCCTGGTCGATCGCATCAACGAGCAGAACAACAACTGGTGGTGCGAAAACATTCGCGCGACCAATCCCTGTGTTACCGCCGACACCTGGGTTCAGACCGTCCAGGGACCGCGCCAGGTGAGCGATCTGCTCGGCAAGGCGTTCGCTGCCGTGGTCGACGGCCAGGCCCACGCCAGTGGACCACAAGGCTTTTTCCGCACGGCATCCAAGCCCGTGGTCAAGTTGCGCACCGCGGAAGGTCACGAACTGAGGCTGACTCATGATCACCGCGTCCGCCGGGTCACTACCTTTACCCGCTACCGCACCGATACCGAGTGGTGCGAAGCTGCCCAGCTTTGCCAGGGTGATCGCGTGCTTTTGAATAACCACGGCGGCGAACTGAACTGGCCAGGCGCACTGGATGAAAACCAGGGCTACCTGCTCGGACTGCTGGTCGGTGACGGCACCCTGAAATCCGACAAGGCCGTGCTGTCGGTCTGGGAAGATGCCCAGGTCGTCAACGGAAATTCCCATGTATCGGGTGCGAGCGCGATCATGGCGGCTGCCGAAGCAGCTGCTCGGACCATGCCGCATCGAGCCGACTTCTCCGGCTGGCAAAAGGTGCCCGGTCGCGGCGAATACCGACTGGCGACCGCGGGCCTGCGCGAACTGGCCATCAACATGGGCATGGCGCCTGGCGACAAGCGAATAACCCCGGCACTGGAACAGTCCTCATCGCAGGCCTACTGCGGCTTCCTGCGCGGTCTTTTCGATGCCGACGGCAGCGTGCAGGGCAGCCAGGCCAAGGGCGTTAGTGTTCGCCTGTCCCAGTCTGACCTCGATCGCCTGCAGGCAGTCCAACGGATGCTGCTGCGCTTGGGAGTCAACTCAAGCATTTATTGCAACCGCCGTCCAGCTGGCAGCAGCATGCTGCCGGACGGGCAGGGCGGCCAACGGGAGTATCCAACCCGGGCCCAGCATGAACTGGTCATCAGTGGTGAGAATATTCAGCGCTACAGCGAGCGTGTCGGCTTTGCCGACAGCGCCAAAAAGGCGCTTCTGGACAGCCTGCTCGCCAGCTATTCCCGCCGACTCAACCGCGAGCGCTTCGTCGCCCGCGTGGTCGCCGTCGAAGACGACGGCGTCGAGGACGTTTTCGACGTTCAGATCCCCGGCATCAATACCTTTGACGGTAATGGACTGCACGCCCACAACTGTGGCGAGCAGCCACTTCCGGCTTATGGAGCCTGCCTGCTGGGCTCGGTCAACCTGACCCGCTTCGTCGAGGAGCCGTTCACCGAACAGGCCCGGTTCAACTGGGACGAGTACCGCCGCACGGTCAAGATCTTCACCCGCATGCTGGACAACGTTGTGGAAATCAACGGCTTGCCACTGGAACAGCAGCGACGCGAGATCGAATACAAGCGTCGCCACGGCATGGGTTTCCTGGGTCTTGGGTCCACGCTGACCATGCTGCGCAAGCAGTACGGGCGCGGGGACTCCATGGAGTTCACCGAACAGGTCGCACGCGAAATGGCCGTGGCCGGATGGGAAGTGGCGCTGGAACTGGCCGAAGAAAAAGGGCCGGCTCCGATCATGAACGACGAGTTCGAAGTCACCCCGCAGATGCTCAGGCTGCGCCCGGAGATGGTGCGCGACGGCTACAAGCCGGGTGATCGCGTGCCGGGCCGGATTCTGCACGCACGCTACAGCCGTTACATGCAGAAAGTCGCCTCGGTTGCCCCGGAGCTGGTCGATCGCCTGGCTGAAACCGGCGCGCGTTTCAGTCACCACACCTCGATCGCACCCACCGGCACCATCTCGCTTTCCCTGGCCAACAACGCCTCCAACGGCATCGAGCCCAGCTTCGCCCATCACTACAACCGCAACGTGATTCGCGAGGGCCGCAAGAGCAAGGAAAAGGTCAGCGTTTACTCCTACGAGCTGCTGGCCTACCGGACCCTGGTCAATCCGGCAGCCATGCCGTACTCGGAAGATCCGGAAGAACAGCTGCCGGATTACTTCGTGACCGCCGAGAGCATTACACCGAAAGAACACGTCAGCATCCAGGCGGCCGCCCAGAAATGGATCGATTCGTCGATATCCAAGACCGCCAACGTGCCCACCGACTATCCCTACGAGGACTTCAAGGACATCTACATGTTCGCCTGGGACCAGGGTCTGAAGGGTTGTACCACCTTCCGCTTCAATCCGGAAGCCTTCCAGGGGGTACTGGTTACCGACAAGGATCTCGAGGCCACCACCTACGTGTTCGAGCTCGAAGACGGCTCGACCATGGAACTCAAGGGTCACGAGGAAGTGGAATACGACGGCGAAACCCACACCGCCGCCAATCTCTTTGATGCCCTCAAAGAGGGCTACTACGGGAAGTTCTGATCATGACTGTGCGTATCGACAAGAAAATCGTGGGCTACCAGGTCCGTGACCAGAAGAAGGAAGAAGCCCATCAGGCGGAGAAGAAAGTCGGCAAGAAAGCCGAAATCATCCGCATGCATGAAAAGCTCGAGCGGCCCGAGGGCATGGAATGCCTGGAAGGTGCGACCTACAAGATTCGCACGCCGCTGGATGACCACGCGCTCTACGTCACCATCAACGACATCATCCTCAACGCCGGCACCGAGCACGAACAGCGGCGCCCGTTCGAGATCTTCATCAACTCCAAGAACATGGACCACTTCCAGTGGATCGTGGCCTTGACCCGGGTCATGTCCGCCGTCTTCCGCAAGGGCGGTGACGTAACCTTCCTGTCGGAAGAACTGCAGGCCGTGTTCGACCCCAAGGGCGGCTACTTCAAGCCGGGCGGCCGCTTCGTGCCGTCAATCGTGGCCGATATCGGTGCCGTGGTCGAGCACCACCTCAAGCGCATCGGGCTGCTGGAGCCTGATGAAATGAGCGAACAGCAGCAGCTCATCCTGGAGCAAAAGCGGGCCGAATACGAAGCAAGGGAACAGGAAGCGGCGGAAAAAAAAACCCTGAGTGATTCGCAGCCCGTTGCCGCCACCGTGCACAGCGTACCGGGAGAAGCGAGCTACCCGGTCTCGGCGACCGTCTGTTTCAAGTGCAACACCAAGGCCATGGTCGTACTCGACGGCTGCCAGACCTGCCTGGCCTGCGGCTATTCCAAGTGCGGGTGAGTCAAGGGCAGGAGGGTTGACCCTCAGGTTACAACCGTAACCAGCCCATTGGCATGGCGGGTGACTTTCTGGGTCACGCTGCCCATGATCAGCGCCTTGAATTTTGACAGGCCGCGACGACCAAGCACCAGGTGCGTAGCCGGATTTTCAGCCATGAAACTGATGATTTCCGAGGCCGGATCGCCGACAAGCAAATAGCGCTTGAGCGGCCGCCGCCGCGATCCCAGCTCGGCGATGGCCGCCTCGAACACCGCCCTGGAAACCGATTCCTTGTGAGATTCAAAGCTTGATTCGCTGACCGCCGCCAATTCGGCCGGCCGCTGGTCGGCGCGTCCGTACGGATAGACATAGAGCAAGGCCAAGTCACGACCCGTGGCATCGGCCAGATCGGCTGCTGCACGCAGCGCCCGCAAGCCATTTTCCGAGCCATCCACAGCGACTACTATTTCTTTTGCCTGATTGGTCATGGTTTCGACAATGTGCTCCAAGGGTTTCCGGCCTGTGAGTTTCGCATAGTTTATCCTTGCAATCGCCTCCGGAACGGTCGAGTCAACTCACGTACCGGCATGACGCCCAACCAGCACCTAGGTCAGCGCCGCGCGCACTTGTTGTCGCTCAGGCACTCGTCAAGCGTGCTGACCGTGCTTGGAAAGCCAGATCAAGGACATATAAATTAGAACAAATCTAGAAAGAGTTCTTAACTATCTGTATTAGATGCATTAAGTTAACCAAACTCTGGCTCGAATGAATGCAGCGCCGGCTATCCATATCGCAGGGTACATCAGCCCAGCCTCATCCTTAATTATACATAATATACATTATGCGAACTAAAGGATAACCCTAGTGAAGTGCCCTGATAGCCCCGTCGGTGACCGCTCAGCCAGCTAAACCGACCTGCCGAAACCGAATTGGTAATCGCTGAATCAGAAAACGTCGGTCCGATTCCTCAAGACCAGCCTCATCCATCACGCTGCGGATATCGGCAAGCGCTGCTGCGATACGATCATTGATTTGCCTGGCTTCGGCGGTTGTCAGACCAAACGCTGAACCAGCACCCACGGCCTCGTCAGTAGCCGGCACCGGTAACGCCGGGCGTTTTTTGAAGTCCAGTTGCGGAAACGCGCCGACCGCTTCGCTGGGCACCAGGTCATAGGCCGGTGAAAGCTCGACGCTTCCCGGCTCCAGGATGAAGGAAAAGTTCTTCAGGTGGTCGTCCCGGTTGTTGATCGCCTCGTTGAAAAGCATCTGTGCGTAGAGTTGCTTCAAATCCTTTTCCACCCGCGAACTGAGCCGGCGCACACAGCCGATCACGTCCTCATACCCGGCATGACCCGGATCGCGCTGTTGCCGAGGGTCCTTGAGCAAGGCGTTGGCAGACACCATCCCCCGCCTGCCGCCGTGTTCGCTGACGTCGAAACGCCGCACCAGGAGCAGATCCTTGCCGGAAACCGTCTCGACACGGCTTTCCGGCACCTCAAGGCCGGCGCGCCCGGCCAGCAGCAGGCAGGCGTGTTCAACCCGGGGGTGGCAGAAGGCATCGTCACTTCTGGAAAACTTCGCAAGCCAGGCACCTTCATGTTCAATAGTCACCTTGGGGCGTGCGCCACCGGCTGAAGAACCAGCCTGCAGGCGCGCCAGTGCTGCAAGATCAGGATCCAGATGGGCTTCGGTGCGCTTGACCTCATCCATGATTCCCTTGATGTCAGCCATGCGAACCTGCGACGACAGTGCGGGCTGCGGATGATCCGGAGGCAGGATCTCCATCGCGCCTATGCGCCACACGCTTCGGGAATCGCCGAGTACCGCATGCAGATCATCAATATCCGCCCTGCCCGCCCAGAAGCGCTGCCGAACAGCCCGTTCCCAGCGACCGGGCAAGACCTCGTCAATCAGCGCTGGAATATGTCCGGTTCCCCATTCGACGGGGGTTGCCCCCAGGGGCGCGTGCATCGGATTGAGCGAATACCGGGCCGGATGCTGCAACCATGCGGACCGATAGCGCATGCCGGACATGACGTGCCGGCCACGCCGACTGGTTTCCAGGCGCAA
>RECK01000082.1 GCA_007694055.1 Wenzhouxiangella sp.
GCCCCGGACGAGCGCTCGCGCGCGATCGTTGCCCAAATGAAAGAAGACGAAGCCCGCCACGCCGATATGGCCGTCGCTCAAGGCGCCCGCACCCTGCCCGCCCCGGTCCAGGGCTTGATGGCCCTGACTGCCGGCATCATGAAGGTGGTGGTTTACAGAGTTTAACGGTTTCCGGTTTCCGGTTTCCGGTTTCCGGTTTACGGTTTGGTTCAGACTTCAGACTTCAGACTTTCGGGTCAACAAACCAAGGGCTGCCGTAAAAGCTATCTTTTCCGGAACCCGGAAACCGTTCTCCCGCGGCAACGCCGCACCATCACCCCCGAATGATCTTCCGCCTGATCTCGCCGGAGACCATGTCGATGATCAGTACCACGATGATGGTCAGCAGCAGCACCGCTGCGGCCTTTTCGAAGTGGCGGTAGCGCAGGGTATTGAGCAGGACGCCACCGACCCCGCCGGCACCAACCACGCCAAGCACGGCCGAGGCGCGGATGTTGAGTTCGAACCGGAACAGCCAGTGGGCGACGATTTCGGGCAGCACCTGGGGCACGACCGCATAGCGCAGGGCCAGAATCCGTGACCCACCAGAGGCCTCAACCGCCTCGACCGGCCCGAAGTCAATCGATTCAACCACTTCCGCACCCAGCTTGGTCAGCATGCCGACCGACGAAATCCCGATCGCGAGCGCGCCGGCAAAAGCGCCCAGACCCACGATGGGCACGAAGTAGATGGCAAGCAGGATCTCGGGGAAGGCTCTTGCCGTCGCCGAGATCAGCTTGACAAAGCGAGCGACACGCGGAAACAGGGTGCGCGCACCAAACAGGGCCAGCGGCAGCGACAGGATGGCCGCGATGATGGTCCCGACCCAGGCAATCTGGATGGATTCGATGATCGCCGGCAGGACCGCATTCCAGCCATAGGCCATGTCAGCCGGATAGAAGAACGACAGCACCCGGGCAATCTGACCCGGGACCTGAATCATCCGACCGGGTGAAAATTCGATGGCAATCAGTGACCAGACAAACAGCGCGGCAATGATGAAGGTGGCCCAGGTCGCCCAGCCGATCTGCTTTTGTGGTTGCAGCAAACCCGGTTTCGCGATCATGCCAGGCGCTTCCTGATGGACTCGGAAATCTGCTCGATGATCAAAACGGCGACCAGAACGGCCAGGATGATCATGGTCACGCGCTCGTATTCAAAGTTGGCTCGCTGGGTTTCCAGGATCATGCCGATACCGCCGGCACCGACCAGCCCCAGGACCATGGACGCGCGCACGTTGAGCTCGAAGGCGTACAAGGCGTAGGACACGTAATGCTGCAGACCCTGGGGTATGGCACCGAACTGGATCATCTGCAACCAGGTTCCGCCCACGGCCCGCACGGCCTCGGGCATGCCCATGTCAATGGCCTCCAGCGACTCCGACCACAGCTTGGAGATGACGGCAATGGTAAACACCGACAGCGCCAGGGCACCTGCAACCGGGCCGAAGCCTACCGCGGCGGCAAACATCATGGCCCAGAAAAGGTCAGGCAATGTCCGCAGGATGTTCATGAAATTGCGGTCGGCAAACCACACAACCTTCCCCAGGGTCAGGTTGCGTGCGGCCAGCACGGCGACGGGAATGGCCAGGATGCCGCCGACCACCGTGCCGATGATGGCAATGTAGATCGTTTCCATGAATGGCCCGTACAGCCGCGGCAAAAAGGCGAAGTCCGGCGGCCAGGACTCCCGCAACAGGCGCTGACCACCGGTCAGGTTGCAAAGCAACTCACTCAGCGAAAACCCGATACCATGCCCCGACCACCAGGTCATGGCGACCAGGAATCCCAGCGTGCCAATCAGCAACGGCCAGTTGCGGGCTGGTTTGGGAGGAGCAGCGCTCATCAGCCGATCGCGTCCTCGTCGAGCACGTCGTCTTCGGTGAAGTCGCGACCGTAGATATCACGGAAGTCTTCGTCGGTCACATTGGCAGCCGATCCATCGTAGACCAGCTCACCGTAGCGCAGCCCGATGATGCGCTGACCATACTGCCTGGCCAGGTCGAGAAAGTGCAGGTTGACCAGCGTGGTAATCCCGAGTTCGCGATTGATCCGAACCAGGTCTTTCATGATCTGGTGGGTGGTAACCGGGTCAAGTGATGCGACCGGTTCGTCGGCCAGAATGATGGCTGGCTCCTGGGCCAGCGCCCGGGCAATGCCTACGCGCTGCTGCTGACCACCGGAAAGCTGACTGGCCTTGACCCAGGCCTTTTCGGTAATGCCGACCCGCTCCAGCGCTTTCATCGCCACTTCCCTGTCGTGGACAGGCCACAGGTTGAGCATGGCCCGCCAGCCCGGGACATGGGCCAGGCGTCCTATCAGCACGTTGGACATGACGGTCAGGCGCTTGACCAGGCGAAAGTCCTGGAAAATCATGCCTACGCGCTTGCGCAGCAGGCGCAGTTCGCGGCCATCTTTCTGCGGCACTATCGTCCCATCGACCTCCACCGTCCCGGAGCTCATGCGGTTCAGACCGTTGATCGCCCGCAGCAGGGTCGACTTGCCCGCACCCGAGGATCCGACGATGACAACGAACTCGCCGGGCCGAATCTCCAGGTTGAGATCCTTCATGCCGACCGTCCCGTTGGGGTAAACGATATTGCCGTCAGTAAAGCGTATGGAACCCTGATTCTTGTTCATCCAATCTCCAGGCGCAGGCTAGAGCGGCCTAGTTGCGCATCAGTTCGTAGGCGGCACGAACCGGCTCGTAGACACCCTCGGGGGTTTCAATGAAGCCGTCAATCTCGTAGAGCACCCAGAGCACTTTCTCGTCGTCGGGCAGGTCGGCCTGCGACTCGGCCAGGTCAATGAAGGCGTCCTTGATTGCCTGGCGCAGATCGTCCGGCATGCCGGGACGAAGCTGGACACCATCATTCGGGATCATGGGTGCGTTTTCGAAAACAATGACCTTTTCGCCAATATCCGGGTACTGCCCGCAAATCATGTTGCGCACATCGTCGTAGCTGACGCCAAAAAGGGTGTCTTCGCTGTACACGGCCAAAGCCACGGCGTCGTGCCCGCCGACAAACAGGCTGTTGAGGTCGCGCTGGTGATCGATACCCAACTCACGCAACTGCACGGCCGGGAACAGGAAGCCGGAAGTGGAATTGGGGTCAACAAAGGCCACGGACTGACCGCGCATGCGTTCGAGATCGCCCTGGCAGTAAGCGAAACGCCGAGTGACGCTCTCCCGGCCCCGGACACGCGAATCACACAGTCGCTCTTCATAGCGAATTTCAGTCTCACATACCGATCTGTCGTGGGTCATCCACTGCGGCCGGTAGCCGGTCTCGCCGCGACGGGTCGAGACGAGAATGCTCTCGATGTCGTAACGGCGCTCCCCAAGCATGGCCGCAAACGGCGGCAGCATGCCGATATCAGCCCGACCGGATCCCAGCGCTTCGACCAGACCGGTGTAATCCTGCGGCACGAACGACCGCACCGGGATACCCAGGGCTTGCTCCAGATGATCGGTCAGCGGGTCCAGGTTGTCGACCAGAGCCTCCGCTTCAAGGGCCGGCACCAGGCCCAGCACCAGCTGCTTCGGCCAGCCGCGCTCATCC
Source organism: Wenzhouxiangella sp. (assembly GCA_007694055.1). Lineage (GTDB taxonomy): Bacteria > Pseudomonadota > Gammaproteobacteria > Xanthomonadales > Wenzhouxiangellaceae > Wenzhouxiangella. The sequence goes on from RECK01000082.1 coordinate 3,602, forward strand.
AGCTGCTCTTGCGGGCAACAAGAGGCAAGCAGAAAAGCGAGCGCCAACAGGGCGACTGAGCGGAAAGTGGGAATCACGCGCGGCTGGTTGGATAAAAAAGCAATCGTACCCGAATTGTGGGCAAACGGTGTAACAGGGTCATGACAGCACTCAACCCTCGAAACGGTAGTGCTGCCAGTGGCCCGGCGCACGGTAGCCAAGTTCGATGCGGGCCCGATCCATGGCCGACAGCATGTTGGCATCCGGTTGCAGCCCCAGGTGTCCGGCCACTGCCGCCAGGGCACCGCCAGGATCCTGGTAGAGGTCACCCAGCGGCAGAACCTGCCAGTCGATGGGCGCAATGGCACGGAGATCCTCCAGCAGCGCTTGCTCGGACTGCCAGGCCGACAGCATCTGACCCTGGTCACGGTAGCCAGCCAGGCGCCAGTGCATGCGCAGATCCGCCTCCTCGGCTGTGGGCGCCAGCACGGTAGCGCCAGGGAAAACGCGGGCCAACCAGGCCAGGTCGATGGCCGAGACCAGACCGGACTCGAGCAACACCGACCGAGGCGCTTCCAGCCGGCCATGCGCGCGCAGGTAGCGCCGCCTGATCATGCGCGCACCGGCTTCATCCAGGGTGGCGACCCGGGCCGGGTCGGATGGGATTTCCAGCAGGCGCCTGCGTTCTGCAAAGCCGGACCGCGGCAGGCTCAGCACCTGGCCACTGGCAGCCAGCGCAGCCAGCCACAGCTCACGTCCCGTGCCCGGCAGTCCGGTAACAAATATCGGCTGAGGCCGACCATCGTTGGCTACAGTAACCTGGGCGAAGCCGTCAAGCGACTTTTGCCAGGCCTCGGCATCCGGCCCATGGGCGCTGCCCACCACCACGGGCGCACGCCACTCGGCCGCCCGCATATGCTTCGATGCCTCCTGGTAACGCTCGGCGCGGTCCAGCACGGTGACCAGGCGGGAGTGGGTCCGGGCCTTTTCCGGGGGCCCAAGATTCGGCCTTGCCAGCAACTGCTCAAGCGATGCGACCGCCCCTTCATGGTCCTCGAGCGACTGTCTGATTTCAGCACCGAGCCAGACCACCGGCACCGGGCAATCGGCCTGTTCAAGCAGCGGGGCGAGCACATCCAGGGCCTGCTTGCCGTCATCAGCCAGCAGCGCAAGACGGGCCGACAGGCGACGCGCGGCCGTCGCGACCCCGACAGCTTCGCTGTCGTGCAGCGTCTCGGCCAGTTGGCGAGCCTGGTCGACATCGCCTTCGCGCTCGGCAAGTTGTGCAAGCAACAAAATGCGGGTCGGCAACTGACGTACTGCAGGCCGGGCCAGCAGCACGCGCGCCGGCCCGGGCAAATCGGCCTCGATACAGAACTCGGCAGCCTCCAGAATCAGCGCAGGCGCTGCCTCGGCATGGCTGACCAGCGCCTCGTACTGCTCACGCGCTTGCTCATGACGGCCCAGCGAGCGCAGGCAACGCGCGCGACCGAGCAGCAATTCAGGGCCGGCATGACCGCGCTGCCTGGCCGCGTCGAATGCTGCCAGCGCCTGTTCAAACTGACCCTGCTGCCCTTTGAGCTGGGCCAGAAGGAAATATGGGGCCGGGTCTTGCGGGGCGGACTCGCTGGCATTGCGCAGGCACTGCTCGGCAAAGGCCGGGTGACCCTGGGCCAGCAGCACCCGGGCCATGCTCATCTGTGCCGTCGACAAACTCGGGTTGATGCGCAGGGCCCGTGAAGCCAGCTCGTTCGCCTCATCCAGCTGTCCGGCCTCGACCAGCAGCTCGGCCAGGGTCGACAAGGCCGGCACATGGCGGGCATCGGCACGCAGGGCGGTCCGCAGCCCCGCAATGGCCTGATCCCGGTTGCCGGCCAGCGCGTCAAGACGCGCCGACAGGGTTCGGGCCGGCGCATGATTGGGGTCGAGCGCCAGGCAATGATCAAAGCAAGTGCGCGCTTCCTCCATCCTGCCGACCGCGGCCAGCAATCTTCCCAGGTGGAACTGGGCCACCAGGTACTCCGGATTCTCGGCGACCGCACTTTCCAGGCGCGACAGGGCGCCTTCGAAGTCACCACGCGCCTCGTCACAGCGCCCCAGCAGGGTCAGCAGCGCCGGGTCGGCCGGTGCATCGCGCAGACCTTGCAGGCAAAGATCGGCGGCTTCGGCGGCACGGCCGGCGGAAAGCAGGCTTCGAGCCTGCTGCATCAGGGCTTGGTCAGGGGCCATAGTTCCTTGATCAGTCTTTGTTCAATCCAGCTGTCCATGCGCCAGTTCTCGATGAACCCGCAGTGCCCACCGCGCGGCAGCAGGTCCAGCGCCAGCGCAGGCTCGCTCGGAAGTTCATGGAAGTCGCGCGCGGGAATAATGGGGTCATCGGCCGCAGTAATGATCAGCGTTGAGGTGTCCAGGCCGGCCAGGTAATCGTCGGCCACCGAGTAACCCTCCAGGTAGCTGTGTAGATTGGGGAACTTGGTGTGATGTTCAACCAGCCAGTCGGTCTGGCCGCGCAGGGTCTTGATCCGGAACCAGGCGTCCAGGTCAAAGTGTTCCGGAAACAAGGCCTGCTTGATGCGCAGTGAACGCCGCCACTTGCGCACGAAGTAGGTCTGGTAAACCGAAAGACCGCCCTCGAGGGCGTCAAGCACATGGCGAGGCCGGATTACCGGACTGACAGCCACTGCCCGAGTCAGCTCGAAGCCATGCGCCGGCGCCTGCCGGGCCACGCGCAGGGTGAAATTGCCACCCAGGGAAAACCCGACAAGAAAAACCGGACGCTCCCCGTAGGACTGACGCAAACGGCCAACTGCGTCGAGCACCTCATCCAGCCGGCACGAATGGAACAGCTCGAGATTGAGGTGATGGGAGGTACCGTGATCGCGCATGTTCAGGCGAAAGGTATCGAAACCGGCAGAATCCAGGGCCACGGCGGTCGACAGCAGGTAGTTCGACTCGGAGCTGCCCTCCCAGCCATGCAACAGGATCACCAGCGCTTCCCTGCGCTCAGCAGAGGGGCTTGAATTGCGAAAACCAAGCAGCCGGGTACCATCCCCGGTTTCGACCAGTTCGCGCTGGCTCCGGCCCAGGTAAGCTGCGGCCTGGCGCTGAACGCGCCGCCGGCGCCACGGCCCGGAGGTCAGCAACGACTGGACATGCGCATTGCCAAGCAGCCCGCGTGGTGCGAACGGACGAAGCTCGTCAACTCTGGAGTCAGGATTCATAAAAACGGGTTACCACGTCTTGGGCCTGGCGCGCCAGGACGCTGCGGCCGCCGGCCTCGTTGCTCAACGGCTCACCGATCATCAGTTGTCCGGAGCAGCCAGGTTGTGCCAGCAGTCGCAAGATATTGGCGAAAAAATTTTCGCCCGGGCCAAACACCATGATCTCGTGCAAATCAGTCTGGCCATAATACCGGATCGCGACCGGCACCACCGGTACGCCTGCTCGAAGCGCGGGCGCGAACAGGCGTGCATGAAAGCGCCCGACGCCCCGCTCGGGCCTGATACCACCCTCAGGAAAGATGCCGACTCGCTCGCCCTTGCGCAACAAGGCCGCCATGCGCCGGTTGACCCGGGCCCGGGATGCCTCGCTGCCCCGCTGGATGAACAAGGTGCCGGCCAGTTCGGATACCACGCCAATCACCGGCCAGCCCCGGATCTCGGCCTTGGCCACCAGCCACATGGGCCACAGCGCATGGAGCATGACGATATCCATCCAGCTGATGTGATTGGCCACCACCAGGCAGGGACCTTCCGGCAGGCGTCCATGGAGTTCCAGCCGGATCCCGAATATTCGCAGCATGCAACGCGACCAGGTCACGTGTGAAACCTGGTGCAGGCGGCGACGGCCCACGGGCAGGTTGCGCAAACCGGGCAGGAAGGTCAGCAGGATCAGCGGAATGCCGACCAGGACATGCAGCATCAGCAGCGGCATACGCCAGACCAGGCGCCAGGACACCAGACGCGCGCGTTCACTCACCATCGGGCCTCGGGCAATCGCAATTCCAGCAGCTGGTGAACTGACCCTCGAGGCGCTCACCACAGTTCGGGCAGGTCCAGTCTGCCGAGGTGCCGCGACGATCGGCGCGTGCCAGCACGTCGGCCGCCCGAGCCCTGTCCTCGACGCGCACCCAGACTGACGGGCGGGCACCTTCGGCAAAATAGATCTCAACGGCTGCGGCCCACAAGTCCATGCTGCGAGCCCTGGTGCTGATACCCTCGGCCTCGAGCAAACCACGCACGTAACCGATTTCGGCGGGATTGTCAGCCGTATGCAGGCAAATCCAGTCTTTCACGCAAAAGGCACTAATCTGGTCCAATATTGGTGCGGCAGGTTAGCATAGCCTTGAAGCTGAACAACTCCAATCTTTTCCAAACCAACCACGACGACATTTTCCTGTGACTGTATCCCAGACCCAAAGCCGTATCCGCATTCACCCCAGCGGCCAGGAGTTCCGCGCCCGCCCGGGCGAAACCATCCTGGCCGCCGCCCTGCGCCAGGGCATCGTTCTGCCTTACAGCTGCAAGAACGGCACCTGCTCAAGCTGCAAGTGCAAACTGGTCGACGGGCCGGTCATATACCCGTTCAATCCCCCGGAAGCGCTAAGTGCCGAAGAAATTGCCGCCGGTTATGCCCTGGCCTGTCAGGCAGTGCCTGCAGGTGATGTCCGGATCGAGGCGCGCGAGATCGAGCAGGTTGCCGATATCCCGGTACGCACGCTGCCGGCCCGGGTGGAATCCATGGAGCGCTACACGCCCGAAGTCATGTGCCTGCGTCTGAAGCTGCCCCGGGCCGCGCGCTTGCAGTTCCTGGCAGGGCAATACGTCGACATCCTGTTGCCTGAGGGCAAGCGACGCGCCTTCTCGATTGCATCGGCACCCTCCCAGTCTGAATACCTCGAGCTGCATATCAAGCACGTGGACGGCGGCGGTTTCACCGGGCATGTATTCGACGGCATGCAGTTGAAGGATATCCTGCGTCTGCAAGGCCCGCTGGGGACATTCTTTGTCCGCCGCAAGTCAGAGCGACCCATCATCATGATGGGCGGGGGTACCGGATTCGCGCCCTTGAAGTCCATGATCGAGGAATTGATCGAGGCCGGTGACTCCCGGCCCATCGAGCTGTTTTGGGGTGTCAGCAAGCAGACAGATCTGTACGCTAGCCAGTTGATCAAGGGCTGGGAGGAAAACCTGGATAACTTGCGATTCCACCCGGTCCTCGTCCACCCGGATCGCGACTGGACCGGCGAGACCGGTTTCGTACACGAGGCCGTCCTGCGCGCTCACCCTGAGCTTTCGCCCTTCGACATCTACATGAGTGGCCCACCGGCAATGGTCCACAGTGCCAGACTGGCCTTTCTCGATGCCGGCACGGCAGAGGATCAGCTGTTCTACGATTCGTTCGACTTTGCCCCGGATGTACCGACCCCAACGCAGCAGTCAAAAAGCTGAGGCCAGCCTGCCGTATACCGGCGGGCTGGCCTCATCGCGATCTTGACCTGATCTGGGTCAATCAGGCTGTTCGAACCGATCCTGGAACAGATCAAGCGGCAGCACGGCAAAGTCATCCGAATCACCAGAGCTCAGCGTTCCGCCCTGGTCACTGGCGCGCAGCTCAAAGCCGTTGCCGACCTGATCAATGCTGAGATCGCTGAAGATCGCAACGCCATTGGATACAGATACTGCAGTCGTACCTGACAGTGTAGCCACGCCACTTGGGTCATTGGCAAAGGACATTGTCACAACCGTAGTATTGTCTGATGTGAATAAATCGCCATTAGTATCCAAGACGTGAACGACAACGCCGGCGTAAAGGGGACCACCCGCTACTCCGTAGTCCGGCGACTGACCAAAAACCAGCTCGACAGGAGGTGGAATCCCTTCGCCGCTCAAATCCACCGTTGCATTGATTACTTCATCTGCATCGCTGTGTACAGTCAAAGAACCCGATGCAGGCCCATCTGCGATCGGCGCGAAGACAACTCGCTGCGTACAACTTTCTGAATCTTCCAGGGAAAAAGGAACTGCACCACAACTGCCGCCGCCTGCCAGAGAAAAAGGCCCAGTGAGGCTGATACTAGTCACTTGAAGCATCACCCCGTCCGAACCTTCATTCTCAATGGTAATCTCCTCAAACGAGGAAGTACTGCCAGTGAAAGTATTCCCAAACTGCAATTCTGTCGGCGATACCCGCAGAATCGCAGTTACATCAACTACGGTTATGGAGCCATTCTGAGAATTACCAGCTGGCGGAACAACATTCCCGTCTTGATCGCTATAACTCTCCCCTACGATCGTAAGTGAAATCACATCATCTGGCTGAGCCGAATCCGAAATCTGAAATGTAACAATACCGAACTGGCCGGAAGGTATG
>RECK01000144.1 GCA_007694055.1 Wenzhouxiangella sp.
TTGGGGAAAGGTTTGCGCCGGACTCCGCAACCCGGCCAGGCCCTGATCGGCCGGAAACCACCCGTTGCGAGAGGGGGGAGGAGGCTGAAAGGCAGGGCCTTGCGATTGTTTTCCTTGATCTTCCAACCTCCTCCTACCTGACCAGCGTAGGCCGGGGCCACGTCCCCGGCGGCCATGTTCGGATTGACTCCAGGCGTATGGGCATGAACCCAAACCTGCCAGCGGCCACTCGGCACCTGGCCTCTACCCATCCAACCTCTTTTCCCGAAGTCGCGACTATGCGCTACGAGCAGTTGAGTCCACCTCCGCTTCCGGTGGCCCCCTGTCTGTTGCAAGATTCGGATAGACCCATAAATGCCGATCAGAGCGATCACTCTGCCAGTCCTGTCAGCCTTTCGTGGAGGCTATCGACCTGGGCCTGGAGCTCGGCCAGGCTGCCGCTGTTGTCGATGACATCCGTGGCCTTGTCCAGGCGCTGCCGGCGCGAGGCTTGCGCGGCCAGAATGGCCCGGGCCTGGCGTTCATCGCCGCCGTCGCGCCTGGTCAGTCGCTCAAGCTGGGTGGCTTCCGGCACATCGACAACCACGATTCTGTCGGCGTCGGTAAACAGGCCGGTTTCGACCAGCAGCGGCACGACCAGCACGATATAGGGCGAGTCCGTGCTGGTGGCAATGTCTTGTTCGACACGCGCCTTGATCAGCGGATGAAGCAGGTTTTCCAGGCGCTGCCTGCTGGCGGCATCTTCGAAAATCCGTGCCCGCAGTTCGGCCCGATCAAGCCGCCCGTCGTCCCGGATCACCTCTTTCCCGAAAGCCTCGAGAATTGCAGCAAGTCCGGGCTGGCCGGGTTCGACCACTTTGCGTGCAATCAGGTCGGTATCGATGACCTGGGCGCCGAGAGCGGCCAGTCGATCTGACACGGCGGTCTTGCCGGAGGCAATCCCGCCGGTCAGTGCGACCAGCAGCGGTCGCTGCCGGTCGCTGTTGGCCGCAGCCGGTGCGGACACGGTTGCTTAGCGATTGACCGGGGAAATCCGGTACAAAGCGCCGTCGGAGTGATCGGTGACCACGTAGATATTCCCGTCCGGTCCGATGCGCACATCGCGAATACGGCCGACTTGCCCTCGGATCAACTCCTCCTGGTGCCAGGGGATGCCGTCAACGAAGTGGACCCGGCGAATCTGCTCCGAGCGCAGGCCGCCGGCCAGCAGATCGCCACGCCACATCTCGAAGTCACTGTCCTGCGGCACGATGGCCAGACCGGAGGCGGCCAGAGAAGGCGTCCAGTCGATGATCGGCTCGACCATGTCATCGCGGGAGTAAACGGCTTTGCTGCTATAGCGTTCCTGGGTGCGGTAGTCCAGGCCGCGCGAAACCACAGGCCAGCCGTAGTTGTTGCCTGGCTCGAGCAGGTTGAGCTCGTCGCCGCCGCGCGGACCATGCTCGGTGGCCCAGATCTGCCCTGTTTCCGGATGGACGAGCAGCCCCTGGATATTGCGGTTGCCGTAGGTGTAGATCTCCGGCAGCACTCCGTCGTGGCCGACGAAGGGATTGTCGTCCGGCACCCCGCCATCTTCGGTCAGGCGCAGCAGCTTGCCGGCATGATCACCCAGATCCTGGGCACGCTCCGGTTCGGTGCCGCGATCGCCAATGCTCATCAACAGGGTGCCATCGGGCATCCAGGCCAGCTTGGAACCGTAGTGTCGACCCGGTGATGAATAGCGGTCCTGGACAAAGATGTCTTCCAGGTCGACCAGCGCGTCGCCTTCAAGGCGTCCGCGGGCCAGCGCCGTGGCCGTGTCATCGCCGTTGGCCTTGGAATAGGTCAGGTAGACGAAGCGGTTGTCGGCAAAGTCCGGGTGCAGGGCAACTTCCATCAGTCCGCCCTGGTTGCGCACGTGTACATCAGGCGTGCCCTTGATACGCGTCTTGTTGCCGTCGGCATCGATCCGATTCAGGTAGCCGGGACGCTCGGTGACCAGCATGTCGCCGCCGGGCAGGAAAGCAATGGACCACGGATGCTCCAGGCCGTCGGCGATCTTCTCGACGGCAATGGCCTGGTATTCGCTGCGCATCACTTCGCTGGAAACGGCTGAAGCACCGAAACCGGTCATGATCAGGGCGAGCGCGGAAATGCAGAAACTCCTCATCGTGGACAACTCCTTGACATTGGTGAACAAAATATCTTAACCGAATCGAGTGAAAAGCCACTGAGAAACCAGCTCACGCAGTGCCTCGGGCTGCTCGGTGGGAATCCAGTGCTCGGCTTCCAGCGTTTCGACCTGGCAGTCTGGCAGGCCAGCCAGGGCTTGTCGGGTCAGCTCGGGATCGCCGAACAGGCCGCCGTTCGAAACCAGCCCCAGAGCCGGCTGGGTGACCCTTTCCAATGGTGGCAGCCGGCGCAGGGTTTCCTTGAGTGCTTGCAGGTAGGAGGCTGTCGGGATGTACTGCAGATCGGGCAGGGGCGATGCGTAGCGGCTGGTCATGGCCTGGGTACCGCCTTCGCGGGCCATGGCCGAGCGCGTTTCGCGATCCAGTTGCTCGAGGTCAAGCACGGGCCGCTGGCCACGCGAAATACCGGCAAGATTGGCGCCGCGCGCGACCCAGGCCAGCAGCGGCAGCAGCCATCGCAGCAAGCTCTTGACGTGCATGCGGCCCTTGCGCGCCTGCGGAAGCATAGGCTCGACCAGGATCAGGCCCTGTACCGATTCCGGGTAGTGCGTGGCCATGCGCAGGGCCAGGTTGGCACCCATGCAATGGCCACCCAGAACCACCCGCTCCAGGCCCTGTTCGGCAAACAGCTCGCGCAGATCGGCCATCCAGATCCCACTGTCCAGGCGACCGCGCTGCTGGCTGTGGCCATGACCGCGCAGATCGGGACAAAGCAGGCACCAGCCCGACGGCAGCTTCAGTTTGCGCCCCAATTCGTTCCAGCGACTGGAGTTGCTGGCCAGGCCGTGACAAAGCACCAGCGCCGATCCACTTGCCTCGCCATGGCGGCGAAAGAACAGGCCGCTGTCTGTACGCCCTTCGTGGATTTGCGTGTTACTCATCCGCGCCTCCATTTGAAAAAGCGGCGCGCCAGACGCAGGGCAGTCTCGGGCTTGTGCGCCTTCTTCCACTCTCCGGCCGCGTACTTGTTGGCTTCACTGAAGGTCGGGTAGACGTGAATGGTGCCCAGGAGCTTGTTCAGGCCCAGCCCGTGCTTCATGGCGAGCACGAATTCCGGCAGCATTTCGCCGGCATGGGCACCGACCACGGTCACACCAAGAATGCGGTCACGGCCTTTTGCAGTCAGCACCTTGACCATGCCGTGATCGGCGCTGTCGGCAATGGCCCGATCCAGGTCGTCGATACCGTAGGTGGTCACTTCGAAATCGATCTCGCGCTCGCGGGCATCGGCTTCATTCAGGCCTACGCGCGCCACCTCCGGGTCGGTGAAGGTGACCCAGGGAATGACCCGGTAGTCGGTGCGGAAACTCCAGAACGGACTGACCAGGGCATTGACCGCTGCCGACCAGGCCTGGTGCGCGGCAACGTGGGTGAACTGGTACGGCCCGCTGGCATCACCGCAGACATAGATGTTCGGGAAGCGGGTGCGCTGGAAACCGTCGGCCACGATGCGCCCGCCATCATCCAGGGCAACGCCCAGCTTGTCCAGGCCAAAGCCCGAGGTTCGGCTGCGCCGGCCCAGGGCCAGCAGCAAGCGGTCGAAGGGCAGGACGTGCTCATTGGCATCGTTGTCGGCGCAGATCAGGCGCTTGCCATCGGCGCTATCTTCGACCCGAACCGCGCGTAGCCCCAGGCGCACATCAATGTCCTCGGCGACGAAGCGCTTGCCAATCAGCTCGCTGACCTCATTGTCCTCCCGGGCCAGCAGGCGTTCGCCCATTTCGACCAGGCTGACCCGGGAACCCAGTCGGGCAAAAGCCTGGGCGAGTTCGCAGCCAATTGGGCCGCCGCCCAGCACGACCAGGCGCTCGGGCAGTTCCGGCATGTCCCACAAGGTGTCGCTGGTAACAAAGTTGCTGTCTTCAAGGCCGGGCAGCGCGGGCACGACGGGCTCGGCTCCCGTGGCCAGCACAATGGCGCGGGCTGTGAGGCGGCGCCCACCGACCTCGACCGTCCAGGGATCGACCAGCTGCGCTTCTCCCTCGATCACCTCGACGCCCATGCCTTCATAGCGCTCGCGCGAATCGTGCGGTTCGATCTTCTTGATGATGCTGCGAATGCGCTCCTGCACTTGCGGCCATTCCAGGCGGGCACTGGCCTCGCTGACGCCGTAGCGCTCGCTGTCGCGCACGTCGGCCATCAGCCGGGCGGTTCGGATCAGGGCCTTGGAGGGCACACAGCCGGTGTTGAGACAGTCGCCGCCCATGCGATGTTTTTCGATCAGGGCAACGCGGGCGCCGACGGTGGCGCCGATATACGAAGAGACCAGGCCGGCGGCGCCGGCGCCGATAACAACCAGGTTGTAGTCGAATTGCCGCGGTCGCCGATGGCCGCGATAGACCTTGCGTCTTTGCAGAACGCGCAAGATCCAGCGCAGGATCAGCGGCAGCAGGCCGAGCAGGACAAAGGCACCAATAAGCCCGGGAGACAGGATGTCCCCGGCGGAATCAATCCGGGCCAGCTGAGTGCCCGCGTTGACGTAAACCACCGTTGCCGGCAGCATGCCGAGCTGGCTGACCCAGAAGAATGTCCAGGTACGGATCGGGGTCAGGGCCATGACCAGGTTGATCATCCAGAACGGAAAGGCGGGCACCAGGCGCAGCGCCAGCAGGTAAAAAGCGCCGTCGCGCTCCACGCCCTGGTTGATGGCCTTGAGGCGGCGCCCGAAGCGCTGCTGGATGAAGTCACGGAAAAGAAAGCGGGCAGCCAGAAAGACCAGGGTCGCCCCTATGGTGCTGGCAAAGGACACCGCGACGGTGCCAGCGACAACCCCGAACAAGGCGCCGCCGGCCAGGGTGAGAATGGCTGCCCCCGGCACCGATAGCGCTGCCATGATGATGTAGACCAGCATGTAGATGGCCACAGACAGGGCCAGGTTCTGCTCGGTGAAAGCCAGCAAATCGTCGCGTTGCTGGCGCAGGCCTTCAAGGCTCAGATACTGCCCCAGATCCAGCACGATAAACAGCGAAATGCCGGCTGCAAACAGCAGCAAAATGAACAGGCGCAGAAGGTGCTTGGAAGTCATTGGGCTCAGACCCTGAAAGTTTGTGGTTTCTTGCAAGACCGTCTCAGCATACCGAAGCTTGCATGGAAGCGCGTTACTGCTGTTGGCCCAGGGTCAGGCGGGGCAGGCCGGCAAGATCATTGCACGTTTCGATCTGGACCAGGCCGGCGCGCCCGAACAGGGCGGCAACGGCTTTGCCTTGGTCATGTCCATGCTCGATGGCCAGCCAGCCTCCCGGTTTCAGGATCGCAGACGCCTGGTCCGTCAGCCTGACGATCAGCGCCAGTCCGTCATCCTCGCAGCTTAGCGCGATTGACGGTTCAAAGCGCAGGTCACCCCGGTCCAGGTGCGGGTCGCCTTCGGCAACGTAGGGCGGGTTGCTGACAATCAGATCGAAGCGATGATGCAGGACGGCGGCGAGCAGATCGCTTTGAAGCAGACTGACACCGGCAAGTCCCAGGGTTTCCTGGTTGGCCCGGGCCACGGTAAGCGCTTGCGGACTCACATCGGTCGCTAAGACTTGCCAGTTTGAGCGTTCAGCAGCCAGGGTCAGCGCTATGCAACCTGAACCGGTGCCCACGTCGACCACGCAGGCGTTGGAGGGAAGCGGCAGAGCCAGTGCCCGGTCAACCAGCAGCTCGGTTTCCGGTCGCGGAATCAGCACGTCCGGATTGACAGCGAAATCGCGGCCGTAGAACTCGCGCTTGCCGATCAGGTAAGCGACCGGTTCACCGCAGCGGCGGCGCTCAACCAGCTGTTCAAAAAAAACCGAAGATACCGGGTCCAGCGTCTGGCCCGTGTGCGCATACAGCCAGGTCCGATTTTTCCCCAGGACGCAAGCAAGCAGGACCTCTGCCTCGAGACGAGAGTCAAGCTTGGATGCAGCCTGGCGCAAATGGGCCTGAACGGTGAGCCTGGCGTCGACAGTCACGGGCGACCTCGCTGGCGACTGGCACCGCCCACTGAGGCGGGCAGGCCTTACTGGAATGAGCTTGAAAGCTGAAGAAAGATGGTGGCCAGGGGCAGAATCGAACTGCCGACACGCGGATTTTCAGTCCGCTGCTCTACCGACTGAGCTACCTGGCCATCCGGTACACGACAATGTCTATCGTCGCGAAGCCCGGTATTAAAACCGCTGCTGCCTTGGAAGTCAACCACCAATTCACCGGGGCCACATCGTGATCATTTGATCGTAACCGATTTTCGCTTATATTACAGTCTGTTGTGTTCCATTGGCAGCGAGAAGGCTATGAAATCAACGTTTCAACTGATCATGATGAGTATTCTGGCTATCGGGGTGGTGGCCTGTGCATCCGATCGACGTGAGCAGCCGCAAGCAGAGGCAGAGCTGTTCGAGCGGCATGCCGGTGAAGATCTCACCCGCGTCAGCTACGCCAGTATTCGCGGCTGGCGGCCGGTCGGAGACGACGCCGTCCTGGTTGAGCTCAACGGTCGGCGCTACTTCTTGCTGACTATCGGGCCACCCTGTCAGCGTGATCTCCGTTTTTCCCAATCCCTGCGCCTGAGGACGACCACGCCAAGAGCATTGACGACCTTCGATCAGGTCGGCTCGGAACTGGGCTGGTGCCGTATCGAGAGAATCCGCGCTTTTGACTACACCGCCTACCGCGAGGAGCTTCGTGGAGGAGATTCCGGGCTCCGGGAACAGGTGCTGGTCGAGGAAGATCCCGTGCCGGAGTCCTTACCCGACACCTGAAGGCGGCACATAGCCGTCGGCCTGGTCCACCTCGCCCCCGAACAGAAAGGCCTCGGCCTGTTCGAACAGGTATTTCCTGTGCTCCGGGTCAATGGGGCTCAAGCGCTTTTCATTTATCAGCATGGTCTGGTGGGCCAGCCACTGCTGCCAGGCCTGCTTTGAAATATTCTCGAAGATTCTCTGTCCCAGCTCGCCCGGCAAAGGCGGACGGTCCAGCCCTTCGGCCGGCTCCTGCAAAAAGCTGCAATCGACGGTTCTGGTCATGGCAAACGGTGGTTGATGTGAAGAATTCCCATTCTAGCCCCAACCCTCCACAAAATCGCACACGGCGTCCCTTGCCCTCATCAACCAGCCTATATCGCTTGTTTTGAAGATTAAAACACTGGAACCACCGAAGACACCGAAAAAGCTTGTTGTCTGGGTGAAGAGCATCTCGCAAAGGCGCGAAGGTGCGGAGGGCGCAAAGTTGAAAAGAGTGGAACTACCGAAAACACCGAAAGTTCCCTTATGACTTTTTCGGTGTCTTCGGTGCTTTCGGTGGTTCCATGGTTTTGACTTTGGTGTTGAAGTGCTCGAGTCGGCAAGTCGGGATCTTGGGTGGATTTGCGGGGTGGTTTGCAGCGGTCGGTATACTGTCGGGACTTACTCATACCGGTATTGGTCGATGAATTTCCCCCGTTGCGTTTTTTCTGTTTTGCCTGGCGCGCTTGCCTTGATACTGGCGCTGTCTGTTACTCCAGCCTTGGCCGAAATCTCAGACGATGACGCCAATGGCCATGCTCCGGTCGCGCTTGTGACCGGGTCTACCCGCGGGCTGGGCGAGGAGGTTGCCTATCGCCTGGCGGCAGTGGGCTACCACGTCATTGTTCACGGCCGCAGCGTCGAGCGCGGTGAGGCGGTCGTCGCGGCCATCGAGGAGGCCGGCGGCAGGGCCGAATTCCGGCGCGCCGATTTTCTGGCGCTGGACCAGGTCCGCGAGCTGGCCGATGGCGTACTGGCCGATTTCGAGCGCCTGGACCTGCTGGTCAACAACGCCGGCATAGGCTCTGATGAGGACGGTGGCCTGGTCTCGGTCGAAGGCCATGAGCCGGTGTTCCAGGTCAACTACCTGGCCCATTTCCTGCTCACCGAAAAACTCCTGCCGCTTTTGATCGACAGCGCCCCGGCCCGCATCGTCAACGTTTCGTCGGCCGCCCAGGCCCCGATCGACTTCGACGATGTCATGCTCGAGCGCTGGGAGTCCGACGGCCGCGAAATCGGCCGACCCTATGCCCAGAGCAAGCTGGCCCAGGTTCTGCACACCTACGACATGGCCGAACGCCTGGCCGGCAGCGGCGTGATCATCAATGCCCTGCACCCGGCAACCTTCATGGACACCTACATGGTCCGCCGCGCTGGCATAGAGCCGAGAACCTCGGTAGACGAAGGTGCCGACCGGGTCATGCAACTGATCACCGACGATGTCGGCAGCGGCCACTATTTCCGCGACGGCGAACCCGCCCGGGCCCACGCCCAGGCCTACGACGAACAAGCCCGTAAACGCTTGCGCCAGATCAGCCTGGAGCTGATCGGCCACGAAGAATGATGCCAACTTTTCGGGACTCTTGAGGTCCCAAAAGCTTGTAATCACCAAAATCACCGAAGAAGGCCCTCGAGGTTGAAGGGGAGTTTCCCTCTCCCCCTCTTCCCCTCTCTCCCTCTCCCCCCCCCACCCATGACTTCCAGCACGGGCCGGCCAAGAGCCATGGTGTTATAGTTCACCAACACACCTAGCCAGGGTACCGGAGTCTATACATGCAGCGCTTTTCGAGCCTCATACTTGTTTTGCTGGTGGTCGTTTTGGCCGCCTGCAGCAATGGCAATTCGCAGGGACCGCTCAACGGCGAGTCGGAAACGGTTCGCATTCCCGTGGAGGTCAGCGAGGCTCAGCTGGGAACGATTTCGGCTTTCTACTCGGCAACTGCCACCCTGGAAGCCGATGGTGAAGCCAAGGTGGTTGCGCGTATTTCCGGCCGCATCATCGAGATCCTGGCCGAGGAGGGGGACCGCGTCCAGGCCGGCGATGTGCTGGCGCGCATTGATGATGATCGCCTGCGCCTGGAGCTGGCCCGCGCCGAGGCCGACCTGAGCCGCCTGCGCCAGGACTTCAACCGCCAGCGCGAAATGCACCAGCGCAACCTGATTGCGACCGAGGTATTCGAGCGCATCCAGTTCGAGTACCAGGCCCAGCAGACCCAGGTCGAGTTGGTCCGTCTCGAGCTGTCGTACGCGGACGTGACAGCGCCCATCGATGGTGTCGTGTCGGAGCGCATGGTCAGGGTTGGCAACATGGTCAACACCACTGACCCGGTTTTCGTGGTCACGGCCATGGAACCCATCCTGGCCACCCTGCATGTACCCGAGCGCGAGCTGGCCCGTCTCCAGCCCGGCCAGCTGGCCATGCTGCAGGTCGATGCCTTGCCGGGACAGCCATTTGCCGGGCGCATTGCCCGGATCAGCCCGGTTGTCGATGCCGCGTCCGGCACCTTCCGGGTAACCGTTGAGCTGTCCGATCACGGCCAGCGCCTGCGGCCGGGCATGTTCGGCCGCTTCAACATCGTCTACGACAGCCGCGACCAGGCCGTGCTGATCCCGGTCGCTGCCGTGATGAGCGAAGACGGCCGTCATTCGGTATTCGTGGTCGACGCAAGCCAGGCCCAGCGCCGCGCTGTGACGCTTGGCTATCGAAACAACGGCCAGTACGAAATCGTCGAAGGCTTGGAGCCGGGCGAGCGAGTCGTCGTCACCGGCCAGGCCAGCCTCAGAACCGGCACCGAAGTCCTGGTTCTGGGCGAGACAGCCGAGCCGGAACCCGAAAGCACGGATCCCGAAGATGCATCCTGATCGGGTGGCTTGGGTGAAAAGCATCTCGCAAAGGCGCGAAGGTGCAGAGGGCGCTAGGTTGAAAAGACTGGAACCACCGAAGACACCGAATGCACCGAAGAAG
>RECK01000112.1 GCA_007694055.1 Wenzhouxiangella sp.
CCTGATCCCGGGCCGTAAATGGCCTGTCCGCTGCGCGCATACTGCTCGAGCACGGCAGCGGCCGGGGCACGCAGCAGTCCGGTAGTCACGCGAATCCCGCGGGCTCGGAGCTTGTCCGTCCATGCCTCCGGACGATCACCCTCGTCGAAACCCGCCGCCTCGGCATCGGCCTTGGTCGCCCCGCACAGGACAGACTCGACGCCGGACCAGGGGATGGCACCCAGGCACATCGCGCACGGTTCGCAGGAAGTGACCAGCTGCAGCGGCGCGGCCGGATGTTCGGCCAGATTCCAGTGGCCACTGATCTGCTGAGCCAGGCTCAGGGCCACGATCTCGGCGTGCGCCGATGAACAGGCGGCCGGTTCGACCCGGTTCACGCCCAGAGCAACAACCTGTCCATCGCGTTCACTGACCACCAGGGCACCAAACGGCCCACCCGTTCCAGCAAGTACGTTCTGTCGGGACAGGCTGATTGCCACCTCCATCCGGGCCTCCGGATCCGGCAGAAGATCAGGCAGCTTGCGCCGGAATTCGCCCATCCAGGAGGGCAGATCGACGCGCAGGCTGTCTGTACCACTCATGCCAGCCCTCTGACCCGTCGCGCCTCGAACAAGGCAATGCCGGCAGCCACGGATACGTTGAGGCTCTCGATGCCGCCGGCCATGGGAATCTGGGCGAGTTCATCACATCGCTCGCGAGTGAGCCGGCGCAAGCCGCGCTCTTCGCTACCCATGACCAGGGCCATCGGGCCTTCCAGATTGGCTCGATACAGGCTGGGACCCGCCTCACCAACCAGGCCCAGCCGCCAGATCCCATGGTCAGCCAGCAGCGCCAGCGAACGGGCAAGATTCGTGACCTGGGCCAGTGGAACGAGCTCGGCTGCGCCCGCGGCTGCCCGTCTTGCCGCCGGGGTAAGCCCGGCAGCACGATCCTTGGGGGCGATCACGGCGACCACTCCAGCGGCCGCGGCGGTGCGCAGGCAGGCGCCCAGGTTGTGGGGATCCTGAACACCATCGAGAACCAGCAGCAAAGGCATGTCGTCGCTTGCTTCGAGCAGCTCGACCAGGCCACGATCGTCAAGCGGCTGACGCGCCTGGAACTCGGCGATAACGCCCTGGTGACGCACCCCCTCGGCGAGCCGATCTAGGGCGCGATCATCGGCCGACTCTACCGCAACACCGACGGCGGCCAGACGCTGGGCCAGTTCGTCGAGACGGGCATTGCCGCGCTTGACCCAGGCCCTGACGAGACGCTCCGGCGCATGACGCAGCAGACCGTCGACCGCATTGATCCCCATTGCACGCTCACGTTTCACGCTCAATCCCCTTCCAGCTCCAGGTCTATCTTTCGTTCTTCGATACTGACCGCGATAACCCGCACGCGGACCCGTTCGGCAAGGCTGAAGCTCAGGCCACGGCGCTTGCCGGTCAGACTATGGCTGACCGGGTCGAAGTTGTAATAGTCGTCGGGCATGGCAGTGACGTGAACCAGGCCACTGACCCCGAAACGGGTGATCTCGACGAACAGGCCAAAGCTGGTCACCCCTGTCACGACGCCGTCGAAGCTTTCCCCGATATGGCGCTGCATGAACTGACACTTGAGGCGGTCATCAACATCCCGCCCGGCGTCTTCGGCGCGGCGCTCGGTCCAGGAACAGTGCCGCCCCAGCTCGACCATGCGCGACTCGCTGTAGGCAAAGCGTTCTTTCGGCTGACTGCGACATATGTGTTTGATGGCACGATGAAGCAGCAAATCCGGATAGCGACGGATTGGTGAAGTGAAGTGCGCGTAATGGGCAAGGGCAAGACCGAAGTGGCCCTTGTTCTCGGGCTGGTAGACAGCCAGGCTCAGACTCCGCAGCAACACCGCGTTAAGCAGCGATTCGTTGTCACGGCCGGCCACCTGGGCCTGCAGCGAGGCGAACTGGGCGGGCTCGGGGATGTCCTTCCAGCTGACCTTGAGGCCCTGACCGCGAAGGAAGTCCTCCAGCCCCTCCAGCTTGTCGGCCGGCGGTGGCTCGTGCACCCGGTAGAGCATGGCCAGTCCGGCGCGACCGACGAAGCGCGCAGCTTCGACGTTGGCTGCCACCATGAATTCCTCGATCAGGCGATGCGTATCGTGACGCTGGCGCCGCAGAATGTCGGCTACGCGACCCTCGGGATCAAACTGGAAATACACTTCCTGCGAGTCGAAGTCGAGCGCACCGCGTCGCTGTCGACGCTTGAACAGCGCGCGATAAGCCTCGAACAAGGCATCCAGGTTCGGCAACACCTTGGCAAAACGCGCTCGCAACTCGCTGTCGCCGGTGGTCATCATCCGCTGAACCTGATCATAGGTCAGCCGCGCATGTGAACGCATCACCGCCTCGAAGAAGCGACTGGAACGCACCTTGCCGCTCTCGTCCAGTCGCATCTCGCAGACAACGCAAAGCCGGTCCTCGTCTGGCCTGAGCGAACACAATCCATTCGACAGACTCTCCGGAAGCATGGGCAGAACACGATCCGGGAAATAGACCGAGGTTCCGCGGCGCTGCGCTTCCTCGTCCAGGGCGGCTCCAGGCTGAACATACTCGGCCACATCGGCAATGGCCACCAACAGACGAAAACCGGAGTCGGTGCGCTCGGCGAATACAGCATCGTCGAAATCACGCGCGTCGGCCCCGTCAATGGTCAGCAAGGGTACATCGCGCAGGTCACGACGCTTGCCGGCAATGCCCTGATCGATGCGGTCGCCAAAACTCTCGGCCTGTTCCAGTACCGCGGGCGGAAAATCAGGGTCCAGGCCGTGACTGAAAATCGCGATATCCGTGGCCATTCCCGGTTCATCCGCCTGACCCAGTACGGCAATGATTTCGCCAACCGCAGATCGTTCCATGGTCGGCGGCTTGTCGATGCGGGCTACGACAATCTGGCCTGGGCTGGCCTTGCCAACCCGCTCCAACGGCACCAGCACATCGTGAACCAGACGCGGATCATCCGGCACCACCATGGCCACCCCACTTTCCAGCAGCAGCCGACCCACCACTTTCTGATGAACTCGCTCCACCACTTCGACGATGCCACCTTCCTTGCGGCCGCGCCGATCCATGCCCGTGACTGCCGCCAGCACACGGTCACCGTGGAAAACCTGGCGCATCTGGCGTGGCGACAGATACAGATCGTCACCGCCATCATCCGGGATCAGGAACCCGAACCCATCACGGTGGGCACTGATGCGCCCCCGCACCAGGTCCATGTCGGCCGCCAGGCCATAGGCTGCGCGCCGATTTCGCACGACTTCACCGGCCGCGATCAAGGTCTCCAACACCGGCTTGACCAATTCGTCCGACTGCTGCTTGTCCAGGCCCAGGGTTTCCGAAAGCGCCCGTCGGGTCAGCGGGCGACTGGCCTCGGAGAGCATGCTTCGAATCTGCTCGACGGTAACGGACGGTGTTCGACTGGATGACATTTGAACTTCCGATTCAGATTTAAAATAGCATTGTAGCGCCGCCTGCCATCAACCTGCTTGACCTGAGCGCCCAGCGCAGGATAATGACGGGTTGGTTTGCCCAATCAGCAAATATTCAAATGACGTTAAGGTTGAACCCGCTTCCCCTGATTACTCGCCTTTTGCCTGCGCTGATGCTGACCACACTGCTGGCCGCATGCGGCAGTCTGGAAACGCGTCCGGACATCAAGCTGGATCAGGCTGAGTCGCCAGCGCCACCGCCCTATTTCCTGCGAGTCCATCTTGACGATCCCTTCCAGGCCATCGACGATGCCGTTCGCCGTGTCGGCAGTCTGCGCCAGGCCTTCGATCAGGAGCAGGACCAGGACCTCTGGCAACGAGTCACCGGACGCTTTGCCTTTGCCAGCTGCCCGGATGGCAGCCGTGCCCAGCAATGGGCACACTGGTTTGGCGATCGGCCTGAGTACATGGAGCGGGTCCTCGCCCGCGCCCAGCCCTGGCTTTACGACATAGCCAACGAAATCGAGGCCCGTGATCTGCCGGGCGAGTTGGCCCTGCTGCCCATCGTTGAAAGTGCTTACGATCCATTTGCCTACTCCCATGGTCGGGCATCCGGCGCGTGGCAGTTCCTGAGCGGAACAGCTCGGGATTTCGGCATAGAAATCAACGAGTTCTACGACGGACGTCGGGACGTTTACGCAGCCACCCGCGCTGCCCTTGACTACCTGGCCTACCTGGGTAATCGTTTTGACGGTGACTGGGAACTGGCCCTGGCCGCCTACAATGCCGGCCAGGGACGCGTACACCGCTCCGTCCAGCGCAATCTCGCCCGAGGACGCCCGGCGACTTTCGACGATATCAGCCTGCCTCGCGAAACGCGCGCCTACGTCCCCAAAATGCATGGCCTCGGCTGCCTGTTCCTTGAACCGGAACGCTACGGACTGGCCCTTCCGCAGTGGCCGGATCAACCCAGCGTTGCGCGCGTTGACCTTGAGGGCCCAACCGACATCGTCGTGCTATCGGCCCGCGCCGAGCTGGATCTGGCCGAATTGCTGGCGCTCAATGCCGGCCTCAACCGCCACCTCACCTCGCCAACCGGCCCTCATCACCTGATCGTGCCACTCGATCGCGAAGAGGCCGTTATCGGTACCCTGCCTACGCTCAATGGGCAGGACACGGTCGTCTGGCAAGAGATCTCGGTACAGCGTGGCGACACACTGTCCGGGTTGGCTCAGCGTCATAACACCAGTGTCCGCTCCCTGCGCGACGCCAACAACCTCAATGGCGACATGCTCTCCATAGGTCAGGTGCTGCGCCTTCCTGGAAATGGTGTCACTCCCGAAAACTCGGCTTACGCCGACCGCTACCGGGAACTGGCCAGCCTGCAGCAGCGCCTGCTGCCCACGCGTCGCTTCCAGCACCAGGTCAGACCCGGTGAAAGCCTGTGGTTGATTGCCCGCAACTACCGGGTCAGCATCTCCGATATCCAGCGCTGGAACGGGATGGGATCAAGCAGCCTGATCCGGCCCGGCCAGCGCCTGCTGATCCATATGGACAGCCCGGGCAGCGCTGCTGCTTCCGCTGCTCCGACCACCGCCACGACTCGCTACACGGTCCGCAGCGGTGATTCCCTGTGGCTGATCGCGCGCCGCCACCGCGTCAGCCTCGCCGATTTGATGCGCTGGAACGGACTGGATGAAACCAGTGTTCTGCGCCCCGGTCAGACTCTGAACATACAACGCAATTCAAGCTGAGTCCAGATGAAGTCCACACTGATTGCGGTATTGCTCCCACTGCTGATACTGCCCGGCCTGAGCGAATCGGCTCGGGCCACTCACCCTCCCGTCGAACTGGAAGGTGCCCTGGTCCAGGGAGGGCTCGTTTTCGGCCAGGCGCCGGCGGGCAGTCAGGTAACAATGGACGATGAGCCGCTGATGATCTCTGCCGACGGTCGTTTCGTATTCGGCTTTGACCGCGATGACACCAGCGAGCGCGAATTGCTGGTCATACTCCCGGACGGTGAGCATTGGCGGAAGCAGGTGCGCCCATTGGAGCGTGAATTCGATATTCAGCGTATCGACGGCCTGGCCAGCGAGCACGTCACTCCACCGCATTCGGTGCTGGCACGCATCCGTAATGACGCGTCTCAGGCAAGACAGGCGCGCGAGCGACGCGACCAGCGTACCGACTGGACTGACGGCTGGATCTGGCCGGTCACAGGCCCCATCACCGGCGTATACGGCAGCCAGCGCATTCTCAACGGGCAGCCGCGCAACCCCCACTGGGGCCTGGACATCGCTGCTCCTACCGGCACGCCCGTGCAGGCACCCGCCGGCGGCATCGTCACCCTGGCCCATCCCGACATGTATTTTTCAGGCGGGACCATTTTTCTCGACCACGGTCATGGCCTGGTTTCGGCATTCCTGCATCTGAGCGAGATCTCGGTCGAAGAAGGCCAGCGCATTGAACAGGGCGACTTGATTGGCAAGGTCGGAGCAACCGGCCGCGCCACCGGCCCGCACCTGGATTGGCGAATCAATATCGGCAATACCCGCGTCGACCCCTACCTGCTTCTTCCGCGGCGGAACGAGCCTTGATCCGTCCCTTTTTCCCCGCTGCCTTGGCACTGCTGCTGTCTGCCTGTGCCAGCTTGCCCGAGCAATCGACCGGCGTAACAACTGCAGAAATCAGGGCGCTGCAAGAAATCAACCGGGCCATGCCGGGTGAGTACCTGGCCAGCCGCAACCGTCAGCAGCGTGAGCGCGATGAACCGGCCCTGCGCATAAGCGTTGAAGCCCTGCCCTCGGGACAACTTGAGCAAACCGGATTCACCCTTAGCCAGTACCAGGAGGGTGGCCCGATCCGCCACTTCCTGCTCGCCATGACCGCCGGCAACGACGGCCAGGCTTCGGGCGCCTTCGCGCCCTTGGATGAGACGGGACAAGCGCAGCGTCGCTGCGACATGATTTTCACCCTGCATTACAACGGCTTCAGCGGCGAAACCAACCCTCAAACCTGCCGCTTCGGAACCGGGCAAAACACTGGCCTGCTCAAGGAAATCGCCTTCGATGGCGCCAGGCTGGTGATCGCAGACCGTCTCATCGACCTTGAGACCGGCGAGCCGATGGCTGTGGATCAGGTCCATCGATTTTTCCGTGCCCAGTCCTATTCAGGATGGGCTGGCCGCCTTGAAGGCGACAGTTGGCGAGTGGTGCAGGAATTCAGTCTGTCAGCTGGCCACCCGACCGCCCCCGTTGATGCGGCCGGGATGTCACTGGGCCTTGCCCTGGAACTGGAGTTCATCGAAATGGCAGAAGGCGACGAGGCCTTGCTGCGCCTGAATGTTTCGGACAGCGAGAGCGGAACGGTGATTGCCCAGGCCTGGGCAGATACAGAGGCCGAATCGCTGGGGGTCGCACTTCCCGACCTTCAGGTCGGGATGCGCCTTTTGCGGCGGTAGCAAGAGCCGATCAAGTCCGGCTGAACTACTCCATCCAGCCTTTGGGGTGGCCGTCGATAGGCTGGTACCCATCCTCGACACCCTTGGTCACTATGGCCACGGCATTGTGCGGATGCAGACTCTCGAAATGACTGCAACGTGCCCAGAAGTCGGTAATGCGATCCTCGGCCTGCAGCGCCGTTTGCACGCGACGGGCAGCGTCTTCGCAGAACATCAGGTTCTGGCCGTTGAGGAGCGCAAAAGCCTGTTCATCTTCACGCTTGACCGCTGATTGCACGGGCGTTTTGAGCGTGTTCTCGATCAGATCAATGGTTTCGACAAAGGGAAACGCCTCGAAACTGGGCGCCAGCTTGACCCGAATGTCGGCCGCACTGCGCTGACTGTGGGGCGTGGCAACGATGCCCTTTTCGGTGCCCAGCCATGCCAGGACACTTTGGGTATCGACGGCATCACGATCAGCGAAATCGTTCCGGAACTGCTGTTGAATCAGCTGCCTGGCCAGCGCTGCGGAGCATGGGCAGGTGCTCGAATAAACCACCTGAACAGCCATTTCGAGCTCGAAGGCTTTGCCCTGGAGACTCGCAATCAAGCTGATCGGGTAACTTTTCCAACCCGTGTTGTCGCTGACCAGTGACTTGCGCCTGACCATGTAATCGAAGTCCAGTCTCACCATGGCGCGGGTGCTGAGATCCTCATGCGAGGCCAGGAAATCCCGCAGCAGGTGTCGAAGTGACAGCGGCGTCAGACTGTGCTCAGCCAACGCCCGATCCAAATGCAGGTAAAGCCGCGACATGTGAATGCCACGCTTCTCTGCAACGGCCAGATCGACGAAGGCACTGACCAGTGCAGATGTCTGGGTTCGGCTGCCCCCGGGACCTTCCAGGAAAACCGGCAGTTCGATGTGGTTCATACCCACCCAATCCAGCTTGCCGGCAACCTGGGCCTTGGCATGACTGGCGATATCCGGCATGTTCAGTATTTTGCTTGGTTCTTTCATCGACGCGTGACTCCGAGTCCGAATGTTGCCGGGCCTGGCCCGACGGAGTGCGTAGTAAATAACAAGAGAATAAATAAACCGTGAGCGTCTGGCGAGACTGGCCACGTAATCCGGCTTTCAGGACATGAAAATGGTCGGAGCGGGGAGATTCGAACTCCCGACCCCCACAACCCCATTGTGGTGCGCTACCAGGCTGCGCTACGCTCCGACCGATAACTTGCTGCGAGGCTTGAAGTGATTATTGTATCGCGAAAGCAGACGCCTGGTGATGCGAATTCCCGAGCGAAAAGCCGACTGGGATCAACGTCTCAGGACTTGCAGAACATCTTCCAGCTCCGTTCGAATCTGGCGCACCAGCTGCTGTGACCGTGACACGTCATCCTGCGCCTTGACCCCCTCGAGACGCTGACGCGCACCCAGGATGGTGAAGCCCTGCTCGTGCAGCAAACTTCGAATCTGCCGAATCATCAAAACATCATGGCGCTGGTAGTAGCGGCGATTGCCGCGGCGCTTGACCGGTTTGAGCTGTGGGAATTCCTGTTCCCAGTAGCGCAAGACGTGCGGCTTAACACCACACAGGTCGCTGACTTCACCAATCGTGAAGTAGCGCTTGGCCGGTATGGGCGGAAGCTCCTGGTTACTCCCCGGATCCAGCATAAGCCTCAACTCTCGCTCTTAGTTTCTGACCTGGCTTGAAGGTGACCACGCGACGAGCCGAAATCGGAATTTCTTCCCCGGTTTTCGGGTTGCGACCCGGCCTTTGGCCCTTGTCGCGCAGCTGGAAGTTGCCGAACCCCGACAGCTTCACGGCCTCGCCGGCCTCCAGTGCTTCACGGATGGTTTCGAACCATTCATCCACGAACTCCTTGGCCTCACGCTTGTTCAGCCCCACTTCGTCGAACAAGGTTGCAGCCAGGTCGGCTTTGGTCAGTGACATCCCCTATCCTCTCAATTTTGCATCAAACCGCGATTGCAGCCCTGCGATCACTTTTTCGATCAGCGCATCCACCTCGGCGTCTTTAAGAGTGCGCGAAACCTCGCGAATAATCAAGCCAATAGACAGACTTTTGCAATTCTTTTCGACACCTGGGCCACGGTACAGGTCGAACACGATAACGCGGCGAACCGATGCGCCGCCTCGTCGCTGAACCTCTTCGACCACGTCCGCCACGGCCACGTCTTCGGCCACAACAAGCGACAAATCGCGTCGAACCGCGGGGAAGCGCGACACTTCGCGGAACTCCGGAACCTGCCGGCGGGCCAGGAACGCCATGTCAAACTCGCCAACAAAAGCAGATTGGGGCCAGTCAAGCCGACCAACCAGTGCCGGATGAAGCTGCCCCAACCAGCCCAGCGGCTGATCGTCGAGCAGCACTTCGGCGGCCTGGCCCGGATGCAGCCAGGCCCGACTCAGCGGGCGAAACACCACCTTGCCCTTGACACAGTTGAGCTCGAGCAGGTGCTCAAGCTCACCCTTCAGGTCGAAAAAGTCCAGTTGACGCGGTTTGCCGCTGAAATGCTCGGTCCCGGCATGCCCGGTCATCAGCAATCCCACCCGGCGGGTCTCGGAGAACCCGTGACCCGTGCTGGAAAAACAGGTACCCAGCTCGAACAACCTGAAATCATGGTGCTGGCGGCGCAGGTTGGAGCCGGCGGTATTGAGCAGACCCGGCAGCAGGCTGGTTCTGAGCACGGCCATATCCCGACTGAGCGGGTTGGCCAGCGGCTGGGCGCCGTCGAGGAGCTCAAGACGGGCCAGCTCATCCTCGCCGACAAAACTCCAGGTCATGATCTCCTGGAAACCGCGGGCAGCCAGCTGTCGACGCAACGATGCCTCCGGCAGCTCCCCTTCGCCAGGAACCCGGATACTCAGGCGTCCGCCCGGATTGCGCGAAGGCAGCCGGTCGTAGCCATAGACACGGGCCACTTCCTCGATCAAATCCTCTTCGATCTCGATATCACGCCGCGCACTGGGTGCAGTAACCTGCCAGCCATCTCCATCGGCTTTGACCGTCATGTCGAGCCGGCGCAGAATATCGACAACCTCGTCCCCGGACAGCAGGCTGCCCAGTACCCGGTTCAGACGCGCCAGGCGCAGCGGCACGGCGCGATTGACCGGCAGCCGTTCCCGATCCAGCGCCTCGATGATCGGGCCGGGTTCACCGCCGGCAATCTCGATGATCAGGGCCGTGGCGCGCTCTGCCGCACGCCGCTGCAGGGCCGGGTCTACACCGCGCTCGAAGCGATGCGCAGACTCGGTCGCCAGCCCCAGTCGCCGACCGCGGCCAATGATAGAGGCCGGGTTGAACCAGGCCGATTCGAGGAGAATATCGCGGGTAGCGTCCCCGACCCCGGAATCCTGTCCACCCATGATGCCGCCCAGGGCCAGCGGTCGAGCGTGATCGGAGATCAGAAGCATGTCCGGATCCAGCGTCACCTCGCGACCGTCCAGCAGGGTCATGCGCTCGCCCTTGCCGGCGCGCCTGACCCGGATGCCACCCTGCACCTGGGCAAGATCGAAAGCATGCAGGGGCTGGCCAAGCTCCAGTAGGACATAGTTGGTGACATCAACGATGGGACCAAGGCTTCGGATACCACTGCGGCGCAGGCGCTCGACCATCCACAGCGGGGTCGCTGCCTTGACGTCGACACCGCGTATGACCCGTCCGATGTAGCACGGACAATCGTCCGGGCTCATCAAGTCGATTGACACGGTGTCGTCATGCTCGGCAGCCACCGGGACGATTTCGGGACCGTCCGCCTCGGCGCCGGTCAGGGCAGCCAGTTCTCGCGCCAGACCTCTGGCGGACAGGCAATCGGCTCGGTTCGGAGTCAGATCGATTTCCAGCACCGAGTCATCCAGACCCAGCGCCGTACTCAGCGATTCTCCCGTTGTCGCAGAGTCGGGCAACTCCATCAAACCAGTGCTGTCCTCTCCGAGGCCGAGCTCGGGCTCCGAGCACAACATGCCTTCCGAGTGCACACCACGCAGCTTGGCCGGCTTGATCTTCAGACCACCAGGCAGCACCGTTCCCAGCGTAGCCAGCGGAGCCTTGAGCCCAGCGCGCGCATTCGGCGCACCGCAGACGATGGTCCGCTCTTCGGTGTCTCCGAGCACCCGGCAAACGCGCAAACGATCGGCGTCCGGATGCGGTTCGGCGGACAGGATTTCACCCACGACCACCCCATCCAGCGGGGGCGCGACCGGCTCAACCGAGTCGACTTCCAGCCCGGCCAGGGTGAACTTTTCGGCAATTTGCTCGGCATTGAGGTCGGTAGCGACCCACTGCTTGAGCCAGCGGTAGCTGATCTTCACGAGAGACTCCCTGAGTCAGGTCTATCTGAACTGGCGCAGGAAGTTCAGATCATTTTCAAAAAACAGTCGCAAGTCATTGACTCTATAGCGAAGCATGGCGAATCGCTCGACGCCAAGACCAAAGGCGTAGCCGGTGTAGGTCTCGGGATCGATGTCGCAGTTTCTCAGTACGTTGGGGTGCACCATCCCACAGCCCAGCACCTCCAGCCAGCGCCCGGGCGTGCCGTCTGCGTTCCGCCAGCGCACATCAACCTCGGCTGACGGCTCCGTGAACGGAAAATAAGAGGGTCGCAAGCGAACCTCGAGCTCGTCTTCGAAGAAGGCATTGACGAAGTTGGCCAACAAGCCCTTGAGATCGGCAAACGTGACGTCACGATCGACGAGCAGGCCTTCGACCTGATGGAATTGCGGCGTGTGCGTCTGGTCAGAGTCGCTGCGAAACACCCGTCCTGGCGCCACGATGCGAACCGGCGGCTGCTGGCTTTTCATGACCCGGATCTGAACCGGGGAAGTATGCGTGCGCAACAAGCGGCCGTCGGGCAGGTAAAAGGTGTCATGCATGGCCCGGGCCGGGTGATGCTCCGGGAAATTGAGCGCCTCGAAGTTGAAATAGTCGTCTTCGACTTCCGGCCCTGTCGCTACGGCAAAACCGAGCTGGTTGAAAATATCGAGGATGCGGTCCAGGGCCCGATTGACCGGGTGCGCCCCGCCCGGCTCATGGCCACGCCCAGGCATGGTGACGTCGATGCGCTCGGCCTTGAGACGACGCTCGAGATCGACCCGCGCCAGGGCACTTTCGCGCTCGGCAATGGCCGACTCCAGGGTCTGCTTGCAACGATTGACAGCCTGGCCGGCCTCGCGGCGTGCCTCGGGCGGCAGGGCACCCAGCTGCTTGAGCAGCCCGGTCAGCTGCCCCTTCTTGCCAAGAAACCGCACCCGGACCTGGTCCAGGGTGCGGCTGTCATCGGCGTCGGAAACGAGACTTAAGGCCTCGTTGAGGAGACCCTCAGCTTCCGTGGTTGCCATGGTCGGATCAGGCCAGGCCGGCCTGGGCCTTTTCCGCCAGCGCCTTGAAAGCGGCCTTGTCGTGCACGGCCAGATCGGCCAGCATCTTGCGGTCAATTTCGACCTCGGCCCGCTTCAGACCATTGATGAAACGGCTGTAGCTCATACCGTGCTCGCGGGCAGCGGCGTTGATGCGGGTAATCCACAGGCTACGGAAATCACGCTTGCGCTGGCGGCGGTCACGGTAGCTGTACTGGCCAGCCTTGATGACTGCCTGCTTGGCAACGCGATAAACCTTGCGACGGGCGCCGTAGTAGCCCTTGGCGCGATTGAGAATCTTGCGGTGACGACGACGGGCCACCACGCCACGTTTTACTCTTGCCATGTCTTGACTCCTCCTCTATTAAAGTTTTGGCAGCATCTGACGAACGGATTTTTCATCCGACTTCGCCACCAGCACGGTGGACCGCAAGCGCCGCTTGCGCTTGGTGTCCTTCTTGGTGAGGATATGGCTGTGGAAGGCACGCTTGCGCTTGATGCGCCCGCTGCCAGTGGCCCGGAAGCGCTTGGCCGCGCCCCGGTTGCTCTTCATTTTCGGCATTGTAATATCTCCTTGTTTATCAAGGGTTTGTCATACCTTCTTGCAGCGTTTCCCAGGGTGCCGACCAAGGGAAAACTTGTTTGGCTGCAGTCCAGCTCATTGTCGTTGCCACCCGTTCGGGCGACCGGTCTTGCCGCAGTATTTCGCCTGGAATCAGGTCTTTTTCGGTGCCAGCATCATGACCATCTGGCGCCCTTCCATGCGTGGATACTGCTCCACTGTAATTTCGTCGACCATGTCAGCCTCTACGCGCTTGAGCAGGTCGCGCCCGAGCTCCTGGTGCGCCATTTCGCGTCCGCGAAAGCGCAAAGTGACCTTGACCTTGTTGCCTTCTTCGATGAAGCGCTTCAAATTGCGCATTTTGACATCATAGTCATGATCATCGGTACCCGGGCGAAACTTGATCTCCTTGATCTGAATCTGCTTCTGCTTCTTGCGCGCGGCCTGAGCCTTTTTCTGCGTCTCGAAGCGAAACTTGCCCCAGTCCATGATGCGACACACCGGCGGATCGGCCTGCGGCGCGATCTCGACCAGGTCGAGCCCCTCTTCCTCGGCCCGGGCCAGGGCATCCCGAACTCCCATGACACCGATCTGTTCCCCGTCGGAGCCTACGACGCGCACTTTGGAAGACGTGATGTCTTCGTTGCGCCGGGTCTGCTTTTCACTTGCGATGAGGCTACTCCTTTAACTGATTACTGAAACAAACGCCTAATTATCGGCGATTTTTCCCCGACTTGCCACTTCGGCCTGCAAATTCTCTTCCAAAGCGTCTACGCTCATGGCCCCAAGGTCGGTGCCGTCACGTCGGCGCACGGCAACCTGAGCGTTTTCAACTTCACGATCGCCGACTATGAGAAGGTAGGGGATCTTCTCCAAAGTGCGCGCGCGAATTTTATAGCCGATCTTTTCATTCCTCAAGTCTGTCTCGACGCGGAAGCCGCGCTGACGCAAATCACTGGCCACCCGATCGACATATTCGGCCTGGGCATCGGTAAT
Organism: Wenzhouxiangella sp.; assembly: GCA_007694055.1. Taxonomy (GTDB): domain Bacteria; phylum Pseudomonadota; class Gammaproteobacteria; order Xanthomonadales; family Wenzhouxiangellaceae; genus Wenzhouxiangella. Next base: position 13,823 of record RECK01000112.1, read on the forward strand.
GTTCATGACCACCAGCTGCACCGGAGCCAGCCATAGCGGCAGATTTCCCGAATAATGCTCGAGCAGAATACCGGTAAAACGCTCCAGGGAACCCAGCAAGGCGCGGTGCAACATCACTGGACGCTGCTCGCCACCGTCGGAAGTGCGGTAGGTGGCATCGAAACGCTCGGGCAGGTTCAGGTCAACCTGCAGGGTGCCACACTGCCAGTCGCGACCGATGGCATCGCGCAGCACAAACTCGATCTTCGGCCCGTAGAAAGCACCTTCACCCGGATTGTAGGTGTATTCCAGACCCATGGCATCTATGGCGCCTTTCAGCGCGCCTTCCAGCTTGTCCCAGGTGGCATCGTCGCCAATCCGGTTTTCCGGACGATCGGCGAACTTGAGCTTGACATCCTCGAAGCCGAAGTCGCGATACACCGACAGGTTGAGCTCGATCACCTTGCGGCACTCCTCCTCCATCTGCTCTTCGGTGCAATAGATGTGGGCATCGTCCTGGGTGAAGTGCCTTACTCGCATCAGGCCATGCAGCGCGCCGGATGGCTCGTAGCGGTGAACCTTGCCAAACTCGGCCATGCGGATCGGCAGATCGCGATAGCTCTTCAGACCCTGTTTGAACAGGGCCACAGATCCGGGACAGTTCATCGGCTTGAGCGCAAACACGCGCTCGTCCTCGGTCTGCGTGGTGAACATGTTTTCGCGGTAATTACCCCAGTGACCGGAAGTCTCCCACAGCGCCCGATCCATCACGTCCGGCGTGTTGACTTCCTCGTAGCCGGCGGCCTCCTGGCGCATGCGCACGTAATCCACGAGTTTTCTGAACAGGGTCCAGCCGCGCGGATGCCAGAACACCGCACCCGGCGCCTCTTCCTGGAACTGGAACAGGCCCAGCTGCTTGCCAACGCGCCGGTGATCCCGCTTTTCAGCTTCTTCAAGGCGCTTGAGGTAGGCCTTGAGCTGCTTCTTGTCGCCCCAGGCCGTTCCGTAAATGCGTTGCAGCATTTCGTTGCGGGAGTCACCCCGCCAATAAGCACCCGCCAGCTTGGTCAGCTTGAATGCGCCAAGCTTGCCGGTGGAAGGAATGTGCGGACCGCGGCACAGGTCGATGAAATCGCCCTGGCGATAAAGGGAAATGGGCTCATCGCTGGGAATGTCGGCGATGATACGCGCCTTGTATTCCTCGCCCTGGTCGCGGAAAAACCGGATCGCGTCGTCTCGCTCCATCAGCTCCCGGAAAACCGGAAGATCCTCGTCCACGATGCGGGCCATTTCCTGCTCGATCTTTTCCAGATCCTCAGGCCGGAAAGGCTCATCGCGGGCAAAATCGTAGTAGAAGCCATTCTCGATGACCGGCCCGATGGTGACCTGCGTTTCCGGGAACAGGCGCTTTACGGCCTGGGCCATGAGATGCGCTGTGGAATGACGAATCAGGTCCACCCCTTCCTCGTCACGGCCAGTAATGATGCGCAGGCTGGCGTCATCTTCAATCGTGAACCCGGCATCGACCAGCTTGCCGTCGACCTCTCCGGCCAGCGTTGCCTTGGCCAAACCCGGACCGATCGACGCAGCCACGTCGGTAACCGTCACCGGCTGATCAAAGGACTTGGTATTTCCGTCTGGAAGCGTAATCTGAATCATGATCGAAATTGTACCGTTAACCAGCCCATCGAGTTGAGCAAAATCCGCACCACCGTTGACTCCCAGGCCACTCACCATGGCACAGCCCGGATCATTTCAAGACAGTGGCGAACCCTCTACAGATCCCTCACCCAGACAGCAAGACAGGAACAGCTTCAGGACGAAAACGGATGGATACGGAACAGCGCTCGGGACCAACCGCGCACTCCACTGAGCCGGCGTCCATTCCAGCGCTTGCTGAATGCATCGATTTCAGTGACGAACGCAGCCCAGGAACCGCAGGGCAGGCAGAAGCCATTTCGCAAAGCGAAAGAAGCGCTCGGCTGTCGCCGTCGCCCGCGTACCTTGATGGTACATGAGGATTCCGACCACCGCCCGGCGCCTGTCGTTCGAAACGGGTCGAATTTGTTCCAGCGCTTTCTGAGGACGTCGATTTCGGTGACGGACGCAGCGCAGGAACCGGAGTGTACCTTGACGGTACATGAGGATTCCGAGCAGCGCCCGGCGCCGAAAGCGGCGTACTCAGGAAGGGCTGGGGCAAATTCGGTGGTGGGCGATACTAGATTCGAACTAGTGACCTCTGCCATGTCAAGACAGCGCTCTAACCAACTGAGCTAATCGCCCGCTACGTCAAGCCGGGCATTGTAACCAAAAGCTCAGCGCCCAGCAAATATTTTTCACGGCTTCCTGCGTATAAATGACTCAGGCCGGCAAGCGCAGCTTTCGCATCTCATTGCTACAATGACGGGCTGTTGCTCTGATTGCCATCATGTCCGACCAATTTTCCGTTCTCAATCCGCCGCGCGCCAGCGCCGGCGCAACCACCGACTGGCCACTGCTCGAAGGCCTGAGCCTGGCGCTTGCGATCTCGACCCTGGCCCGCCGCAAGGGTGGCCCGCTGCTGGTGGCCGCTCCCGATGGTTACAGTGCGCGCCAGTTGCGCGATGATCTCAACCAGCTTGATGGTCCACGCGCCGAATTGTTTCCGGACTGGGAAACCCTGCCCTACGACCTTTACTCCCCCCACCCGGACCTGATTTCGCGGCGCCTGGATCTGCTCGCTCGCCTGCCCGGCCTTGACCAGGGTATCGTGGTGGCTCCGATCACCGCGCTGATGCAACGCCTGCCGCCGGTGGCCTGGATCCAGGGCCAGAGCCTGAACCTGAGCGTCGGACAAAACATCGACACGGCTGCATTTCGCACCACCTTGCACGAAGCCGGTTACAGCAATTCCGACCAGGTCTGGCAGCCGGGACAGTTTGCCGTGCGCGGGGCCGTGCTCGATCTCTGGCCCATGGGCCGACCCGAGCCCTACCGGCTGGAACTGTTCGACGACGAAATCGAATCGATCCGTATCTTCGACCCGGAAAGCCAGCGCTCGACGGAGAAGATCCAGCGCATCGAGATGCTGCCGGCCCGCGAATATCCTTTCGATGAAGACAGTCGCCAGGCATTCCGGCGTCGTTTCCGCACCCGCTTCGACGTCGATTTGCGTCGCGCCCTGCCCTACCAGGACGTGGGCGAGGGTGTTCACGGCCAGGGCCTGGAACAATACCTGCCGCTGTTTTTCGACCACACTGCCAGCCTGCTGGAGTTCTTCCCGTCCGAGCATCGTCTGCTGATCATGACCGGCGTGGCCGAAGCCGCAGTGGAATACGCAGACCAGATCCGTTTCCGGCACGAACAGCGCGGCGGTGACCGCGAGCGCCCGGCGCTGGACCCGAATGAGCTGTTCCTCGATGCCAGCGAACTGATTGAGCAACTGAAAAACGATGCCGGTGTTCGCGTCACCCGACGCCAGCCTGCCCGGCAGACCGTATGTGCGCCCGAGTCCATAGACCTTGATCACGGCTCGGAAGCGGCCGTGGAAAAGCTCAAGGCGCTGCCCGACCGTATTCTGCTGGCCGCAGACACCGCGGGTCGGCGTGAAATGATCCATGACAGCCTGCGCGCCGCCGGCCTGAAGCCGCGAGTGCTCGAGTCCTGGTCAGCATTCCTGAGCGGCGAGGATCACCTGGCCTTGGCCGTGATGCCGGTTTCCGGCGGCTGCCGCCTGCCCGACCGCGGCCTGACCATTCTGACCGAGTCCGAGCTGTTTCCTGGCCATACCCGAACCATAAGGCGCCAGCGCAAGAGCGGCCAGGACCCGGAAAGCCTTGTCAAAAGCCTGGCCGATCTGCAGGCCGGCGCACTGGTCGTGCATCTCGAGCACGGCATCGGCCGCTACCTGGGCCTGGAAGTGCTGGAGATCGGAGACGGCACAGGCGAATACCTGACCCTGGAGTACGAAGGCGGCGACAAGCTCTATGTGCCCGTCACCGACCTGCACCTGGTCAGCCGCTATACCGGCGCCGATCCGGACCAGGTGGTACTCAACCGACTCGGCTCCGAGCAGTGGAAAAAAACCCGGCGCAAGGCCGCCGAGAAGATCCGCGACGTGGCCGCCGAACTGCTCAATCTGCAAGCCCGGCGCGCCGCCCGCGAAGGTTACGCTTACGGCCTGGACCGCGGCCTGTATGCCCGTTTTTCGGCTGGTTTCGAATATGAAGAAACTGATGACCAGCAAACCGCCATCGATGCCGTGCTGGCCGATCTGGCCTCGGACCAGCCCATGGATCGGGTCGTCTGCGGCGATGTCGGCTTCGGCAAGACCGAAGTCGCCCTGCGCGCGGCCTTTGCCGTTGCCGAGACCGGTCGCCAGGTCGCCATGCTGGCTCCGACCACCCTGCTGGCCGAACAGCACTATCGCAACTTCTCCGACCGTTTTGCCGACTGGCCGGTGCAGGTCGCCCTGCTGTCGAGAACCGGCAAGCAGACCAGCGCCACCCTGGAAGGCATGAAGAAGGGCACCGTCGACATTGTCATAGGCACACACAAGCTGCTCCAGAAAGATGTGGTGTTCAAGGACCTGGGCCTGGTCATCATTGATGAAGAACAGCGGTTCGGGGTGCGCCAGAAAGAGCGTCTCAAGGCGCTGAGGGCCGAGGTCGATCTGCTGACCCTGACCGCCACTCCGATTCCGCGCACGCTGAACATGGCCATGGCGGGCTTGCGCGAGCTGTCCATTATCGCCACGCCACCGGCACGACGCCTGGCTGTCAAGACCTTCGTCTCGGAATGGGATACAGCCACCATCCGCGACGCCATCAGCCGCGAATTCCAGCGCGGCGGCCAGGTTTATTTCCTGCACAACGAAGTCAAGAACATGCCGCGCATGGTCAGCGAGCTCGAAGAGATGTTCCCGCGCGCCCGCATCGGAATGGCCCACGGCCAGATGCCTCCCGGCGAGATGGAAAAGACCATGCGCGACTTCTACGCCCGCCGTATCAATCTGCTGGTCTGCTCGACCATCATCGAAAACGGCATTGATGTGCCCACGGCCAACACCATCATCATCAACCGCGCCGACAAGTTCGGCCTGGCCCAGCTCCACCAGCTCAGAGGCCGGGTTGGCCGCTCGCACCACCTGGCCTACGCCTACCTGGTCACCCCCCATCGGAAGGCCATGACCCGCGATGCGATCAAGCGTCTCGAGGCAATCCAGTCGCTGGAAGAGCTCGGCGCCGGCTTCACCCTGGCCAGCCATGATCTGGAAATTCGAGGCGCCGGCGAATTACTGGGCGAAGAGCAGTCCGGCCAGATCGAGGCAATCGGATTCTCGCTGTATTCCGACCTGCTCAACCGTGCCGTCGAGGCACTCAAATCCGGCATCGAGCCCGACCTGGACGAACCACTGGCCCTGACCAGCGAGGTCGACCTGCATGTCACGGCCATGATCCCTCCCGACTATCTGCCCGATGTTCATCAACGCCTGGTACTTTACAAGCGCATCAGCCAGGCTGACAGTGACCAGGCCCTGCATCTGCTCCAGGTCGAGATGATCGATCGCTTCGGCCTGCTGCCGGAGCCGGTCAAGCACTTGTTTGCCATCGCGGAAATGCGCCTGAAGGCCCGCCGGATCGGAATGCGCCGGCTCGAGGTGGGCCCGGCCGGAGGACGCGTGGAGTTCGTGGCCAAGCCCGATATCGACATCAACGAACTGCTGCGCATGATCCAGAAGGAATCGCATACCTTCGAGCTGCCGGCCAACGACCGCCTGCGGATCAAGGGCGAGTACGAGGAGGCTGACGACCGCTACGCCCTGGCCCGGGAACTGCTTGAGCGACTGACACCGGCCCGGCAGGCAGCTGCATGAAGTAAACTTGCGGCAATGAGAAACCTGCTTGCCGCCACAATGTTTACCGGCCTGCTTCCCTTCATGGCGCAGGCGGAGCCGGTCGATCCCAACACCCCGATCTTCCGGGTCGAGGTGGTGCTGCTTGCGCATGCCAATGGCCAGTCCGATCGCCGCTTCATGGCTGAACTGGACGATTTCTCGGGCCTGGCCGACCCTCTTCGCCGAGCCCGCGAGCTGGCCGCCGAAGCGGCCTGGCTGGAACGCCAGCGCGATACTGAAGAAGACGAACTGGACCCGGACGATCCGCGCCAGGCGCTGCAAATGATCGACGCGCTGGATGCCCTGGTGGCGGCAGACCTGGTGGCGGCAGATGATAGCGAGCAGGACGAACTGGCCGACGAAGGACCGGTCCTGCCGCAGACTTTCCTGCAACTGGACGAGCTGTCGCCGTCCATGGCAGACGCGTGGCGGCGCCTTTCCGACAGTGCGGCATTTGAACCGTTGGGCTGGCGCGCCTGGTATCAGCCTCTCACTCGAGAGCGTCTGTCGCCCCGAGTCCGCTTGCATGACGAAGACATCATCCGCACCCTGTGGCTGCACCCCGAGCGCGTGGTCCCGAGCCTGCCCGGTGAGCCAATGGCGCGCACCTTCGATCTGGGCGCGCTGCTTCCGGAACTCAGCTATCGACTGGACGGCAGCTTGCGTCTTCGCCAACGCCAGTTCATGCATGTCGAGCTGGACCTGGTCTGGCGCGAAAAGCTTGAACCTCTGTTTGGCCCCATGGACAGCGACCATCTGGCAACCGGCGGTTACGAGGTCCATCGCCTTGTGCAATCGCGGACCGTACGCCCCGATCGCCTGGAATACTTCGATTCAGCCTTGTTCGGCGTGCTGATCCTGATTCAGCGCTGGCAGCCGGCCGAGGCGATCGACAACGGCGCCGGCTAAGCCGATGTTCCGGCGCGAGCGTGTGCTGGCCAGCGCCCGTCTGGATCGGGCCTACCAGTTGCTTGTCAACGAGGAAGACGCGCGCGTCTGCAAGGATATCGACGACAAGGCCTGCCAGGTCGTACCGGGCAATTTTTTTCTCCAGATCCTGACCCAGTTCTTCACCAAGCTGGGTGATGCCATCGCCAATCCGAAGACGGTACTGGCCTGGATGCTCAGTGCGCTGGGGGCGCCCGGCGTATTTACCGCTTTCCTGGTACCGATTCGGGAATCCGGCTCGCTGATCCCGCAACTGGTAATTGCCAGCTACGTGCGCCTGCAACCGATTCGAAAATGGACCTTCGCGATTGGCTGCGTATTGCAAGCACTGGCCGTGTTCGCCATGGCGGCCGTCGCCGTCACGCTGACCGGTACGGCAGCCGGGTTCGGCCTGATTGGTGCCCTGATCGTGTTCAGCCTGGCGCGTGGACTGTGTTCGGTAGCTTCCAAGGATGTGCTGGGCAAAACCGTGCCCAAAACCCGACGCGGGCGGGTCAGTGGCTGGTCGGAATTCCTTGCCGGACTGGTCACCATCGGCATCGGTGTACTGCTGCTGCTGGATTTGCGCGAAGCCGGCGACATGGGCACCTATGTCATCCTGCTGGCCTGTGCCGGCGGCCTCTGGCTGCTGGCCGCCGGAAGCTACGCGCTGATCCGGGAGTTTCCCGGCGCAACCTCCGGCGGTGGCAATGCCATTACCGAGGCACTCAAGCGCCTGGCCCTGCTTGGCTCGGACCGCCCGTTCCGCAACTTCGTCATCGCCCGCTCGCTGCTGCTGTGTTCGGCGCTCAGCGCCCCGTTTTTCATCATGCTGGCGCATGAGAACACCGAGGGCGCCTTGCTGGTGCTTGGCCTGTTCGTCATTGCCGACGGGCTGGCCAGCCTGGTCTCGGCGCCGGTCTGGGGCCGATTTTCTGATCAATCCAGCCGCCAGGTCATGGTGATTGCCGGGGCCGGCGCCGGTCTGGTTGGCCTGCTGCTGGTAGCGACCGTACACTTCCTGCCAGCACTGGCCACAAGCCAGTGGCTCTACCCGCTGTTCTTCTTCTTCCTTGCCATTACCCACGCCGGCGTTCGCCTGGGACGCAAGACCTACATCGTCGACCTGGCCGGCGGCAACAAGCGCACCGACTACGTCTCGGTCAGCAACACTGTCATCGGCGTTGTACTGCTGCTGGCCGGCAGCGTGGGAGCCCTGACCGCCATCATCCCGATCTCCGGCGTGATCATCGTTCTGGCCGCCATGGGCCTGAGCGGTGCCTGGCTGAGTTACCGCTTGCCCGAGGTCACCTGAGCGTGCGCGTCGGGCGCTGGATCATCGCGATCATCTGCTTGTTGCTGCTGGCAGCGCTGGCCGGGCACTTCTACCTGGCTCGCCAGGTGGAATCGCAGCTGGAAAAACTCGCCAGCCAGCTCGTCCTGGCCGGCCGGCTGAGCTGGGAGCGCATCCTGATCCACCCGCGAGGCGAGATCCACATCAGCGCCGTGCGATTTGAACCCCGCGATGCACGCGACCTGCTGCGAATCGACGCCGTCACGTTTCGCAGCCAAAATCTGGCCCAGCTTGTCCGCGCCTTGCAGGACTTCGAACGCAACGAAGTGCCCCGCGGAATACTTGTCAGCCTGCGCGGCGGACGCCTGCCGGTCGGGCCGCCCTTCAACGACTGGATGGATGGCCGCGTCAGCCCCATCCTTCCCCATGCCGGTGCCGGTTGCGACTTCGACGCAAGACGACTGACCGACCTGAACCGGCTTGACTACTGGGAACTGGCCATCGACGGTCAGTTTCACTACCAGATCGTGGTCGAAGGCGAACAGCTGGACATGGGCATGCGATTGGCTGTGGGCCAGCTTGCGGATTGGCGAGCGCGCGCCCGTCTGGAGCTGGACGAACCCCTTTCGAGTATCCATGAAGTAGCGTCAGCCCTCGCAGCATCACGCTTGCTGATGGCCGAACTCGACCTCCATGACCTGGGCTTTTACGAGCGCCTGCACAGCCATTGCGCCCAAGCGCTCGAACTTTCCCGCGAACGCTGGCTGGAACAGCATCTCAATGCCTGGCGGCGGGCCTGGGCCGAGCAAGGCCTGGCGCCCGACGACATTGCCGAGTCGGCCTACCGCACCTTTCTGAACCAGCCAGGCTCGATCAGCCTGGCAACACGAACCGCGCCCCCCCAGGCGCCGGCCCGCCTTGACGATTTCTCGAAAGCGGCGGCATTGCCAGGCCTGGATATTTTCCTGCGGATCGATGAATCGACCCCTGTGGCCCTGCGTTTTGCCGCGATCACACCCGCACGTCCTGCCCGCCTGACTGAACCGGAGCCGCCAGCACCAGCGCAGGCGCCAGTCGTGCGGGAATCGCCCATTGCGCCTGAGCTGATTGATCCGACCACACAGGCGCTGCCTGTTGTCGCGCCAAGCGGCTGGCGCGGCGTTTCTCCGGCAAGCGCCAATCAGTACATCAACCAGTCCGTACGTCTGCTACTGCACGATGAGACTTGGGCCAGCGGCCGGCTCATCGCCGTCGACGAACAGGCGCTTTACCTGGAAATTCGCTCTCGCCACGGCCTGTTGACCCGCCCATTCAGCCACGCCCGCATCGACAGGTTCTACGTGCGAGACCAAGGCTGAACGAGCGACCCCGGCCATCCTGTCCCACCCGGTACAACACCGTCGTCAACCCCAACGAACATCTCTGTTGACCCTCACGAGATAGCGTCTGATCGTGGCTCAGTTCTGCATGGCGATGTCGTCGTCCCATCGAAAGCCGACACCGCCGGCCTGCCAGACGCCCTCACCGAACGGACTGGGCCCACGAATCCTGAGCCGGAGCGGCAACCCGAAGTCAGGCGCCAGGTCTTTCATGCCGCGAACCGTGCTGCGATGCAGGATGCGCAAACCCTGCTCGTCGGCATGCCGGTGGGCCTCGGGCGTGGCGCGATGGGCCACGGCCAGGTTGTCGATGAAAATACAGTCGCGCTCCTGGTATTCGAAGGCGATGGCATACCCGTTGCTCAGTCCGGCATCCAGAATGTCGTTGTATTCGTGGCAAAGTTGCTTCAATTCATCGGCATCAAGCAGGCGAAAGCCTTCTTCATCCTGGCGCTTTTCGATGACCGCACCGGTCATGCCCAGGTGCAGCCAGAGACTCAGGCGGCCGGAAATCGGGTGCTTGTGCACAGCCGGATGAACCACGCCTGACGCGGAATTGACCGAGGAAAGGCGCCGCCAGAATGCCTGTCGCTGCAGGGGAAGCGCATCAAAGGCGGCACCCTGGTGGGCAAAACAGGTTCCCCCGCCTTTCTCGGCCGGTCTGATGATGTGGTAGCCGGCATGCGAAAAGGTATCCGTATTGAAGCTGCCGTCGTTATGCCACTGCGGGCCTACACCCGGAATGCCGTGTCGAGGATCGTTCGACAGTCGAAAAATATGCCGATTGCCTCCAGGCGTCGCCGGATGCACGCCATGCGTGCTGTGCAAGTCCCTCCCGCCCCACCAACTGCTGGCGCGCAGAAAATCCTGCTCTGTCAGCTGCTTTTCGTTCTTGAAGACAAGAAAACCACGCTGGGCCATCTCACGTTCCAGCGCCTCTATGACTTCAGGCGGCGGCGGGTTCTGAGCTGACAGGTCGATGCCATGCACTTCGGCACCGATCGGGTCTATCGGCACGATCTTTCCACCAGCTTTCTCAATGACGGCGACACGCGCCGGGTCAAGCGGGTGAACGCTGGCTGATCCTGTCGTCGATGAATATGCTTTTTCAGTCATGTCCCGAGGGTAACCCACTAAGAGCCGGGGCTTTCGAATCGGCCGAAAATCGCCCCTGATCACGCCTGTGCTAGGATTAAAGGATGTTGATTCGTGCTGTCATCCTGCGGCTCTCCCTGGCCCTTTGCCTGGTGGTTGCCGGCATGCCTGCCCTGGCCGGCGGCCAGGGCATCGAAGCAGAAGCGAACAACCCCAACCCCCAGACCCAGGCTGAAGCACCCGGCTGCCCGTTCCATGCGGCCAAGCAAGCCCCGGCTGATCCGGTCGAATCCGACCCGCCGGATAGCGATGCCTGCTGTGGCCTGGCGTGCCAGTGCCCTTGCGCCGGCCTGCAACTACTGGTTCATCGCAGCGCCCACCAGGCACACTCGCCCCCCGCGGTTGCCCGACTGGCTCGCGATACTCCCTTGCCGGAATCCCTGGCGCCCTCCAGTCCGCTGCGTCCGCCGCAGTCCTGAAAAACCCCGCTCCGCCTTATTCGGCGGAGGTCTGAAGCCGGTCCCTGCCACATCCGTTTGTTGATGGCAGCGGCCCGCACCGAATCAGAAGTTTTTCAAGGATCTGGATATGAACAAAGCCCCGCTATTTTTCGTGCGACCGGGCCTCGCCGTTGCAGGCCTGCTCCTGTTGTCCGTGTCCGCCTCGGCCATGGAGCTGGATGTCGCCCTGGACCTGGCGCTCGAGCGCGACGCCGGCCTCAGTGACCTCAAGTCCCAGCGCCTGGCCGTTGAGCAGCAGGCCCTGGCCGATGCTGCCCTGCCCGATCCCGAGCTGTTCCTTGGGGCCGAGGGCATTCCCGTGAACGACCCGTTCGGTTCAGACATGATGACCATGTACATGGTCGGCGTGCGCCAGCAATGGCCAGCCGGTCAGACGCGCCGGCTGGTGGCAGAACGCGGTCAGTCGGAAAGTCACGTACTTGAATCCCGATCAAGCGCCCGCCGCCTGGAAATACAGCGCGAAGTCCGCCTTGCCTGGCTGGAGTGGGTGGCCGCAGTTCGGGTTTCCGAAATCGCCGAGCAGGGCCTGGCGGCGCTGGACGAGATGCTGGAACTGGCCACCTCGCGCTTTCGTGCCGGTACCGACCGCCAGCGCGATGTCGACCAGGCCCGGCTGGAACACGCGCTGCAGGCCGGACGCATCCTCGACCAGATCACCCGCGTCGAAGAGGCCGCCAGCAACCTGGCTCGCTGGACCGGCACCTGGCCCGAGTCCGGCAGCCAGATCGAATTGCCACGCTGGAGCGCACCGGGAAATTCAGCCGAGCTGCGCGATCGACTGAGTCGCCACCCGGCCATCGAGGCCGAGACCAGGGGTCTGGAAACTGGCCGCATCGAGGTTGAGCTGGCACGCCAGAGCTATCGGCCCATGTGGATGGTCGAGGCCGGCTACGGCCATCAGCGCGGCAGCGACCCGATGGGAGGGCGCATGTCGGACAAGCTGTTCGGCATGGTATCCATGAGCCTGCCCCTGTTTACCGGCAATCGCCAGGACCGGCGCCTGGCGGCCGCCGAGGCCGAGGCTGACGCCCGCATTCACCAGCGCCACTACCGGCTGCAGGAATGGGAAGGCAACCTGCGGCGCCAGCTCGCCGCGCTGGCCAACCAGCAGCGTCGCCTGCAGTTACTTGAAGAAACCATCCTGCCGCAATCCGAGCGCACCCTGGAATCCACCCTGCAGGCCTATCGCAGCGACCGGGCCAGCTTCGATGAGCTGGTCCGCGCCCGCCTGGCCGAACTTGACCAGCGCATATCCATCATCGAGACCCGCCTGGCCTGGCTGCAAGCCCGCGCCGAACTGGCCTGGCTGATCGCGGAGGAAAAGCCATGAGCATTTGCAAACACATGCTGTTAATCGCCGGCATTGCCGGTCTGTTGCTGGTCGGTTGCGGTGACTCGGGCCACGATCACAATGGTCATGCCCTTCACAACAACAATGACAACCATGGCGACCACCATGATCGCGAGCATCACGATCATGACCACCATGACCATGATCATGACCACCATGACCATGACCACGATCATGATCACGATCATGATCACGACCATCACGACGACTCCATCGCCGACCGGGCCCTGGGTCAGGGCAGCGTCTATACCTGCCCCATGCACCCGCAGATCGTGCGCGATGAACCAGGCCGCTGCCCGATCTGTGGCATGAACCTGGTCCAGCGCCAGCGCGATGACAATGGAGAGGTGACCGTGACAGTCGACCGCTCGATCCTGCAGACCATGAACCTGCGCACTGCCGAAGTCCGCCGCAGCCGCCTGTTCCGCCGCATCGACACCCTGGGCCGTATCGAAATCGACCCCTCGGGCCTGAGTCACGTTCACCCCAGGGTAGAAGGCTGGATCGGCGAGCTGGATTTCAATACCGTCGGCGAAAGCATTGCCCAGGGGCAGCGCCTGTTTACCTTGTATTCGCCCGAACTGGTCAATGTCCAGGAAGAGCTGCTGCAAGCCGTGCGCTCGGGACGTGAGCCCATGATCCAAGCCGCCCGAAAGCGCCTGGAAACGCTGGACGTGCAGCCCCGGGTCATCGAGCGCATCGAGCGCGACGGTCGGGTCCTGACCTGGGTGCCCTGGCATGCCGAGCGCAGCGGCTATGTCTCGGCCATGGATGCCCGGCGCGGCATGTTCGTCGGCCCGGGCACGGAAATCGCGCAAATCGCCGATCCCGCATCCGTCTGGCTGATCGCCGAGGTTACCGGCGGCCAGATCGAGTGGCTGGCCAACGAGCAAGTTGTCGAAATCCAGCGCAGCAGCCACCCCGAAGAACGCCTGCGTGGCCGGGTTGACTTCATTTACCCGGAGCTGTCCCCGCAAACCCGCACGGCACGCGTCCGAGTCGTACTCGACAATGATAACGGCAGCCTGCGCCCCGGCGACTGGGCCCGTGTCGCCATCTTCGCCGGCCCGCGCCCCGACCTCCTCATCATCCCCACCGAAGCCATCATCCGCACCGGCAGCGAAGAACGCGTGGTCATCCGCGAAGCTGACCATCGCTTCAGCGTCCGCGAAATCCATGCCGGCATGGAATCCGGCCCCTACACCGCCATCATGCACGGCCTGGAAGAAGGCGAAACCGTGGTCACCTCGGGCCAGTTCCTGATCGACTCCGAAGCCAGCATCCGCGCCGGCCATGGGCGCATTGGGGGGCAACATGATCATTGAGGAAAGGATCGAGGAACAAGGTTCAAGGACTGAAAAGCCTCTCGCAGAGACGCGAAGGTACAGAGGGCGCAAGGGAACAAGAATCCCATATGAAATGAGATATGGGTTCGAGAAGCAATCACCACGGGTTGACCGAGAAACATCAAGCTACCGGAATGATGTCCGGCATCCCCATTCAAGGCTCTTGAATTCATTTTCACCTTGGCGCCCTTCGCTCCTTTGCGCCTTTGCGAGAGGCTTTTTCAAGATCAGCAACTCCAGCGGAGCGCCCCATGATTGACGCCCTCATTCGCTGGTCGATTGCCAATCGGCTGCTGGTGGTGATCCTGACCATCGTCACCGGTGTTGCCGGGCTGTATGCGGTGCGTAACACGCCGGTCGATGCCATTCCGGATCTGACCGATACCCAGGTGATCGTGCGGGCCATGTTTCCGGGTCAGGCGCCACAGGTGGTCGAGGACCAGGTGACCTACCCGCTGACCACGGCGCTGATGGCCGTGCCCGGTGCCCATACCGTGCGCGGTTTCTCCATGTTCGGCGACAGTTTTGTCTACGTGCTGTTCGACGACGGCACCGACCCCTACTGGGCGCGCTCGCGGGTGCTGGAGTACCTGTCCCAGGTCGAGGGCCGCCTGCCCGAGGGGGTGTCGGCCGAACTTGGGCCCGATGCCAGCGGCGTGGGCTGGATTTACAAGTACGCCCTGGTCGACCGAACCGGCAACCATGACCTGGCCCAGCTCCGCGCCTTGCAGGACTGGTTTCTGAAATTCGAGCTGCAGTCGCTGCCCGGCGTCTCGGAGGTCGCCACCGCCGGCGGCATGGTCCGCCAGTACCAGGTAGTGGCAGACCCGATCGCGCTGCGTGCGTATGGGCTGACCTTGAGCCAGCTGGAAAGGGCCATCCGCAGAGGCAACGCCGAAGCCGGCGGCTCATTGATTGAGCTGGCCGAGGCCGAGTACATGGTCCGGGCAACGGGCTACATTCAGTCGCTGGATGATCTCAGGCAGATCCCGGTTGGAGTGCTCGAGGATGGCATTCCGGTGCTGCTCGATCAGGTTGCCGAGATCCGCCGCGGCCCGGCCCAGCGGCGCGGCATCGTCGAACTCGACGGTGAAGGCGAAGTGGTCGCAGGCATCGTGGTCATGCGCACCGGCGAAAACGCGCGCGCGGTCATCAATTCGGTCAAGCAGCGCCTGGAAGAACTGCGACCGGGCTTGCCCGAAGGCGTGGAAATCGTCGAGACCTACGACCGCTCGGCCCTGATCGATCGCTCCATCCGCACCCTGTGGGAAAAGCTGGCCCTGGAATTCCTGATCGTGGTGCTGGTCATCGGCCTGTTCCTGTGGCACCTGAGATCCTCGCTGGTGCTGTTGATCAGCCTGCCCATGGGCGTGCTGGTGGCCTATCTGGTCATGTACTTCCAGGGCATCAACGCCAACATCATGTCCCTGGGCGGCATCATCATTTCCATCGGGGTAATGGTGGATGCCGCCATCGTGCTGATCGAGAACGTCCACAAGCACTTCGAGCGCGATCCGCCGCAGTCAGAAGAAGAACGCTGGCAGAAGATCGCCGAGGCCACCCAGGAAGTCGGCCGGCCTATCTTCTTCTCGCTGCTGATCGTGGCCTTTTCCTTTTTGCCGGTATTTGCCCTGCAGGCCCAGGAAGGCCGGATGTTCAGCCCGCTGGCGTTTACCAAGACTTATGCGATGGCGGCTGCGGCCGGCTTGGCGGTGACCTTGGTGCCGGTGTTGATGGGTTACTTCGTAACCCCGGTGAGAGGGGGAGAGGGGAGAGGGAAGAGGGGGAGTCCGGTGGCGCGGTGGTTGGAGGCGGGGTATCGGCCGTTGGTGCGGTTTTCGGGGGATCATCCGTGGGTGGTGAGCGTTCTGGCGTTGTTGCTGGTGGTATCGATGCTGTTTCCGATGTCGCGGCTGGGGACGGAGTTCATGCCCGAGCTGGATGAGGGGGATCTGATGTATATGCCGACCACCCTGCCCGGTCTTTCACCGGACAAGGCGCGCGAGCTGTTGCAGCAGACCGATGCCCTGATTGCCAGCCATCCGGAAGTCCAGCGCGTGATGGGCAAGGCCGGGCGGGCCGAAACCGCGACTGACCCGGCACCGCTGACCATGATCGAGAGCTTTATCACCTTGAAACCCAGATCCGAGTGGCGGCCCGGCATCACCACCGCCGATATCAAGCGCGAGCTTGACGAGCTGGTCCAGTTTCCGGGCCTGACCAACGCCTGGGTCTATCCCATCCAGACCCGCATCGACATGCTCCAGACCGGTATACGCACCGATGTCGGCATCGAAGTCAGTGGACCGGACCTTAGTGTGATCCAGGAAATTGCCGGGCAGGTCGAGGCCGCGGTGGCCGACATTCCTGGCACCACCAACGCATTTGCCGATCGCCCGGCCTCGGGTCGCTATATCGAGATTGTGCCCGACCGTCGCGCAGCTGCCCGCCATGGCATGAACATCGCCGATGTGCATGACATCGTTCGATTCGGTATCGGTGGCATGAACGTCACCGAGACTGTGGAAGGGCTGGAGCGATTTCCGGTCAACCTGCGCTTTGGCGCCGACTGGCGCGACTCACCGGAAAAACTGCGCCAGCTGCCTATCGTCACACCGGCCGGCACCCATATTGCTTTAGGCGAGATTGCGGCCATCGATATTGCCGATGGCGCGGCCATGATCCGCACCGAAAATACCCGCCCGGCCGGCTTCGTGTTCGTCGATATCGCCGGTCGCGACCTGGCCGGCTGGGTAGGCGAGGCACGCTCGGTGCTGGCCGATCAGGTCGAACTGCCTGCCGGCTACTCGATCGGCTTTGCCGGTCAATACGAGTACCTGGAGCGTGCCCGCGAGCGCCTGACTGTACTGATTCCGCTGGTCATCGCCATCATCATCGTGCTGCTGTTGATGATCTTCCGTTCCCTGTTCGAGGTTGCCCTGGTGCTGGTCACCATTCCACTGTCACTGGCCGGCGGTATCTGGCTGATGTGGCTGCTGGACTTTCAGATGTCGGTGGGTGTTGCCGTGGGCTTTATTGCCTTAGGCGGCCTGGCCGCCGAAACCGGGGTGATCATGCTGGTCTATCTCAACAATGCCTATGAAAAATTCAGAGAAGAGATCGGTGAGCGCAGTTTCACCCGCTCAGACCTGCGCGATGCCATTGTCGAAGGCGCCTGCCAGCGCGTGCGCCCCATCACCATGACCGAAACCACGGTATTCCTGGCCCTGCTGCCGGTGATGTTCTCGACCGGCACCGGTGCCGAGATCATGCAGCGCATCGCCGCCCCCATGGTCGGCGGCGTGTTCACTGTCTGGCTGGTTGCCCTGCTGGTCATGCCGGCGCTTTACTACCTGTGGCACCGGCGCGGCCTGCCCAGGCAGGCCGACATGGAAACGCAATCAATTCACAACGGAGACTCATCATGAACCTGATCAAGACCATCCTGATCCTCGTCGGCATTGTCACCCTGCTGGTCGGCGGCTTCTGCGCCTTCCAGGCATTCAGTGGACGCATGGATGTCTCCGCTACCGGTGAACACGGCACGCTAAGCGCCAGGCTGCTTCAAGGCACCCGCGAAGCAGCCGTGCGCCGCGCCTCGAGGGAAGAAGCCACGCAACTGCCTGACCTCAATGACCAGGACATCCTGTTCGAGGCCATCGTCGGCTACCAGGACATGTGCGCGGCCTGCCACACCCCGCCCGGCGGTTCGCCCACGGCCATGAGCCGCGGCCTCAACCCGCCGGCCACCGACCTGGCCTGGGCCGGTGCCAACCGCAGCCCCGAAGAGTTGTTCTGGGTCACCAAGCACGGCATTCGCATGACCGCCATGCCAGCCTGGGGACCCACCCACAGCGATGCCGAACTGTGGCCCATCGTCGCCCTGATCACCCGCTTCCCGGACTTCGCCGAAGCCGATTACGGCAACCTGCTCGAAGCCGCGCAAGAAGCCGGTGTCGAACATCACCATCATCACGATGATCATGATCATGGCCACGAGCATGAGCATGAGCATCAGCATCACCATGACCATGAAGACGATGATCATCATTCTGACGGTCACTCGACATCGCGGATGTCGACAACCCTGAGCGTGTCGCCTCGATAGATGACGGCGAGCTGCTTTTCGCCTTCGGACGTGGCGACATGGCAAACGACCATGTCAATGCCCTTGGGGCGGTTGTTGTTGCAGTCTACCCGTGAGAAACCCCAGCCCAGCATACGCTCTGAGCCGGTCGACTGCCGGCCAAGGCGCGCGCTCAGGCTTGCAGACACCCTGATATTGATGGTCTGATCGTCGCCAACGATAATCCAGGCGTCCACTGACTGACCCCAGAGTTCCAGCTCACAAGGGTACTCATTGCCAACCTTGCTCATGTCAATTTCCGGGCAGTGAAGCTGCATCTGCGGATCGGGATCGGTGCTGATGAGATGCGGTCGAGCCGTGCCCAGAGCAGTGAGGCCTTCAGTCCGGGCACTGTGCACTTACAGCATGTGCTCGCCGGCCACCAGATACAGCTCGATCCTGGCGCTGGAGCGCTCAAAGTCCAGCTTGAACAGATAGGCAGCAGGCAAGCGTCCAGGGTTGAGCTGTTCACCAATTTGAGAAATGCTCTGCAGCGGACCACGATCCGCGGCCAGGTCCCTGGCGATCTCTCTGAGCGCAAGGCGGCTGACAGGGTCAGCAAAGCCTGCACCGGTATGACGCAGAGCCTGGTCAAGATCGCCTGCCAGTAGCGGCTGAAGAAAGCCGCATGCTGCGCTGATCACCTGCTCATTCGTTGGCGGACCATCCTCTCCTGCGATTT
The DNA here is from genome assembly GCA_007694055.1 of Wenzhouxiangella sp. GTDB lineage: Bacteria > Pseudomonadota > Gammaproteobacteria > Xanthomonadales > Wenzhouxiangellaceae > Wenzhouxiangella. The sequence goes on from RECK01000112.1 coordinate 32,398, forward strand.
CAACTGTCACAACTTCCAGCCGGTTATCGTCGTGCACCCTCAAGCCGAAAAGCGCGGTTTCACGGTTTACAAAGCCGGCCTCACAAAGCAAAACGTCGCCCTTGTCGAGATATCGGTCATCTTCGCAGAGGAAATAGACGGCCGGAATGCCCAACGCCTCTGCCATTTGGGACTCAAACATGAACCGGGCGGTCAGCGCTGGAGCGGGCGTGAATGACAGATGGGTCCAACGCCATCCATCGTCGAACGGACAGACCTGCAGAACGATACGCCCCTGGGCGGTGCCGGAACGAATTGCATATCGTCTTTCCTGATACCCGTTTGCTACCGGGAACCGTTGAGCCAGGGTGAAGTGCAGCGGCTCGCTGAACATCTCACGAATGACTTGCAAAAGCTCGACCTCCATGCTGCCACCGGGTTCCCGCTCCAGGTTGCCGATGACGTCCCATTGCCGGTTTTCAAAGGCGTTGAGTACCCGCTCCGCCAGAAGAACAGGCTCCATGGCCTGTTCCAGGTCGTCAGATTCGCTGTGGCCGGCCAAAGGCCACATGGCTCCCAGAAGGAAAAAGGAAAGGCAGCTGACTACGGCAGATTACTGAGCTCATTGGTTTGGCCTCCGTCGTGTCCCTACCCTACATTCGAAACAGAAGCGAATAAGATGCCACGTGCGCCGCTTGGCCGTGTCAAGTCAAGGAGCAGCGGCCTGTGCCGTCGCAACATTCGGGCAACCCGTTTCATCGGCTCTATTCTCGATCGCAGGGTCTTTGTGCACCAACAGTCCAGGGACCGACCGGCCCAGTACGGGGAGACATAGCTCCAGAAGAGTTGGAACTCCTCCTTGAGGAGATAGGCGCGGACCGATTTGAGGTTGTATTTGAGCAGGTCGGCCAGGCACGATTCCTGCTTGTCGGTCCCTGTGTGTCAACATCCTTCCCAACAGCACCTGATCGGTTTCATCTGTAAAATTCAGGGCGCTCACGGAGTGGAAAAATGTCTGATTCCAATGAAGTTATCACCGACCCGAAGCTTGAGAAGCGCGCTCGTCGTCGGTTCAGTGTGGCCGAGAGAAAGCGCTTATCGGAGTATAGGAACTATAACCGCCCCATTTGCCGATTTCCAGCAATAGCTGGAGCCGCGCCAGCCCTGCGTTCGGCCTTGGTTGGTGCCGCCGAGAGCCGCCAGAGGCACGGATTTCGTCAGACTCGACGCGCGCAATCTGGCCTCGCAGCTCAGTGATTTGTCAAGTTTCTGATGTTGGTGGATTTGTGCTACTATTTTTGTCGTTTGTCCGAATAAAAATCAACGGATCCTGCACGGCTTGCGAGAACAGGATTGAGCGTGTCGAAAAGTGCCCTTGTCAAATTGCTGGTCGCGCTCCTGCTTGGGTCGGCAGCACTGCTTGCCCAGGCGCAACGCGCGGTTCCCGTTGAATCGCCTAGCACGCTGCCCTTGCTACCGCGCGGACTGGTTCTGGGGACGACCCTGTACGGTAGCGCCAGCCTTGCTGCTTTGAACGACAAGACTTTGGAGCGCTTTGAAAACGCCGCTGCAAACGGATTGAGCGGATTTACCCTGTACCTGGACTGGCCGGACCTGGAAGCAGCGCCTGGCCAGCTCGATGTCGAGGCATTGGTCAGCCAACTCGATCCGCTGGCGGAGCGCGGTCTGGCTGTTTTTGTCAACATTACCATCGGCAACATTGGCCACTACAGCGTGCCTGCCGACTTGTCCAACGGTGTGGGGGGGCTGGCTGTCGGAGTCAACCTGAACGATTCCGATGTGGTCGCGCGTTTTCTCGCCCTCCTTGACCAAGTCGTTCCGCTGCTGGCCGAGCGCGGAAGCTTTCTGCTGGGCCTGGGCAACGAAATCGACGAGCGGCTCGATGACGCCCCAGAAAGTGAGCTCGCGGCTTACGCCGAATTGGTCGCTGCGGCGCGCGAGCATATGCAGACTCTGCGTCCGGATCTGCCGGTGGCAGTGACGTTGACCTCCTCAGCCGTTCGCGAGCAAACCATGACCTGGCAGGTCATGCGTGAGGTCGCCGATCATGTGGCGATCAACTATGCACCGATCGATGCCGAATGGCGCGTGCTGGCGCCTGAATTGATCGCCGATGACTTCGACAAAGTACTGGACGCTTTTGGCAACGGTGTGCTTGTCATTCAGGAGCTGACCTGTCCGTCCGCTGAGTCGATGGGAGCATCACCCTGGTGGCAATCCCAATGTCTGGCCGTCCTGCTGGAGCGGTTGCGCGCGCATCGCCAAACACGGTTTGTCTCCCTGTTTTCGCTTGAGGATCTGGACGGAGCCACCTGCCAGGCCGTGCAAGCGGTCTTCGAGCCCCTCCTGACTGACGCGCCGGCGGATTTTTCAGAGCGCTTTCGCGAGTACCTTTGTACACTGGGAATTCTGGATTCAGACGGCAAACCGAAACCCGGTTGGGGCATTGCGCTCGATTGGGTCGCCAAGTTTCGCGCAAGCCAAACTCGTTTGCAGATGCTGGGGCGCCACGACGAGGGCTCGAATCGCAGACTGTTGCTGAGGCCGCCGCCGAGCGGACGGCAGGAGCGCTTTCTACCCTTGACCGCCACCACCGGTGAGCAGCGACGCTATCAGGTCCATGTTCCGGCTGATCTACCCCCTCCGGGCGGGTGGCCGGTCGTGCTCATTTTTCACGGTGGTGGTGGCCGTGGCGATAGCTTTCGGGAAGAGTCGCGCTGGGACGAAGTCGCCGAAAGCCAGAATTTCGTCGCGGTCTTCGCCGAAGGTACCCGACCGGATCCGGAGAGTCCGCCGGCGTTTAGCGCCAACCCGCAGACCTGGAACGACGGCACCGGCCGCTCGGCCATTGGCGCGGTTGATCGAGGTGAAGACGACTTGGCCTACGTTCATGCTGTGCTCGAAGACCTGGCAGGCTGGATGCCGATCGCATCTGATCGGATCTATGCCACCGGGTTTTCGAATGGTGCCGGCATGACGCTTCATCTGGCGCGCAACATGCCGGAACGACTGTCTGCCGTGGCGGCGGTGGCCGGCAAGGATATCCAGATGCCTTTACCGGATGTCGATGAGTTGCCTTCAATCCTATACATGACCGGTACCGAAGACCCCCTCAACCCGATTGATGGTGGGGACGTGTTCCTGTTCTGGAATTTCCTCGGCAACTTCCCGCCCATCGAGACCCTGTTTGAACGTTGGCGGACGGGTCTCGATTGCCCTATTATGCCGACCTCTATCGAAGCGTCATTAGCGGATACTGAAGCGCGCCGATATTTTCCGTGCCACGCCAACACCACGGCTGAATTCTGGCTGCTGGAAGGCCATGGCCACCACTGGCCAGGCGGCAGAAATCTTCTGGCACCGTCTTTCTGGATCGGTCCCGACGCCAGCGAGCTTGACGCTACCAGAACCATCTGGTCTTTTTTTGTCCAGAGCCGGCGAGTTGGAGTCCGGTAGGCGACAACAACAAAAACCAGGACACACTGAGCGCCAAAAACCGGGACACACATTATTTGAAGCCCTCGCAGCCGACGCTGAATGGATGTGAAGTCGGATTCGGCCAGGGGAAAAACGGGAAAAACCGCAAAAACCGGGACACAAAAACCGGGACACACAAAAACCGGGACACACATTATTTAAAGCCCTCACAAAAACCCTCACAAAAACCGGGACACACATTATTTGAAGCCCCTCGCACGCCGCCCCCGTCCACTTTCCGCTCAGAATCCCCCGCCAGCACTGCCTGATTCACCCGAAATCGCCTCTTGGCGCCAAACAACACGCCTCGCGCCTGAAAATCCCAAACGCCAGACACGCCAAATCCCGGAACAAGCCGGTCAACTCGTCAATCTCTTGAGGGCTTGGTTCAGGTCGGTCGTTCGCGCAGGATCTTTTTCGCCACTTCGCTGGCCACTCCCTTCATCCAGACCTGGCCCAGGGACTCGGCCTTGGCCATCAGGGCTTCAGCAGAACCGATGGCGCGGTAGTAGAAGCTCTCGGTACCCTGGACCTGCCGGACCCAGGCTTTGTGGTGATCGGCTACGTCCCAGATCGCGGCCGGCGGTGCGCGATGGTTGCTTGCAATGGGCTTGAGCGTGCCGCGCTTGTCGGGCCGAGATTGCTCGCCGGTCCACTGCACCAGCTCGATGTAGCTCGATTCGGTCATGCCCATCAGCGCATCGGCATCCAGGCCGGCGACCGGTTTCAGGGGGCGGTCCAGCAGTGTCCGGCCCGGCTTGATCTTTG
>RECK01000193.1 GCA_007694055.1 Wenzhouxiangella sp.
TGGGTCAGCGCCTCCCGAGTCAGCGGCTTGATCCGCCCGTGCACCTTGATGCAGGGTGGCGCGCCAACCGTCACAAAAAGATCCGAACCCTTGTTTTCGTGCAACTGGCGCAGCCAGTCCTGAATGTTGCTGCTCATTCCGTGACTCCTTGGATTACTCCTTTACGCGACCCGCTCGATCAGGCCAGAGCTGACTTGTTCTGCGCCTTGCGCATGGCCTCGGGCCGGGTCACCAGCCCACGCTTGACCAGTTCGATCAGGGACTGGTCCAGGGTCGCCATGCCGACATTCTGGCCGGTCTGGATGGCCGAGTACATCTGGGCCACCTTGTCTTCGCGAATCAGGTTGCGGATGGCCGGGGTCGCGACCATGATTTCGTGGGCCGCAACCCGTCCGCCGGCGACACGTTTCAACAAGGTCTGGGAAACAACCGCACGCAGCGACTCCGACAGCATGGAGCGAACAATCGGCTTTTCCTCGCCGGGGAAGACGTCGATGATGCGGTCAATGGTCTTCGGAGCCGACGAGGTATGCAGGGTAGCAAACACGATGTGGCCGGTTTCAGCCGCAGTCAGAGCCAGGCGCACGGTTTCGATATCCCGCAGCTCGCCGACCAGGATGATGTCCGGATCTTCACGCAGGGCCGATCGCAGGGCCTGGTTGAACCCATGCGTATCACGCTTGACCTCGCGCTGGTTGATCAGGCAACGCTGCGGGGTGTGGACGAATTCGATGGGATCTTCAATGGTCAGGATATGTCCGGCCACGGTCTTGTTGAGATGGTCGATCATGGCCGCCAGCGTGGTCGACTTGCCAGAGCCGGTCGGCCCGGTGACCAGGATCAGGCCGCGTGGCACCTCGATGATGTCCTTGAACACCGCCGGTGCATTGATGTCTTCCAGGGTCCAGATCTCGTTGGGAATGACGCGGAAGGCCGCGCCGATACCACGGTGGTGGTGGTAAGCATTGACTCGAAACCGGGCCAGCCCGGGCACGTTGTAGGAAAAGTCGACCTCGAGGTTGGCCTCGTAATCACGTCGCTGGTGATCATTCATGGTCGAATACACCAGCTCGGCCATTTCCTTGTTCTGTATGGCCGGCGTATTGATGCGGTGGATATCACCGTCCACTCGGATCATCGGCGGCAGACCTGCAGAAATATGCAGATCCGAAGCCTTGTTTTTGACCGTAAAAGCCAGTAGTTCGGTAATGTCCATGATTTTTCCCAACAGTGCTCTGCAAAGATCGGCCCCGGCAGACGCCTGGAACCGCGATACCTGCGTCGCTTTATTCGCGAAAGCGCACGCCGCCACAGCCCAGATAGTAGCCTATGTGCATGACGAATAAAAATACTGCCGACAAAAACACGGCCGATCGCCTGCGCCGGATTCAGGCCCGAATCCAGGCGGCCTGCCAGCGCTGCGGTCGCGACCCGGGCAGCGTCCGCCTGCTGGCGGTGAGCAAGGGCCAGCCGCTGGCTGCGCTCGAAGCACTGGCCGAGCTTGGCCAGCCCGCTTTCGGCGAGAGCTACGTCGACGAGGCGCTGAGCAAGATCACGGCGCTGTCGGGACGCGCGCTGGACTGGCATTTCATCGGCCCGGTGCAGTCGAACAAGACCCGCGCCATCGCCGAACACTTCGACTGGGTGCAAAGCATTGACCGGGCCAAGATCGTCCGCCGCCTGGCCGACCAGCGCCCCGACAACCTGCCGCCACTGAACGTACTTGTTCAGGTCAATCTCGACGATGAACGCCAGAAGGCCGGCTGCCCACCCGATCAAGTGCCCGCCTTGGCCGAAACCATCGTTCAATCCAGCCAACTGCGCCTGCGCGGGTTGATGGCCATTCCCGCACCACGCCAGAAGACCAGCGAACAAGTCGCCGTATTCGCGCGACTTCACCGGCTGTTCACTTCACTGCAAGACGATCACGAGTCTGTCGATACGCTGTCGGCCGGCATGTCAGGCGATCTTGAAGCCGCGATCATGGCCGGCAGCACCCTGGTTCGCGTGGGCACCGACCTGTTCGGCCCGCGACCTGGCTGAGCTGCTGGCGTCGGACCGAAGCCCCTTCTACAATAGGCACCATGTCTAATTCCCTGACCCACTTCACCTTGAGCTTCATCGGCGGCGGCAACATGGCGCGGGCACTGGTCGGCGGCCTGGTTGCCGCCGGTCACGCGGCTGACTCCATCACTGTTGCCGACCCCGACGCCGGCCAGCGTGCAGCACTGGCAGACGACCTCGGCATTCAGCCAGTTGCCGACAATGCTGACGCCGCCCGCGCGAAACGGGTCGTGGTTCTGGCCGTCAAACCGCAGATCATCGACCAGGTTCTCAAGGACATCGCCTCGCATCTGGATGCGCAAACCGTGGTGATCAGTGTGGCTGCAGGCGTGACGCTCGCCACCCTGGAGGCGGCCCTGGGTCGTGAGCGGGCACTGGTTCGGGCCATGCCGAACACGCCGGCCCTGTTTGGTGCCGGCATGACCGGGCTGGTCGCCAACAGCGCAGCCGGCAGTGAGGATCGCGACCTGGCCGGCCATGTATTCAGCGCCGCCGGCGCCACCGCCTGGATTGAGGACGAGGCGCTGATGGACGTCATCACGGCGGTATCAGGATCCGGCCCGGCCTACTTCTTTTCCCTGACCGAACACCTCGCTCGCGCCGGCGCCGAGGCTGGCCTGGCACCGGAACTGGCCGCAAGGCTGGCCCGCCAGACTGCCGTAGGCGCCGGAGTGATGCTCGGGCGCTCCGAACTGGATGCCGGCGAGCTCCGAGCTCGGGTAACCTCTCCGGGCGGCACTACCGCGGCTGCCCTGGAACAGTTTGCCAGCGACGGCTTTGAGCGCATCATTGACCGTGCCGTAGCGGCGGCCGTGCGACGCGGTCGCGAACTGGGGGCCGGCTGATGGGCTCTCCAACCGCGGCCTTCGCTTTCCTGGTCGAAACCCTGTTCCACCTCTACCTGGTGGTGCTGCTGCTGCGCCTGTTGCTGGAAATGATTCGCGCCGACTTCTACAACCCGGTAGTGCAGCTACTGCTCAAGGCCACCGATCCGCTGGTCAAACCCCTGGCCCGGGTGATTCCACCGGTCGGCCGGGTCAACCTTGCCGGCGTTCTCCTGCTGTACCTGATCCAGCTTTTGAGCCTGTTTCTGCTGGCGCTGATTACCGGGGTCCAGGTCGACCCGCTGCTGCTCGCCCTGGTGGCCTTTCTGCGACTGGTGCGCATGCTGCTGGTGCTGTACCTGGTGCTGATCATTGCCGGCGTCATCCTGTCCTGGGTTGGCCAGGGGTTCCGTCACCCTATCGTGCCGCTGATCTTCCAGTTGACCGACCCGGTTCTGGCGCCGATTCGGCGGGTATTGCCGCCCCTGGGCGGGTTCGACCTGTCGCCGCTGATCGCCCTGATCGGCATTCAGTTCCTGATCATCCTGCTGGGCGTGTGAAAGCGCACTGGCTTGTTCACTGACTGCCGGGGGCGTAGGATTGACCATTCATTCATCGACCGCAGGTGATGCCATGAAGACGCACAGATTGCTTTCTGCTCTGCTCTTGCTGGGACTGCTCGGCGCCAGCCTGACTGGCCAGGCCGAACAGGCCGAGACCTTCGGCCCCTTCGCCGTGCACTACAACACCTTCAATACCGACCAGCTCACACCGGACGTGGCCAGGGCCTACGGTATCCAGCGCAGTGGCAACCAGGCGCTGCTCAATATCGCGGTCATTCGCCACGGCGACGAAGACATGGGCACGCCGGTAACCGCCCGGGTATCGGCCACGGCCACCAATCTGGCCGGACAGCGTCGCGACCTGGATATGCGCGAAATTCGCGACCAGGACGCGATTTACTACATCGGCACTTTCCGGATCAGCAACGAGGAGTTACTCAACTTCCGGGTCAGCGTCCAGCCCGAAGGCCATCCCAGAGCCCACGAGTTCAATTTCCGCCAGCAGTTCTACACCCGCTGACGCCAAGGCGGCCCGTGATCTTTCATGGCTCGCCTCCAGCAGGTCTTCCAGGCCCTGGTCAATCATCGCTGCGGGGCACGGCAACCAGTTCGTAGCTGCGCAGCGCCCAGCGGGCGTCCTCGTCAACACCACCATCGTTGATCCAGCGGGCCTGGTACCAGAAGCCATCCATGGTGAAGCGCCGACCGCGCAGTTCGTCCGGCACCATCGGAAAATAGGTCGGTGGCGGCACATCGATCAGGACCGGCATTTCCAGGTCGGCAATACGATCGCGATCAAGGGCGGCCAGCAGGCGACGATAGCGCTGGTGGAACTCGCCATCATCCTCGTCGATACGCTCCGGGTGATGCAGACGCAGCGCCAGCAGGTGCCAGCGCGTTTCGTTCCAGACCGTCATCATCTGAATTTCCCAGCCATCGGGGGTATACCGATAAAGCTCCGAACGGTCACCGATATAGGTGCCAGGTCCGGTGGTCGCCAGGGTCTGCCCGATCAGGCTGGTGAAAGCTTCAAAGTCGGGCGGCTCGGCGACGGCCAGGGCACTGGCCATGAACAGGACCAGTCCGGCCGTGATGCGATACAGTGCGCTCATTGGCAGTACCATACCCGCATGACGCCCGAACGCAAAGCCCGCATCGAGGCGGTCGCTGCCTGTCGCCAGGTTGACCTGACCGTTTTCATGGAGAAAGTGCACAAACCGCACAATGTCGCTGCCATCCTGCGCACTTGCGACGCGGTCGGCGTGATGCGCGCCCATGCAGTGCCGCCGACCGGTGGCATACCGGCACTCAACCACACCGCCCAGGGCGCGCAGCGCTGGGTCGAACTGGTCCGTCATCGCGATGCCGCCAGTGGCCTGAGCGCCCTGCGTCAGGCCGGTTTTCGTCTCTACGCCGCCCACTTTTCCGAGCGCGCGGTCGACTTCCGTCAGCCCGACTACACTCAGCCCTCGGCGATTGTCATGGGCACCGAGAAGTTTGGCGTCAGCGAGCAGACACTGGAAGCCGTCGACGGAGAAATCGTCATACCCATGCTGGGCATGACCCAGTCTCTCAATGTGTCCGTGGCCACGGCGCTGATTCTGTTCGAGGCCCAGCGCCAGCGTCAGGCCGCCGGCATGTACAAGCCGCGGTCACTGGATGAGTCCCCCTGGAAGGAGCTCAGCGAAAGCTGGATCGCGCGCGACCTGGCCCGGCGCAAGACAGCGCCCGAATCTGAACCCGGCTCCCTGGCCGACAATCAGGGGTAGAGCAGGCGCTCCTGCCATTGCCCGGCTTCCAGTTCGAAGCAGACCCGCTCGTGCAGACGATACTCGCGCCCGTACCAGAACTCTACCCGGTGTGGACGGACCCGAAAGCCGGACCAGTGCTCTGGCCGGGGAATTTCGCGGCCCTCGTAGCGAGACTCGATTTCACCCACCCTGGCGACCAACTCTTCACGATTGACCAACTCCTGCGACTGACGTGAAGCCCAGGCGCCAACCTGGCTGCCACGCGGGCGGCTGGCAAAGTAGGCATCGGCCTCGACGGCGCTGACCGGCTCGGCAACGCCATCGACCAGGACCTGCTCGGCCGTTTCCCGCCACCAGAACACCAGGCTCACAGCCGGATTGGCAGCCAGGTGCCTGCCCTTGCGCGAATTGAGGTTGGTGTAGAACACGAAGCCGCCCGGATCGGCATCCTTGAGCAGCACGGTGCGCGCGCAGGGACGACCCTCACCATCGACGGTGGCCAGGGTCATTGCCGTAGGCTCCGGCACTTCTGCAGCCTGGGCGCGCTCGAATCCGGCCTGAAATCGGGCCAGCATGGGTTCAGTCATCGATAAGGTCATGTCAGCATCGCTCCATAGCCATGGCGGAAATCCGGGTAGCGCCAATCATAGCCGGTCGACCGCAGGCGCCGGTTGACAACGCGCTTGCCCTGGCCATCGCCCGGGTTGTCGGTTCGAGCCGGACGCGCCTGGCCCATGCGCTCGGCCAGCCAGTCCAGGACCTGGCAACGCGGTGCCGGGCAGTCGTCGCTTGCGCAGTACAAGGGTTCAGGTGCCGGCAGCTCAAGGAGGTGAGCAAGCACTCCGGCGCAATCGTCAACGTGAATTCGATTGGTCCACTGCGGCGGTTCACTGCGGCAGCTGGCCTGACCGGAACGGACCTGGCGCAGCAGATAGTCACGACCCGGCCCATAAATGCCGGAGAAACGCACGATCACGCCACCGGCGGCCCGCGCCAACGCTTCGGATTCGAGCAGGATCCGGCCACTGAACCGGGCCGGATCGGTTGGCGAGTCCTCATCCACCCACTCGCCGGCATCTTGTCCGTAGACCGAAGTCGACGACACCAGCAACAGACGACCGAACGCTATCCGCTCGAGAAGATTGCTCAAACCCGTTACGTAGGCGCTTCGATAGGCCTCGGCTGTGCGCTGATCCGGCGTGGCCTGGTAGACCACAGCGTCCCAATTCCCGTCCAGGTCCGCCAATGTCTCGGGCTTGAGCAGGTCAGCCGCCACGGGCAGGATCGCCGGCGGCAGCCGGTCGACCCGCCGGCGCAGTCCGCTGACCTGCCAGTGTCCGGATGCCAGAACCGCAGCCAGGCGTGTCCCGATATCACCACAGCCGGCGATCAACAGGCGCTTCATGACGAAGCGGTTGCCAGATCCCCATCATCGCGGCCTGGATCATCAGACCTTTCACCGGGCCCGCCGTCGCCACCTTCGCGCGGACGCGGCGGCAGCAGGCGCAGCCAGATCAGCCACACCACCAACGCATCGAGAATGATCAGCGCCTGCCAAAGGTACAGGTGAAACCAGTTGAACCAGGTCATGTTCCACTGGCCCATGTAAAACAAGCTGATGATGCGAACCAGGTTCAGGCCCTGGATGGCGAAGAATCCGATCGCGAAACCAATCAGCTTGTGCTTCAGAGGCGCAGGGAAGGCAAAGATCGCGGCAAACAGGATGATCAGCGCCTCGACCCCATTGCAGCCCGGCTCGATACTGATTGCAAAGCCGCTGTCCAGGTCCCGGATGATTTTCCCAGCCGAAATGACACCATCGTCGAACAGTTCGATCAGGAAAACACTGATGCTGGCAATGACCGAGGTAAACGGCAGGATCACTGCATCCTGGACCGGCTGCAACACCTCAAGCGTGAACAGACCGAGCAAAAGCACGATAAAGAGAATTGAAAAGCGCAGCATGGGCCAAGGACAGGGACTGATTCCGGGACGACAATAGTAGCAAATGCCGGCCTGCAACTCTAAGCCTATGCAAGCGCCGGCGTGATAGCATTGCCAGCGTACTGGACAACTTGCCATCCACTTTGACCGCGCACCAACCGATCCGGGCCTGGCCACTGCCACGCGCCTGGCAGTTTGCCTCCAAACCCTGGGCCGGCCCGTGAACCGGCTGTTCCTGATTGGACCCATGGGCTCGGGCAAGACCACGGTCGGGCGTTTCCTTGCCGAACGCTTCGGGCTGGATTTCCTCGACCTGGATCAGGAAATCGAGCGCCGCTGCGGCGTGGATGTAAGCCTGATCTTCGAGATCGAAGGCGAAGCCGGCTTTCGCGCCCGTGAGACGACCATGCTCGATGAACTCAGTCAACGCGACGGTATCCTGCTGGCAACCGGTGGCGGCAGCATCCTGCGGGAGATCAATCGCCGTATTCTCAGGGAGCGCGGACTGGTGGTATGGCTCAAGACCAGCGTGGACCAGCAACTCAAGCGTCTGGAACGTGACCAGCGCCGCCCGCTGCTGCAGGCTCCGGACCGGCGTGAGCGCCTCGACAACCTGGCCGCGGCGCGCAACCCGCTTTACCAGCAATGCGCCCACCTGGTCGTCCAGTCCGCCAATATCAGCCCTGCTCAGATGGCCGCCCGCGCCGAACGACAGATCAGAAGCCACCTGGAAGAAGAAGCATTATGAAAGTCATCGAAGTCCAGCATGGACAAGGCAGCTACCCGGTCTACGTCGGGCAGGGACTGCTCGGCATGGCCAGCGTGGTCCAACGCCACCTTCAAGGACGAATCCTCACCGTTACCGACGACAGGGTGGCCGGACTATATCTCGACCGCCTGCGACCTGCGCTGATCGGTCAGCCTCAACAGCAAAGCCTGGTGCTGCCCAACGGCGAAGAACACAAGACCGTGGCCAACTGGCAGCGCATTCTCGACGCGCTGGTCGATCTGGGCGCCCAGCGTGATGCCACTGTCCTGGCCCTGGGCGGTGGCGTTATCGGTGACATGGCCGGATTTGCCGCGGCCAGCTACATGCGTGGTATCCGCGTGGTCCAGGTACCGACGACGCTGCTGGCCCAGGTCGATGCCTCGGTTGGCGGCAAGACCGGCGTAAACCACAGCCAGGGCAAGAATCTGATTGGCGCCTTCCACGCGCCAGCTGCCGTCATTGCCGACACCGACACACTGAAGAGTCTGGATCCGCGCGACTACCGGGCCGGCCTGGCCGAGGTCGTCAAGTACGGTGCCATTCGCGATCCCGACTTCTTTGCCTGGCTGGAAGCCCATGCCGACGCCCTGAACGCCCGCGAGTCGCAACCGCTGCTGGAGGCTGTGTACCAGTCAGTGCGCAACAAGGCCGACGTCGTGGCCGCCGACGAACACGAGGCCGGGCAGCGCGCCCTGCTCAACTTCGGCCACACTTTCGGCCATGCCCTGGAGACCGCCACGGCCTATCGCGAGTATCGCCACGGTGAAGCCGTAGCTATCGGCATGGCCCTGGCTGCTCGCCTGAGCGAACTGCTGGGCCTGGCCGAAGCCGGGACGGCCGCGCGCTTAAGCAGCCTGCTCGAACGCCTCGACCTGCCAACCCGGCTTCCTAGCGGCGTGGAGCCCGACCGGCTGCTGGACCTGATGCGGCTGGACAAGAAGAACCGCGACGACGAGATTCGCCTGATCCTGCTGGACCGGATCGGGCAAGCCCGCATCCTGCCCTGCCCGGCCCATGACATCAGCAAGGTACTGCAAGCATGAGTGACCGCCACCAATCCCTTTTCATGCGCGCACTCAGGCGCGAAGCCACCGAGCGCACGCCGATCTGGATGATGCGCCAGGCCGGGCGCTACCTGCCAGAGTACCGGGCCACCCGGGCCAGGGCCGGCAGTTTCCTGCAGCTGGCCGGCAACCCGGAGCTGGCCTGTGAAGTCACCCTGCAGCCAATCGACCGCTACGGCTTCGATGCCGCCATCCTGTTTTCCGACATCCTGATCCTGCCCCACGCCATGGGCCTGGGACTGGGCTTCGAGCCGGGCGAAGGTCCGTACTTCGACCGTCCGATCAGAACGCCGGCCGATATCCGGGCCCTGCCGAACATCGACCCGAACGACGATACCGGCTACGTGATGGAAGCGGTCAGGCTGATCCGGGCCGGACTGCCGGCCAGCACTCCGTTGATCGGTTTTGCCGGCAGCCCCTGGACCGTGGCGACCTACATGATCGAGGGCCGCTCGAGCAAGGATTTCGCCACCGCCAAGAAAATGCTGCTGGCCGAACCGGAAGCCGCCCACCAGCTGATGAACCACCTGGCCGATGCCACTGCCGACTACCTGACAGCCCAGGTCGAAGCCGGCGCGGATGCCCTGATGATTTTCGACTCCTGGGGTGGTGCGCTATCGCCCAGGCTCTACCGCGAATTCTCGCTGGCCTCGCAGCAGCGCATTGTCGACCGGCTCAAGCAGAGCTGCCCGGATACACCGCTGATCCTGTTCGGCAAGGGCTGCGGCCAGCATCTGGAAGCGCTGGCCGACACCGGCTGCGCCGGCCTGGGCGTGGACTGGACCATGGACATGAGCGA
>RECK01000104.1 GCA_007694055.1 Wenzhouxiangella sp.
TGTCACTACTGCCGTTTCGACAGCGCCGGAGGGGAGCCGGCAAGCCGTGCTTTGGAAGTGTGTCGTTGCCTCGTATGCGTCCGGCCAATTACTTTCGTCCACTGTCTATTGTCCCAGCCGATTTTCCTCAGTCGGCCGTATAGCTTGATACGTTGCTCCTTCGGAAAATCCCCTGTTCGATAAACATGCTGCCTGGCGATCGCGCGAATTCATGAAATGTTCGGGCTAAGCCGGGTCATCGGATCGACCGGTGATCTTCATACCTGCCGGGTTGATAGCCGGGCGGCTGCGGTACCTTAATCATAGCGCTCAGCCGCTGAAGACCTGCAACCCGCAGTCACGCTGTCGCCGATTCTCGATTCCTGCGTTTCTTCATATAGCAAACACAAAAATTGAGGTTAACGACAATGCGGCTGATCCGAAACTTGATGCATGCGGTCGGGTGGACCCTGACTGGAGCGATGTTGTCTGTGGGCGTGCTGGCGGCAGGTAACGACGCAGCGCTTTCCCCCGAGCTGGCCGAGCGGTTCGCCAAACTAAGCGGTAGTCCGGTCTACGTGGGTGGCGACGGCAATTGTGACTACACTTCCCTGAACGACGCCATTTCCAACGTACCGGCGGGATCCGAAATCCGCCTGGCCAATACTAAAACCTATAACAACGCCCCGTACTTTATGACTCGTTCGGTAAATTTGATAGGTGGGTACGATCAATGCAAAGGAAATCGGACTGGGAGGACTCAGTTGCAGGGTGGGCTGCAGTCCAGAGTGCTTGCGATCGAAAGCCTGGGAAACAACCAAATCTCAACCATTCTGGCCAATCTGGAGATTGGCACGGGCAGCGCATCAAGTAATGGCGGTGCGGGAATTGGGATCAGCGGTGAACATGAAGTTCTGATGGTTAACTTTCTGATGGGATTCAATTTCGCAGACGATGATGGAGGTGCAATTCGGGTACTTGGAGGCGCGGAACTGTGGCTGGCTATTAATGGAGAGATTGCCGTGAACAGTGCCGGCGGAAATGGTGGTGCCATCAGTTGCGAGGATTCCTCCATCAGGATTGATCAGGATGTGACCATTCGCGGCAACTCGGCTGATGGTAACGGTGGGGGAATCTACGCCGACAATTGCGCGTTGAAGTTCGGAGCCGGGTTTGGTTCAGATAATGCGGGCCTACGCGATAACTCTGCAGATGGCAACGGCGGGGGCATTTACGCCCGCGGCGGCAGTCAACTCGAAATCAATGGTGCCTCACCATTTTTCAGCGACGAGATCAGCCCGGTAGCGATCAGCGGGAATAAAGCGGCCAGTGGAGCCGCCTTGTATCTTTTCGGCCCCACGACGGAGGCTACATTGACCAACACAGTTATCGTCGACAATGAAGCCGACTCAGGAACCGCAGCTCTTTTAGTCAATGGCTCAAGCCTGGTAATGGAGTACGATCCGGATTCGAACTGCACACGCCAGCGGTTTGCCGGCGGATCACGAACGTGCTCCCAGATTGTGGCCAACAGGACGAATGGCACCGGCATTCACAGTATTGTCAACGTCTTTAACAATGGCTCGGTCACTCTTCGAGGCACTGATGTATCGGAGAACTCGATCGATCGAGGCGGAATTTTCATATTAAGTAATGGCACTCTGAACATCGAGAACAGCCTGATCGCCGACAATATATCTCGTGGAGATAGTGGGACGAACTCGGCCGTGATTCGCCTGTCAGGCCTGGCAGGATCAACCGCCTCAGTTCGCTGGTCGACCTTGTCCAATCACCAGGGCCCACTGGTTGGTAATTCGATCATAGACATGTTCGCCGGCACTTCCGCCTCAAACTCGATCGGGCTGCAAGGCCTTGTGTTACATCAACCGGGCGCCAATGTGATTGGAGATAGAGGAACGGGATCCAATGAAGTCTTCAGGGCGGCCTGCGTCATAGCGGAGGAAGTCGAGTCGATTACCAGTATCGCTCTACCGGGGTCGATCACTAACGTGAGGGCGGCCAACCCCCGATTAGAAGATCCGGATAATGGCGTATATCGTTTGAGTGCCAACTCGTCAGCGATCAATGACTGTTTTCAGGATGGCAGTATCGGCCTGTTTCCACCACAGCGGGATATGGATGGGTTCTTGCGCGGGCAAAGTGCGAGCAGCACTCCCTATGACCTGGGCGCTTTCGAGCGCGCCGGCGAGATGATCTTCCGAGACAGGTTCCAATAGCATCGGCTTGAAGGCCGGCTGGACTAATTGCCGTGCAAGGTGATTTCGAAGCTGATCAGGGAGACTTGATCCGCCGGATCGATGGTTCCCACCCTCCCGGCGGAGGGTTCCAATTAGAGCCTCGATAAGAAGGGCCATTACGGCCAGAAACCCCAGCAGGCCGGCCCGGTAATACGGTGCGGGTTCCTGTTTCGGAGGGGACGCTGGAGCGAGTTCAACACTATCCAAATCGAAAAAGCGCTTCGCGGTCATTCACTCGATCTCATCAACCCTGCGAGCGGATAATCAGGCCGACTTGCCCTGGAGCTCGAAGCGCAGCCAGGCATTGGCGCGCTTGAGCTGGCGTTGCACGGTGCGGCGCGAAACCCCTTGCATGCTGGCGATATCGTCGGTGGTCAGGCCGCCGTAAAAGCGTGCGGCAACCAGCTCGGCCAGGGCATCATCGGTTTCGCCGAGACGGATGATGGCGTTTTCGACGTCAAGGATGCGCTCGGCGTCCATGCGCTCATCGCCCACGCTCTGCTCGTCGAGTTCAACGTGGATGGCATCTCCGCCGCGTTTTTCCGCCAGGTGGCGGCGAGCATGGTCGACGATGATCTGGCGCATGGCCATGGCCATGACGCGCATCAGGTGCGAGCGGTCGTTGATCTCGGTTCCTTCGTGCCGGAACACCTTGAGAAAAGCCTCATGCACCAGGGCCGTGGTTCGCAGGGTTTCTCCACCCTTGAAACCCTGGCGCTGATGGCGGGCCAGGCGATGGATATCGTCATAGACCAGGCGCGCCAGCCGATCCAGCGCGTCGGGTGAATCCCCGAGATGGGCCAGCAGCTGCGTGACCTGATGCTGATCGGCTTCTTTCATGGCCGCAGATTAACTGGTCTGCCCCGCCGAGGCCTTCACCTGCTCGCACCAGGCGCCGATCTGATCCAGCGGGATCTCGCTGTTCTCGCCGCCGCGACGGCGGTATTCGATGACGCCGTTGTCGAGGCCGCGGTCGCCGATCACCAGCTGGTGGGGAATGCCGATGAGTTCGGCATCGGCAAACATCACGCCGGGTCGAAGCGGGCGGTCATCCATCAGCACATCCATGCCGGCAGCCCGCAACTGGTCGTAGAGCTGATCGGCCAGCTCGCGCACGCGGTGCGATTTCTTGGCGTTGAGCGGCAGCAGCACGACATCGAAAGGCGCCATGGGCTCGGGCCAGATAATGCCGTTGTCGTCGTGGTTCTGCTCGATGGCGGCGGCGACGATGCGCGAGACACCGATGCCGTAGCAGCCCATGGCCGGATGGATGCCGCGGCCGTTCTCGTCCATGACCACGGCATTCATGGCCTCGGAGTACTTGCGGCCAAGCTGGAAAATATGCCCGACTTCAATGCCGCGGATCAGCGCCAGTGCGCCGGATCCATCGGCAGCCGGGTCGCCGGCCATGACGTTGCGCAGGTCGGCGACTTCGGGCAGATCGAGGTCGCGCTCCCAGTTGATGCCGAAGTGGTGCTTGCCGTCTTCATTGGCGCCGGCCGAAAAGTCGCTCATCAGCGCGACCTGGCGGTCGACAATGCACGGAATCGGCAGCTTGATTGGTCCCAGGCTGCCCGGTCCGGCACCGATGGCGGCGCGGATTTCCTCTTCGCCGGCCATGCGCAGCGGCGCGGCCACCTGGGGCAGTTTCTCGGCCTTGACCGCGTTGAGCTCGTGGTCGCCGCGCACCAGCAGGGCGATGAAGTCGGCATCAACGGCGTCGCTGGCCGCGACGACCAGGGTCTTGACCGTTTTCGCTATGGGTTGATCGAACTGATCGACCAGGTCGGCGATGGTGCGCGCATTCGGCGTATCCACCACGCGCAAGTCCTCGGCCGGTGCAGCGCGTTCGCCCTGGGCCAGCGCTTCTGCCTGTTCGACGTTGGCCGCGTAGTCGGAGTCCGGTACGTGGGCGATCAGGTCCTCGCCGGAGTCAGCCAGCACGTGAAACTCGTGGCTGACGGCGCCGCCGATGGCGCCGGAATCGGCGGTAACGGCCTTGAAGTTCAGTTGCAGGCGCTGAAAGATGCGGCTGTAGGTGCGATACATGACCTGGTAGAAACGGTCCAGGCAATCATCGTCGATATGGAAGGAGTAGCCGTCCTTCATCAGGAACTCGCGGGCCCGCATGACGCCGAAACGCGGCCGGATCTCGTCGCGGAACTTGGTCTGGATCTGGTAGAAGCAGATGGGTAGCTGCTTGTAGGAGCGGACCTCGCCGCGCGCGAACTCCGTGATCACTTCTTCGTGGGTAGGGCCAAAGGCAAACTCGCGGCCGGCGCGATCGGCCATTTTCAGCAACAAGGGACCGAAGTCTTCCCAGCGACCGGTCTCCTGCCACAGCTCGGCCGGCTGCACCGAGGGCATCAGCATTTCCAGGCAGCCGGCGGCGTCCATTTCCTCGCGGACCACGCTCTCGACCCGGCGCAGCACCTTCAGCCCCAGCGGGGTCCAGGTATAGATTCCGGAAGTCAGCTTGCGGATCATGCCGGCGCGCAGCATCAGCTGGTGCGAGACGATTTCCGCATCAGAGGGCACCTCGCGCTGGGTGACGAGGTGGAAATTGGAAGTTTTCATGGGCAGTTAAGGCCGGGTCGACAGACAGGCCTCAATTCTAACAATCTATCCGGCCCGGGCGCGCGCTGTGCACGACCCGATATCAGCACCACTCATCGAGAAAGGCCTGGTTTTCGGCCATGAAGGCCTCGCGGGCCTCGGCGTCGAGGACGTTTTCGCTGCCGTCTTCAGCCCGCAGCAGGACCGGTCGGCGCTCGGCCAGCAAGGCGAGATTGGTGCGAGCCTGCTCGCACTGTTCGGCCAGTGCTTCCGGATCCGGTCCGGTTTGACGTTCCTCCATTCGCGCCACGCTGTCGCCAGCGGCTGTCGCGCTTTCTTCAGGTGCTTCGTCGCTGGCGCGGCGCGCAGGTTCCCGACTGCCGGCAACACGCTCGTAGTCCACGCCATCCGGTGGCTGCGCCGCGAAATGGGTGACGCCCTCCTCGTCAACCCACTTGTAGATCGCCTCGTTAGCCTGGGCGCCGAGGGCAACTGCGCCCAGAATGATTATTGCAATCCAGAGCGTTTTCCTGGTCAAGCCTTTCATGTTTCGATCCTGACGGGTTCACTGGTATCGACTTTGCCTCAAACGGCAGCCCGGAGCAAGTGACACGGCGGTGATGATATGCTTTGCGGCCAGTTCCTTGACAGCCGCCAGGCGCAGCGATGTCCGACAATTCCAATCGACGGCAACCGGTCAGGGGCGCGTTTCTGTTGCCCAACGCCTTGACGACGCTGGCCCTGATGGCCGGTTTCTACGCCATCGTGGCCGCCATCGGCGGGCAGCCGGTGGCTGCCTGCATTGCCATCGTGGCCGCCGGCCTGCTCGACGGTGTCGATGGCCGGGTCGCCCGGCTCACCAATACCCAGTCGGATTTCGGGGTCGAATACGACAGCCTGTCGGACATGGTGTCTTTCGGGGTGGCCCCGGCTGTACTGGTCTATACCTGGGCCTTGCAGACGCTGGGCAGCCAGGAAAACGTGGCCGATGCGCTGAGCTGGCTGGCCGCGTTCTTCTTTGCCGCGTGTGCAGCCCTGCGCCTGGCCCGCTTCAATACCCAGGCCGGAGTGGCCGACAAGGCCTACTTCCAGGGCCTGGCCAGCCCGGCGGCGGCCGGCACCATCGTTGCCACGATCTGGTTCTGCGTCAGCCGCGATATTGCCCCGGAGCAGGTGGCCTGGCCGATGCTGGTGCTGACCGTGATCCTGGGCACGCTGATGGTGTCGCGGGTTCGCTACTTCAGTTTCAAGGCCTGGCCCGTCAGCGACCGGGTTCCGTTTGCCTGGATCTTTCTGCTGCTGGTCATCCTGGTCTTGCTGGCGGTCGATCCGCCGGCAGTGCTGTTTACCATCGGCGTACTGTACGTTTCATCGGGCATTTTGCTGACTGCCCGCGGTCGCTACCTGCAGCGCCGGCGCCGGCGTCGCGAGGGCCGTGATGGCTCGTCTTGAAGCGGACTCGCTGGCCCGGCTGCAGGCCATGGGTATCTCGGTATGGGAACGTCGCCAGACCGGTCCGGTAGAGGCCGCCGCGGTTACGGCGCAGCTTGCCGATTCCAACGACGGCGTGCGCATCCGCCTGGCTTCGGGAGAGGGAGAGTGGTTGTTGGTTCAGCGTCAGCCCTGGGGTGGGAACCCGGATACCATTCTCGACGATATTCGGGCCTGCCTTGGCCCGGCGCGCTGCCGTTTCGGTCAGTGGGCGGTCGGTTCGCCGGCCGGTGAGGATTCGACCGAGCTCGCCGAGCGCGGGGTCAAGCACATACTTTCCTTTGGTCCTTCACCCGGTGGCGACTGGTCCGGTCTGGTCGAGGCCCCGAGCCTGGCCGAGCTGGCTGCCGACTGGCGCGCCCGGCGTGCCCTGTGGCAGCAGCTTCGACCGCTGCTCGGCGAGCACTGAACATGGCGGCGGTGCTGGCCCCTGAACTGGTGCTGCGGGCCATGGTTCGGCAGGATCTGGACCAGATCACTGCGATTGAACAGGCCAGTTATCCCTTCCCGTGGTCACGCGGCATCTTCGCCGATTGTCTGCGCATCGGCTATCGCTGCCTGGTGCTGGAGGTCAGCGGCGAAATCAGCGGTTACAGCGTTTCCTCTCTGGCTCTCGACGAAGGTCACTTGCTCAACCTGTGCGTTGCGTCCAATTGGCGTCGTCAGGGCCTGGGTGTCGTGCTGCTCGACCAGGTTGTCCGGGACGCGAAGCTCGCCGGCATGGTTCGCCTGTTTCTCGAAGTCAGGCCATCCAACCAGGGCGCCAGGAAGCTTTACAAGACCAACGGTTTCCGGGTCATTGGCCGGCGTCCCGGCTACTATCCAGCCGACGACGGGCGCGAGGATGCGGTAATCATGGTGCGGCACCTCGACGAGGAAGACTTTTGAGCAAGGGTTCGGGCAGCGATCGTCTGCGGGTGGCGGCGGCGCAGATCGCTCCGGTCTGGCTGGATCGGGAACAGACGCTGCTCCGGGTGATCGAGCAGATCGACCGCGCTGCGGTGGCCGGTGTCGAACTGCTGGCTTTCGGTGAGTGCCTGGTCCCGGGCTATCCGTTCTGGGTTACGCGCACAGACGGGGCCCGATTTGACTCCGCCCTGCAAAAGGATCTGTATGCCCATTACGTGGCCCAGGCCGTCTGTATCGAGGACGGACACCTGGACGCAGTCTGCGAGGCCGCCCGCCGCAACGCCATGACCGTGATCCTGGGCGTGCTCGAGCGGCCCGCCAGTCGCGGCGAGAGTGTCTATGCCAGCGCGGTCAGTATTGCTACTGACGGCCAGATCGTGGCCTGCCAGCGCAAGCTCATGCCCACCCATGAAGAACGCCTGGTCTGGGCCACCGGCGATGGCCAGGGCTTGCGCACCCACCGGGTCGGGCCGTTCACCGTCGGCGCCCTGAACTGCTGGGAAAACTGGATGCCCCTGGCCCGAGCCAGTCTGCAGGGCCAGGGCGAGGATCTGCATGTTGCCATCTGGCCGGGCAGCGACCGCCTGACCCGTGACATCACCCGCTTCATGGCCCTGGAGGGCCGCAGCTTCGTGCTGTCTGCCGGGGGATTGATGCGCCGGGACGACTGGCCCCAGCGCCTGCCGCACGGCGAGCTTCTCCAGCAGACGACCGACGACATGCCCTGGGCCAACGGTGGCTCCTGCATCGCCGCCCCTGACGGCCGCTGGCTGGTCGAGCCGGTCGTCGAAAGCGAGGGCCTGTTCATGGCCGACCTGGACATCCGCGAAGTACGCCGCGCACGCCAGAACTTCGACCCGTCAGGTCATTACTCGCGGCCGGATGTGTTGAGTTTGAGGGTTAATCGGCGGCGTCAGAGGACTGTGGAGGTTGAGGATTGAGGGGAGAAGGGGACAAGTCCCGGATATGGGAACGGGTGCGCCTCTTATTAGCAACCCCGAACTAAAAATAATTGCCGGCTATGACCACCTGAGGCTTTACTCCCCCCCCCTTTGTGTTAGCCTCACTGCTCACTTGCAGTAGGGAAAAAACATGAATTGGAAGTTTGCGCTTGCGTCAATCGTTTTATTCGGTGTGCTCGGCCCAGCCTTAGCAAAAGATCAGGCACGAGTTGTGATAGATACGGGTGTGCTAACTTCAGTCTCGGAAATCGCCGTGACCGAAATCAACCTGAGAAGCGGACACGCCACTATTCAATACTTTGATGGTAAGCAACTCGAATTTCGGATGGATGTTCGCCGAAAGCAGTATGCTATTGATGATTGGCCCCATCCTATCTGGGTTCGTGTTGGACCGGCTTTTGACATCGATTCAGATGCGCATCTTCTGGGTGGGCCATGCGGTTCACAAGCTTCAGCGCTTTCATCTGCAATCGAGATGGTCGAAGCTGCTTGTGCTGGAGATGCCGCTGGCTCTGCCAGCTGCCAGTCTGCTCAGAAGGCCTTGAACGACGCTTGGGATGCTTACCATGATTGCCGGCTTATTTACTATTCTATTAAATAAGGGTCTATCCGAATCTCGCAACAAATGGCAGGCCGTCGGGGGCAGTGGTCAATTCTATTCCTCGTAGCCAGGGTCGCGGCTTGGAAAAATCAGGTTGGAAGGGTAGAGGCCAGGTGCCGAGTGGCCCCGCCCGGTGCCGAGCCCGAGGTGATCGGCCTGGTTCAAGGCTTCAAGCGCACGGGAGTCTGGGTGCCATCGAGACTACCTTGCAGCCTTTGGGTTGGTCTGTACGGGTAATTGAGCCTTGCAGCCGCGTAGCGTACTGAAACGCCAGTGCTTGAATCCGTCACCTCAAACCCGGCCCCAGTCAGGCCCACTCGTCACTGGTCAGGTTGGAGGAGGTTGGAAGATAAGGAAAACAATCGCAAGGCCCCGCCTTTCAACCTCCCCACACCTTTCGCAACGGGTGGTATCTGGCCGATCGGGGCCTGGCCGGGTTGCGGAGCACGGCACAAACCTTCCCCCAAGCCATCCACGCCACCGGGCGCCAGATCGGAGCTTCCCAACGACCAGCCGGCAACAAGATAGTCTCACCGGGCCCAGGCCACCGAGCACGATCAGCCTCTCTGGCCGATAACCCGGCCAGGCCCTGAGCGGCCGGATACCACCCGGTGCATCTTCCACCCCTTCCAATCTCTTTTTTGCCAGCTTGCAGCAAGAAAAAGCGCTCCCAGCTACAGACAGCTAAAACCCCGTTTCAATCAAAGCACAAAGCCTTGTGCAGCTGCCGCCAGTTTCCTGCACACTGAAAACCCCATGCCAGGCTCTGCATACTCATTACTATTTTTACAATCAGGGTTTGCGGGATACGGATATAACCTTTCCTGATTACGTATGAATCTCAGCCATGGTTCAGGGCTGACTGTGGCCGTAGGCACCCGAGTCGGGAAGAAGTGAGACGGAAGACGGAAGACGAATGTAACGACGCATCGGCACC
>RECK01000079.1 GCA_007694055.1 Wenzhouxiangella sp.
TCGTCGGTGACGATCATGCCGCCGCCGCCGGTGGTGATGATCTTGTTGCCGTTGAAACTGAACACGCCTACTCGGCCGAACGAGCCGGTGTGGCGGCCTTTGAAATAGCTGCCCAGCGACTCGGCCGCGTCCTCGACCAGCGGAATGCCCCAGTCGGTGCAGATCGCGGCAATCTCGTCGATCCGCACCGGATGGCCGAAGGTGTGCATGGGCTGGCAGGCGGCGATCTTTCGGCCCGTCGAGCGGTTGTAGCAGCCGTCCTCGCGCCGCTCGCCGAATGCCTTCAGAAACGCCCGCAGCGCATCCGGGCTCAAGCCCAGCGTCTCGCGGTCCACGTCGACAAACACCGGATGCGCGCCCAGGTAGGCGATGGCGTTGCAGGTGGCGACAAAGGTCAGCGACTGGGTAATCACCTCGCAATCGCGCCCCACCCCGACCAGGCGCAAGGCCACCTGCAGTCCGTTGGTGCCGTTGACCACCGCCACGCCGAAGCGCGCGCCGGCGAATTCGGCCACCCGCCGTTCCATCTCGGTGACCTTCTCGCCGACCGAAGAGACGAAGTTGGAATCGATGCAGGCCACCAGGTCCTCGCGCTCACTGCCGGCGAAGACCGGGCGGTGCAGGGGGATGAACCCGGTGCCGAATAAACCCCTGACCAGATCGATCCATTCGCCCCGGGTGGTTTTATTCATCCCAACCTCGCGCACTGAAGCGCGGACGACTCGATCGCCGGCATCCCGTCATTTCGGCCCCCTTCATGCGTTCAATACCTCCATCCCAAGCAACCCCGCCGCCTGATTCAATCGCCGGTCAAAGCAGGCAAAGCGCAGCCCGGTGTTGGCTTGATCACGGAGACGCACGGCACTGGCCAGTTGGACGGCATCATACGCGCGCAGACTGAATGCGTCGGCGTATTCGCTGGCCAGCTCGACCAGCATCTGGTTGACTTCCAGAACCACAAACTGTTTCCAATCCATTGCAAATTGGCGCTTGACCACGTCGAGAGCCGGCTGATCCTGCGGTGACTCGCGGCCCCGGCGTGCCACAGCGGCGTGCATCTCAACCCAGGCCAGCCTGGATACCGCAACCGCCTCGGCCTGGTCGGCCGCCCGGCGGACCGTATCCGAGGCGTCCTCGGCAATGTACAGCTTGACCAGCGCCGAGGTATCGCAAAACAGGATCATCCCCGATCCTGCAACACCACGTCAGCCATCGTTGCCCCACCCTCGCACAACCGAACCTGGCAACCGAGCGGTTTTCCGCCGCTCCAGTCGGCCTCGCCGGCGGCAATCATCGCCGCAAGACCAGCGCCGGCCTCATCGGGAACACCCACCACCCGCGCCACCGGCCGCCGATGGCGGGTAATCTCCAGCACCCGCCCGGCCCTGACCTCAGCCAGGTAGCGCGAAAGATGGGCCTTGAATTCTCGGACAGAAGGCATTTGTAGTCACCATTCAGGATCCAGGAAAAGCATATGTGACCACATTGTACCGAATCCGGGGAGTCGTCGACTTGTCCACTTCCCTTCGGTTCAATACCGCTGCGCCGAATGCCAGCGCCAGGCGGTTTCGATGATGCCTTCCATCTCGCGATAGCGCGGCTGCCAGCCCAGCGCCTCCCGGGCCAGATCGGCACAGGCCACCAGCGTGGCCGGATCGCCCGGGCGGCGGACCTCGACCTGGAACGGAATGTCCTTCCCGGTCACGCGCCGCGCTGCCTCGATGATCTGCAGCACGCTGAAGCCCTGGCCGTTGCCCAGGTTGAAGGCGTGGAAGCCCTCGTTGCGCTGCATCCAATCCAGGGCGGCCAGGTGGGCTTCAGCCAGGTCGTCGACGTGGATGTAGTCGCGAACACAGGTGCCATCAGCGGTCGGATAGTCGTCGCCAAAAACTTTCAGTCCGGCGCCACTGCCCAGGGCGGCTTTCAGCACGTTGGGAATCAGATGGGTTTCCGGATCGTGCGATTCACCAATCTGGCCCTCGGGATGGGCACCGGCGGCATTGAAATAGCGCAGCGCCACCGCGCGCAAGCCATACGCGGCGGCCGCATCCGCCAGCACCTGCTCGACCATCCGCTTCGAGCGCCCGTAGGGATTGATGGGTACCGTCGGGTGGTCTTCGGCAATCAGTTCCTGCTGCGGATGCCCGTACACCGCCGCGGTGGACGAAAACACCAGCTTGCCCACCCCGTGCCGCTGCATGGCCTCGAGCAGCGTCAGCGTGCCGGCGACATTGCTCTGGTAATAGGCCACCAGCACACGGACTGACTCACCCACCAGCGACAGCGCGCAAAAGTGCATCACGGCATCGAAGCGACGCGACCGGAACACCGAATCCAGCGCGGCCGCATCACGAACATCGCCTTCGATCAGCGTGGCACCCGCCACAGCCTCCCCGTGGCCGGTGGACAGATTATCAAACACCACCACGTCCAGACCCCGCTCTATCAGCAGCGCCACCATGTGGCTGCCGATATAGCCGGCGCCACCACAAATCAGAATAGAAGCCATGAACTCAGCGTCTCGAGAAGCCCAAAAACAGATTTACTTGTTCACCCTACTAGAGCCTAGTATCGGCTGCATCCTGAAACAAAGTCTCCCTTTCATGGAGTTGCCCACAATTCCAGCGCACGCTCCATTAAATCAAGATGGACACACTCCGGGGGCCGTGGGGGAGTTGCCTTATCTAACCATACCGGCGATATCCGGCCGAGTAGAACCTCTTGAGCGGGCAAATTTCCAGAAATAATCGGCAGCCTCACCAAAAAGTGGAAACGGATCCGACCAGGAAAGATCATCGTGTCGGCAACCAGGGATGGGCCGTAAGATCGCCACTGCTTCACGCACTTTGCCAGTCTTGAGATGCTCCACCATGCCAATGGCATCGCCAAGCAGCCAACGCACACGAACATCTGGTGTTTGCTGAATCGGCATAATTTCTTGGACCCCCACGGCGACCTGATACCACAGCCAAGGCAGGTCCATCCCCGCCAGCGTCGGAACCGCCACCCCGCCACTCAGCCTGCCATTTATGTCGATCAGATGCGGAAGCCCCTCGGCACTGCAGATCCAGTCTGTGTTGAATATACCGTGCCAATTCAAGGCCTCGAGAGCACGAATGCAATATTCCGTCAGTTCGGGAAATTCATCAGTAATGCGATAAGTGGAGGTGCCGAAGCGCCCCGCGCCCTTGCAGCGCAAAATCCGGTAGGTGCCCGTGCCCACGCACTTTCCCCTGTCGAACACGCCATCCAACTTGTATTTTTTTCCGTTGAGCCCCTGCTGGACAATCGGCCAGCGACTTTGGGGTAGATCGTAGGTATCGACAATGCCGAAAAAAGTCGCTTCGAGCTTGTCAGCTTGCTCGACGATTTCAACGCCCCGTGCACCGTTTCCCATGCGCACCTTGACAACCACCGGAAACTCTAACTGCCGCGTCAGCTCGCGCAGTTGCTCACGGGACTCGATTCGCCAGGTGGCGGGCACGGGACAACCCGCCGCCGCCACTCGTTCGACATAGTCCAGTTTGTCTTCAGCCACGGCCCAGTCGTTGAGCGCCGGCACAGCCAGCAGAGCATCTTGCGGAAGGCGCTCGCGATGGCGGATGAACAATTCCACATCCTCGAAACAGGGCAGCAGCACGCGGGCACCTGTCTTCTGCATGGCGCGGTTCACCGCATCGATGTAGGCATCCGGTTCCAGGAAGAAATCCGGCAAGCGGGTGAAGCTTTTGCAGTAGCGCGAAAAACGCGACATGGCCAGGCGCGAGCTGTCACCAACATGGACTTCGACGCCGCGGGCTGCCAATGAACGTACCACCGTGTAAGCAGATCGGCACCAGCCGTACGTAACGAAGACTGGCGGCGATGCGAGGTCAGTTTTCAAGTGAAGCGTCTTCCAGCAAAGGCTTGAGTCCTCGCTTTACTGGCAGTTGCCAGACCAGTTTGCACCAGTCGTGATTGCCCTCGATCAGTCCGGGACCATTTTCGGTGATGGCCACGTCCCAGCCAATGGAGCGGTTTTGCGGGTGTTTCAGGCTGGCTTGTTTGACCAGTTCCAGGGTTTCTGCCCAGTAAGGAACCTGGAAGCCCTCGATACTCACGCCGGTGACCGGGTGGGAGGATTCCGGTTTCCGGGTGATATCGGAGTAGATGCCGGGACCGGAGATCTGGCCGGTTTCTTCGTCGATTGGCGCGGCCAGGTTGCCGGCGGCGAGGTTGTCGACTGGGGAATCTACCGAGATTCTCAGGCGGCAGCCAAGAGCGTGGTAGGCACCCTGTTCGTCGAGCAAGGTAAAGATTCGAACGGTGTTGACGCCCGACGGGGATAGCGCCTGCATATCTGGATGCTGTTCGATGAAGCTTTCGACCATATCAAAACCATTGTCGGACATCCATCGAGTGAGATCCGGCGCGCTGCGTTCAGCGCTCGGCACAATACAGACGCTGGTACCGCAATTGCCGGTGGCGTCCTTGAACACCAGCTTTTCGTGCTGGGCCAGGATACGCTGGACCAGTACCGAATCGTCCTGAAGTTCACGTAGAGACCAAAGCCCATGCCGGCAAAACTCACGATAAGCTCGGTAGAATGCCCGTTTGTCATTCAGGATCTCGCGCCCGGCCGGCGGATTGACTCGGCGCTGAAACTCGTACATGGTGCCGGTGCCTGCCCAGGTAGCCTTTTCTGCCGCATCCATTCCGACAAAACCAAACTGGTACCACTCCAGCGGCGAGATGTTGTAGCGCAGGGAATCGCTCAGGAAACCGAATACCTGTCGGGCCGAGCCCATGCCGGATTCCTTACGGGTGTGGCGCATAAAACGGCGCAGCATCGGCCAGTTCATCTGGCGGAAGTAGTAACCCAGGTAGACAAGGCGCTTCACGCGGCAGCCCTCGCCGGTTCCATCTCGGCCACCAGTGCATCGACGCTGACAAATTCAACCTCGGGCCAGCGCTTGACAAGCGCCTTCAACAGACGATCCAGGGCTTCAAGACCGCGTTTACGATTGTCTTCATCAAGATGCCCACAAAAATTAACGCGGTGCGAGCTGATGATCGCGGGTCGGCGCCAGAAGAACGCGGCCTCGACCTGTTCAAGCGCCCGGCTGACCGGATCGAAGCCCATGTCCTTGCCGGGTTCGAACACCACGTTGCGAACCACCGTGACGTGGTTCTGACCGCGCTGGCGGCCACTCTGATTCACTTCACGCCGGCGCATGCCATTGCCCAGGGGGCGGTAACACCGTAGCGGCTTGTCGATGGACGCAACGCCGAATTGCGCGACTTCCTCGTGCAGATCCGGATGCAGTTGCTGGGCAGGTGGCGTGAACGTCGTCGAACGAAAACCCCAGACACACTCGAAACGATCGAAGGCATCGGCCAGGATCTCCCGATGCCGAGTCAGTTCGGAGCGATCATGCATCCCGAAAGCATGACTGAAAGCAACGCCGGGCATGGCCGGATCCTTCGTTACACCCGCGAGGCTATCGTGTTCCAGATTGGCCCGCAAATCGAGCGCACCTGAGTTGAGCTTGTGCTCGAACATTGCCACGTTCAAGTGCTCGCGACCGTGACACTGCGGCCGGATCAGCCCACGTGCCGTACCCTCCTGCCACAACGACCAAGCCCCTTCATAGGCTTCGGGCTGTTCGGCGGCCAGTCGTTCGAAAGTGGCCGTTACCGGTTCGGGCTGGTAATGCTGCCCGTCCTCGCGGATCGCGCCGAAATCCGGGTTGGCCGAAAGCGCGTAGGCCGTGAAAACCGCAGGGTTATCCTTGGCATCGCGCACCGAGTCAAGCACTTCGAACAAGGCTTCCAGGTCCTGAAGGGTTTCAAGCGTGTCGTATCGGTCCATCTGGCTGGAAAGATCCAGCCCGGCCTCGATCAGGCGTTCTCGGGCTTGGCGCGAGGCCACGCGCACGTTGGCATAGTCGTCAACGGCAATGGCCACCAGATTGCGCGGGGTGCGCCAGCCCCGGATATTTTTCAGGTGATCGAAAAGCTTCTGCTTCATTATTACGTCTTTCTGGACTCAGTAACGACCCTTCATTAGCCGAAGTATTTTTTCTTTTAGCTTAGGATTCATTGCGCTTCTATTCGCTCGGTACCATCGGCGCAGAGGAACCTGCCCATGAGCAATGATTCGACGCAGTACTGGCAATCGATAACCTAAACCCGTGGTCACAGCGTCGAAGCATGGTCCACAGACACCGCAAGGACGCCCTTTCTTGGGCCTTCTACAAAACACCGTCAGATGCATAATATGTTGCCAACCCCTCGAAGTGACAAGGGCTCTCGTGGTTTGTTTATTGAATTCAGTTAGGGGGGATGACAATGCCCCAAGCAGCGGCGAAGACTTGATTGCTGCCAATGCAACAGTCTCGTCACGGTTTATGCATACCTTGAGACTCGGAATATCATATTTTTCGCAATAGCAGGCCAACAGTGGGTATTGTTCGTTCAACTTCTGTGTCTTACGAATTCTTTCCCATTCAGTAAGATGATGAACCGAATATCCTATTGACCGAACATCAATAAAACGAGTAGGCATCAAATATTCTCGACTCTTCGGATATCTCTTGAAGAGCTCCCTCCGGATTCGGTTCATTGCATCGATTTCCTGGCCGGTCGATGCCTCTGGCCGAATGATGTAATGGGGCTGGACAGCTCGGCCATCCACGAGAAGCAATTGAAGCATCCAAAATGTTGAGTCCCAGCCAGCAGTCCAGGCTAGGTGCACGGGTCCCTTTTGCGGTCCTCCAAGGGCCTGCTCGGCACTCATGTCGGTTCCACCTCAGGGATGAGTTCCTTGATTCGTCCGAACCGGAACTCGGACAGCAGATGATCATATCGCTGCATCAGCGATTTCCTGCGTAGCCAGAACGACCGCATTCTTAAGCGGGTTTTCAGGGTTGCCTTGGCCAGTTCCCGCAAGTAGAACTCAGGGTAGGGTTCAGGATCCAGTTCATACGGGTGCAGATACATGATCACGGGGCGCTGTGATTGAATGCGCTGGAAAATTAATCGTGAAACACTGAGCGGCAGCAGACGGAAGTAACTCCCGCCGAGCGCCGGAACCTTGCGACCGGCCAGACTCGTGACGCTCAGCGGTACCTGCATAATCTGACCACCCCCAGGGGTATCCATAGGACCGATGCCCAGTCGCTGTCCCGACCAACCATAGCCCAGGCCGCGACAGGGCATGATGCTGCTGTCGTACTCGAAACCCAGTTCCAGAAGCACATCAAGCGCCCAGGCGGTGTTCGAGTCGATGGAAAAACATGGGGCACGATGACCCCGCATCTTCTCACCGGTCAGATCTTCCAATACCACCTTGGCCCGATAAAGCTCTTCTCGGGCCTGGTCGCGGGAGAGCTTGTGGAAAACATGATGGTCATGCCCGTGCACGCCAATTTCGTGCCCGGCGGCTTGAATCTCACGCACCAACTCCGGGTAAGCCTCACCAACCTGCCCGAGAACGAAGAACGTGCCGCGGGTGTCGTGACGAGCAAGCAGGTGTAGAATCTTTCGAGTCGAAGTCAGCACACGCTCGGTCTGCGCAATACGCCGACCGAAACGGTCACGCATCGCTATACTGATCCCGTCCTCGACATCGACGCTGAAACCATTGAGGGGTAGACTTTCATCGTTTTCCATCAACCCGTTAACCGGTTCTTCAATCAATGCTTTCACCTTACGAATCCATCCTCAAAATAAACTGCCGCTTGCGCTTGTCAAAAAGTTTCATGGACTTTCCGATGGTGTGTGCAAAGGCCGGCGCCGGATCGGACCACGAGAAGATTTCGCCACACAGGTTGCGCCCGAAAAACCAGAAGAAACTCGGTCTGGACCGGAAGCGATCCGGGGAGCGAATGAACCACATGCAATCGCTGAGCAGGTAACGCATGTACAAGCCCTTTTTGTAGTCGAACTGCGGTTCCACCGGTAGCCCCAAGGCCATACGATAGAGCAGCCACGGAAAGTCGATCCCCGCCTCCACCAGGATCTTGATGCTTCGGGTGAATCGAGGGTTGACCTCCATAAGCAGGGCGCGCCCGTCACGTGGATCCTCGATGAATTCGCAGTCGCCCATTCCGAACCAGTTGATGCCGTTCAGTAACTGTTGCGAACACGCAATCAGATCAGGTCGCTCCACGGTGGAATTGAGGGTGCTCGAGCCAGCTTTTGGCGGATAAAAGCGTGGCTTGTCATAAACACCGGCGGCGAGCAGCTTCCCCTCACGGTCGAGCAGTAATTCTGCTTTGTACTGGGCACCTCCCGGCGGGATGAATTGCTGGACAATAACCTCACCAAATGCCTCTCGGGTAGTGTAGTAGTGATGCCTTAGCTCATTTTGATTATGTGAAAAGCGGATGCCACGCGCCCCATTACTGATCGCGGGCTTGACAACCACCGGCCATTGATCGATATCGGGAGCGACAGTTTCTATCCCGACATCGTCAGGGAACCAGGTCTTGGGTGTTTCAATACCCAACTGCTGTGCCGCACGCACGGTATTGGCCTTGTTACGACAGATGCTGAAGGTTTCCTCAGCAACGACTGGGATGGTTGTTACCTTATCGAATCGCTGCCGGTGTTGCGCGAGCAGAGCGGTGATCTGCTCACCACAGACCAACGTGACAGGAAAGCCACCCCCAGCAACTCGATGTTCCAGCCAGTCCAGAAATGCATCCGGCCTAACATCGGGGTCAGGATAAACCAGCTTGCTTTTTGGGTAGCGCGAAAAAAGACCAACGCTGAGGCGCCGAGGCGCTGCAGCTGTCACACAAACCCCTTGCTGCGTTAAGCTCTTTATGACCGGTAGCGACTCGTTTGCATCGGCACCCAATACCAAGCATGGTGGCAATGGTGTTTTCTCAGTGGCCCGCCGGTTCATTGGTGCTGATGACTTGCGGTCAATCGTGCCGCCAGTCCGCGCACGAACTGCGGAATCTTGCGCGCCAGCTTGCATGGGATGAGATAGGCGGGTGGCTTAATATCGTTAATTCGCCAACATGCGGCATGCACTTTTTGACGTCGCCATAAGCGATGGTAATTAGTAGTACTTTGTCCGCCTAGTGAAAATCGAATAAGATATTTATCAATCAGCCTAGCTCTAATCGGGTGGGCATAGAATTGGCGAATGAAAAACTCGTAATCTCCACTACCTCCTAAATCAACACGATACGCTCCATAGCGTTCAATGCGCTCGCGTCGCATGTATATACTTTGGTGGGATGGCATCCAGCCCCGCTGAATACGGCTACGAGAAAACGGCCTGCTTGGATTGACGCGCACGGGATGATCAGCTGCATTCACCAACACACTGTGTCCATAGCTAGCTTCCAGCAAGGGGTCCTCGAATGCCGCTGCAATAGCACCAATTGTATCCGAACTGTACAACCTGTCGCCTGCGTGGATAAGCCCTACCACATCACCGGTGGCCTCCTTTAAGCCTTTATTAATCGCCTCGTACATGCCATCGTCAGGCTCTGAGATCAGTCGATCGATATCACTCTCGTGTCGCTTGATGATGTCCACTGTTCCGTCGGTGGATGCACCATCAACCACGATGTATTCGATGTTGGGGTAATCCTGTTCGATAACCGATCGTATAGTTGGCTCGATATCAGCAACATTGTTGAATGCGATTGTGACGATGGATATCTTTGGGT
>RECK01000261.1 GCA_007694055.1 Wenzhouxiangella sp.
GGTTGATCTCGATCCCCAAGAACTGGTGCGGGTCGATGGTGTTGCCCTGCATTTCCAGCAGGTTCTGGCCGGCGCCCAAGTCAGTCAGCGTGTTGAGCACTTCGCCTTCCAGGCGCTTCATGTGTTCCAGCGTCACGTAGAGGAAGTTGGCGCTGCCGCAGGCCGGGTCCAGGATGCGGATTTCGCACAGCTTGCGGTGGAACTGGCTGACTTCTTCGAGCGCCTTGTCCGGTTTGCCCTGGGCTTCCAGCGCGGCGGCGGCGGCCTGGACGGTTTTCCATTCGTCTCGAAGCGGGTCGATGACGGTGGGCATGACCAGGCGTTCGACATAGGCGCGCGGGGTGTAGTGGGCGCCGAGCTTGTGGCGCTCGCTGGGGTCCAGCGCGCGTTCGAGCAGGGTGCCGAAGATGGCCGGTTCGACCTGGCTCCAGTCGTGGCGGGCGGCGTCGATCAGAAGCTGGATCTGGTCGGGCTTCAACGGAATCGGGTTGATGTTCTGAAACAGGTTGCCGTTGAAGCGCAGTATCTGGCTGTTGAGCGCGCCGCTGTAGCCGCCGGTGTTCATGGTTTCCCACAGCGAGCGGATGGCGTCGGGGAAGTGCTCGGGCGTGGCCTTGAGTTTGACCAGCAGTTCGGTGAACTGGCCCCTGGGCAGCAGATCGACGTCCTCGGCGAACATGGTGAACAGGCAGCGCTTGATGAAATGGGCGACGCGTTCGACTTCATAGCCGTCTTTCTCAAGCGCGCGGGCCAGGTCGGCCAGGGTTTTGCTCAATTCGCGGGTGACGCGGGCGGCGTACTTGGACGGGTCGAGCTGGTCGGGGTTGGTCCAGATGCCTTTGAGGCGCTGCTGGATGGCCGGGTCGCGCAGGTCTTCCAGATGAATGCGGTGGCTTCTGGGGTCCGGGAACGGCACGTAGGTGGCGCCGGAGCGGGTGAACTCGGCGTAGACCTCGATGGTTTTGCCGACATCGCAGGTGAGCAGGAAGGGCGGCCGGCCTTCGCTGGCGGGCAGGGCGCGGATGTAGGTGTCGGCTTGCGCGGCAGCCCGCAGCATGGCCTTGTCCCAGCGGCTGGAGGCGTGGTGTTCGGATACGCGCTTGGCTTCGAGGACGAAATGCCCGCGCTTGTACAAGTCGATATAGCCGCGTGATTCAGTGCCGTCGGGGTGGCGGATATCCACCCGGCGCTCGAAGACGTAGGCGTCGTCTGTGTCGTTTTCGGTGGCCGGCTCCGGGCCAGGCAGGTCGAGCAGCTGGCACAGCTCGGTCAGAAAGAGCTGGTAGTTGGCTCGTTCCTTGCCGCCGGTGTTTTGCCAGCGGCCGATAAAGGCATCAACATCGGCCTGGCTGATGGCGGTGGCGGTCTGTTGCGCTGACGGCATGGGTCCCCTTACTGGCTCAGTCTCTGGAATTGGCTGTCGATCTGGCTTGCCCCTCTCCCTTGATAGCCGATTCAGTCCACTGCGTCAAGCAAATGACCCGGTTACGTGCTGGCACTGGAAGCAAGGCGACAGATGGCGTATGATTTACGTCAGCTGACATGATGACTGACCATGGAAACGAGCAGCGACTTTCAGCAGACCATCGGGCTTTTGGGTGGCGAGGCGACGATACGGGCCAGGATTGGCAATGTGGTGGAGGCGCACGATGCGCTGCTGAAGGGTTTGCCGGCGGATGCCTTGCTGCATCTGGTTTCTTCCGTTTCGCTGCTGGAACATGGCGAGACTTTGCAGAATGCAGTCGGCATCAGCCTGCGGACGCTGCAACGGCACAAGGCTCGTCCCAAGGGTGCGGGCAGTCAGCGCCTTAGCGTTGAGCAAAGCAATCGTGCCTGGCGCTTTGCCGAGCTGTTCGCCCATGCCGTTGCGGTGATGGGTTCGCGTGCGGCTGCCGAGGATTGGATGAACCAGCCGGCCATCGGTCTTTGCAACCGCAAGCCGATCGAGCTGTTGGGCACCTCCGCCGGCATGGAGGCGGTTGCTGAGTATCTGACGCGCCTGGAGTATGGGGTTTATACGTGAACCCACTGCCGCCGCCGCTGGGCAATGGCGAGCTTCGTTTGTGGCGGATTGACCTGGAACGCCATCGCAAAAACTGGGCTAGCGGCGAGGGTGCGTTTCGGGTTGGCGGGCGCTGGAATACGCGCGGCGTACGGGCGGTCTATACCTCGCTGGACCCGGCAACGGCCTGTCTGGAAGTGGCCGTGCACAAGGGCTTAAAAGTGCTTGATACAGCACCGCATTTCCTGACCTCGGCAAGGATTGTCAATCCTGCCGGGGTGTATGTAGTGCCCCCGGACGCTGTACCGAATCCGAACTGGCTGGCGCCGACAACACCGAATGCAAACCAGCAGCGCTACGGCAACGCGCTGCTGGCTGAGCATGGCTGTGTACTGATTCCGTCTGCCGTCTCCCGGCATAGCTGGAACCTGGTTTTCGACGCGGACCGGGCAGAGGACCTGTTTGATCAGGTCAGGCAGGAACGCTTTGCCCTGGATCCGCGTTTGCAGGTGGCGCTTTGAGCGCTCAGTCGTCCCTATTGAGAGTCGAGCGGGATATCCCTGCTTGTTGAAAAAAGAAGCGCTCTACAGATAGCTGCTTCGCGGTGTGCGTAGTCTGCTTCACGCCAGGCTGTTTCGATGACCACAGCAGGGGCCGGGCGCTGGCGTGGGTGGCTGCGTGCTAACATGCTTGAAGCCGGAGTGGGACCGGTTGCCTGTGCGGGTTGCGGTGTTGTTCGCCGAATGATCCGGCCTTTCGGAAGGGAGAAGCATGGACGAGAAAGACCGGAGCGGGGAGCCATCTATCCGGGAACTGGCCGATCGGATTGGCCGGGGTGATCCGGCCGCCGAGGAGGCGCTGGTTCGTCGCTATGGGCGGCCACTGGAGTTCATGCTGCGACAAAAGGTACGCGAGGCATCGCTGGCTGCCGACCTGGCCCAGGATGCCCTGTTGATCCTGATCGAGCGCTTGCGCGGACCCGGCCTGGACGACCCCGACAAGCTGGTCGCATTTCTGCATCAGACGGCAAGCAACCTGGCTCGCGGCGAGGCGCGCACCTACTACCGTCGCAATACCCATCCCGATCAAGGCGCGCTGGACCTGGCCGCGGTCAATGAGCCGTTGCTGGAGGACCAGGTGGCGCGCGAGCAGCTTGACTCGATCATCCGCCAGCTGCTGGAGGAGCTGGGTCAGGCGCGGGACCGCGAACTGCTCAAGCGCTTTTACCTGGGCGAGGACTCCAAGGAGCAGCTATGCGCCGACTTCCAGATCAGCCCCGCGCACTTCGACCGCATCCATTTTCGCGCCCGCCAGCGCTTTCGCCAGATAGTTGAAAGCAAGGCCAGTCAATTTTTGCCGAACAGGTGAGAGATTGCGCCGAATGACGACAGGATTACCCATGAAACGCAACGGTATTGTGCAATGAGTGGCAGGCAGGAAGGTCGCAGCGATCGGATCGCCGATTACCTGCGTGGGGTGCTGGACGAGGAGGCGACGCGTCAGCTGGAGCTCGACATGCTTGAGGATCCCGAGCTGTTTGAGCAGATTCAGTCGCAAGCCCTGCTGCGGCAGGGCCTGCTGGACGCCGAGGCCGAACCGGCCAGCGGCAAAAAGACATTCCGCCCCGCCTGGGCCGGCTGGCTCTGGGGCGGTTATGTCCTGGCCGGCAGTCTGGCCCTGGTGGTGGTCGGGTTGGGCTTGCGTGTGCACGACTTGAGCCAGCGCCTGGAATTGGTGCCGGCGCCGAGTGCGGGTATTCAGGTGCTGAGTTTGCAGACGCAACGCGCCTTGCTGGGACCAGGCAAGCAGACCTTGCCACTAGTGCCGCCAAGCGACGGCCTGCTGATCGAGATTGATGTCTCGGCCCGCGGTGACACGGCGTTCCAGCTTGTTTTGAAGACCGATAGCGGCGTGACTGAATGGACGGCAATACAGGCCGATGAGCGTGGCTACCTGACGGTGTTTGTGCCGCCGGGCGAGCGCGCCACCGGCCTGATCGTAAGGGATGGAGCAGGACAACTGGTGGCCGAATTCCCTTGAGTTCTTGACTTGTTGGGAGATCATGCAATGAAACATTTTTCCATTTTTCTGGTGGCAGCAGCATTTGCCGCCTCGGCCTGGTCCAGCGAACAGGACGACAGCAGCGAGTCGGGCTTGGCGGCCAATGATTCACGATTGCTGCGGATGACCTGGGAAGTGAACAGCTGTCTGTCGGCTGGCACGACCCAGGAGTGCTTCAGCCCGGCCGCATTCCGGCTCGGCGACCGTCTGCACATTCGAGCGGCAGAAACCGGCAACTGCAGTGATCGCCGCCAGCCCGTTGTGCTCAGCTTTGTTCAGGACAACAACCGGGTCATGAACATCTTTTTTGGCTGCATTGTTTCCGATGAATCCGACGCCGCGGGCAGGAAACTTGAGATTGCGTTTGTCGACGATCCGCCAGGCACGGGCGAGGGCACACCGAAAATGCTGACCGTACAACATGTGCGCGTTGCCGGCGACGACACCAACCTGGATGTCTGCAAGCAGCGACTTAGTGACATGTCCAAGAGACGGCTGAACAACCAGGCTGAACGCCTTTGCCGCAGCAGGCCTTATGCCT
The DNA here is from genome assembly GCA_007694055.1 of Wenzhouxiangella sp. GTDB lineage: Bacteria > Pseudomonadota > Gammaproteobacteria > Xanthomonadales > Wenzhouxiangellaceae > Wenzhouxiangella. Next base: position 4,605 of record RECK01000261.1, read on the forward strand.
CGTTGATTCACTGGAGCATCAGTACGAGGTGCGTTCCGGAAGCCGGCTCAGTCGAATGCAATGGCGGTCAGGTCAGACCGGCCGGCCCGCCCGAGGACGGACAGGGCACCGGCAGCGGCCAGGAATAGACGATGTCCGGCAACGGATGATTGGCGAGGGCCCGGGGTGAACATCGGCTGCTTCATCCCGGGCCGTTGTTTTGCGGTTAACGCCGCGCTGACCGCTGGCTTGATGTTCTCGGCCTCGTCCCTGGGTGCCGGTCGCGATCAAGACTTTCTGCTGGCCGACAATGCCTGGCGCGATATCTCCGGGCCCTGCCTGATTGCCCATAACCAGGGCGTGGACGCGATCGCGATTTACCGCTCCGACAGTGGCGAGCTGCTGCTGCGTGCCGGCAGCTGGCTGGGGCGCGATGGGCGCTACCTTTTGCCGCCACCGGCGTCTGCAGCGAGCGTTGAATTCCAGCGCACCGACGGCCAGGCCATCGCCGAAGGACAGGTGGCCATCGAGGACTGCCCAGGCGGGCTGCCGACCGAGGCCATGGATGCACTGGTCCGCGCCCAGGATTTGCGCCTGGCGGCCTATTTTGGCGAGGCGCCGGATGTCGCAATGATAGGGCCTGCATACGCACAAGCCCTGGACGCGCTGGACCCGACCATTGAGGCGTTGCCAGCACTGCTGCCGATTGTTGCCCTGGCTCGATACGAAGCGGCGGCTTACTTTCGCTCGGCCGGGCGCCTGAGCGAGGCCGATGTCTACTATGGCCTGGCCGCGGACGCCTTTGAACGACTGGACGATGCGGCCGGGCTGGCCGCGTCCCTGAATGCCCGCGGCCTGACGGCCTGGCGCCTCGGCGAGCTGGATCGGGCCGTCGCACTATACGAGCGGGCGCTGAATCTCCGTCATGCCCAAGGCGATCTGTATGCTGTGGCCAGCATTGCCAACAACCTGGGCCTGATTCATTCCCGGCGCAATGAAGCGGTTGATGCGATCAGCTGGTACGAGATTGCACTGAGCATTCTCCAGGGCAATATCGATCTGCGGCGACCATTCACGGACGGAGACTGGCGCTGGTCGGATCAACCGCCGGAAGCCGACCTGCGCGGGGCCTTGAATACGCTGGGCAACCTGGCGCTGGTGTTGCGCCAGCAGGGCCAGGTGGACCTGGCCGAGCAGTACTGGCGCAATTACATGGCCCTGGAAGCGCATGTGCCCAGCCCGGTCGATTTCGCGCGGGCACGCCTGGTATTCGCCCAGCTGCTGGGCGCGCGCGGGCGACTGGATGAAGCCTTGTGGCACCTGACCGCCGCCCTGGGCCAGTTTTCTGCGGCCGATGAAAAACGCTGGATCGCGGAAACGCTGACCGAGCTGGCAGCCCTTTACCAGCGCCTGGGCGACCTGGACGGCGCGCTCGAGCATGCCCGCAGCGCCGTCTCGCTGGGGCTGGAAGATCCGGGCGCGGCCGCCGATGCCCATCATCGCCTGGGCCAGTTGCTGCTATCGAGAGGTGACCATGCCGCTGCGCTGGCGGCGCTGGAGCAGGCCGCGGAACTGGCCCGGCAAGCCGACAGCATCAACCGCCAGTGGAAGATTGAAGGCGATCTTGTCCGCGCCAGTTTTCTGCTTGGCCCGGGCAGCGCCCTGCTTGAGCGGCAGCGCAGCGTGCACCGGGAGCTGCTCGCCCTTGGTCGGCCCGCAGAAGCAGCTGCCGCGCTGGCGCAGCTGGGGGAAATGTACTTCCTGCTGGACAATCATGAAGCGGCCCGCGCAAGCCTCGAGGCGGCCATAGCCGGCCACATGGCAGTGGCTGATCCAATCGCCGAGTTCCAGAGCCTGGCCCTGCTCGGCCGGGTGCTCGCGTCTGCCGACAAGCCGGCAGCCATCGACGTCAATGCTCGCGCCATCGCGCTGGCCGAGCAACTTCGCCATGCCGCTCTGCCCGTGCTGCGCCAGGCCGAACTGTTTGCCAGTTTGCACCAGGTGTATCGGCGGCAGGTCCAGACCCTGGTCGAGATCGGGCAAGAACAGGATGCGCGGGCAGTTGCCGACCTGGCGCGCGCGCAGCCGCTGTGGGACTCGACCGGCCCACAGGGCGAGGAAGCGCGAACCGACCTGCTGGCAGCACGTTCAGACCTGCTTGACCGCATGCACCGGGCCCGCCTGGACTCACCAGCGGATCGGGGACTGGCACCGGGCGCTGTGGCCAGCGGATCAGGGGTGGAAGTTCTCAAGCGCGAACTGGATGCCATCGAGTCCGAGCTGGCGATGGCACGGCCCGGTAGCGGGCTTCGCGTTCGACCATCAACAGGCGCGATTGAGCTGGACGCTGACACGGTGCTGCTGAGCTACTTGTTGCTGGATGACCGCATTCTGCTTTGGGTCACGAGCACCGATGGCACACGTCTTGAGCAACTGGCCCGACCGGAGGAGCTGGGCGCAGACATTGCCGCGCTGAAGGACTGGCTGCGCCATCCCCGCTGGGCGACCGGACGCATTGATGCCCGCGCGGCCGTCCTGGGCGAGGCCTTGCTGGGACCGGTCGCCGCTGAACTGGCCGGGAAGTCACGGGTGCTTGTACAAGCCGATGACGTACTGCACAGTGTGCCGTTCGCTCTGCTGCACTTGCCTGCGCAGCCGCCTGGCCGGCCGATGATCGATACCCATACCGTACAGATGCTTGTGCCGGGCAGCCGCCGGGAAGTGCCGCCCGGTCGGTCGGCACCCGCCTTGGTATTGATGGCTGATCCGGGCTGGACGGATGATCAGGGCGCCACGGTCATGCTGCCGGAGCACAGCCTGCTGGCCGGCCTGCTGCGGGATGAAGGTCTGATCGCCCTGCCGGGCAGCCGGATCGAAGCCGAGGCCATTGCGGCACGGGCAGCCGCGCATATGCCGGTGCGCCTGCGCACCGGGCCGGAGGCTTCGCGTGAGTTCATCGTCGGCGGTGGCCTGAGCGATTTCCGGATTATTCACCTGGCCACCCACGGCCTGGTCGATCTGCGCTACCCGATGCTGTCATCGCTGCTGCTGGCCAGTGAGCATGCCGCCGGGCCGGCTTTCCTGAGACCCTCCGAGATCGCCGATTTGCGCTTGCATGCCGAACTGGTGGTGTTGAGCGGCTGCGAAACCGGCCACGGCCGCATCCTGCCCGGCAGCGGTGCGCTCAGCCTGGCCCGGCCGTTTCTGGCCGCCGGGGCCGAGCAGGTGCTGGCCTCGCTGTGGAAGATCGACGATGGCCGTACCGCCCGCTTCATGGATCGCTTTTACCAGCACCTGCTGGACGATGGCCTGTCGCCCGCCGAGGCCCTGGCCCGGGCCCAGCGCTGGACCCGGCACCAGGCCGACACAACGCACCCCTACTACTGGGCAGGGTTCATTCTGCTGCAAGGTCAGTAAGTTCAGGATCGTGGATCTGGCGGACCCTGGTAGCAGGCTTTGCCCTGACCCAATGTGTGGATTAGTATAGCTATTCATATCACTATGGATGGCGTCATGAAAGCCGTGCAGATGACCCTTGACGAAGAACTGGTCAAGGCGGTGGATGAAGCCGCCAGGCAGACGGGTTCGAATAGATCATCCTTTACCCGCCGAGCGCTCCGGCATGAGCTCCAGCGCCTCCGTATCGAGGCGCTGGAGCGTCAGCATCGTGAGGGCTACACTCGGCATCCGGTGGCGATGGACGAGTTTGCAGTCTGGGAGACCGAACAAGATTGGGGCGATGAATGAAGCGAGGCGAGGTTCGCTGGTATCGTTTCGGACCGCCCGACAGGAAACGTCCGGTCCTTATCTTTACCCGAACTGCCATCCTCGCCTATCTCGGTGAGGTAACGATTGCTCCGATAACAACCACCATCCGCACCATTCCTTCCGAGGTGGTGTTGGATGCGGAAGACGGCATGCCTCGGCGTTGCGCCGTCAACTGCGACCATCTGCAAACGATCAACAAAGTCAGGCTCGGCAAGCTGCTAACTCGCTTGACTGAGGAGCGCCTGAAGGAGGTCGAGCAAGCCGTTTCGTTTGCCCTTGGCTTTGGTGGTTGAGGGTCAAGGCTCCGGCCACTGCCCGCCGGTGAAGCAGAACACGTTGAGCTTGTTGCCGTCCGGGTCGCGGAAATAGCCGGCGTAGAAGCCGGGAATTTCGGCCCGCGGGCCAGCCGCGCCTTCGTCCCTGGCGCCCAGGCTGATGGCCTTGGCGTAGACGCGGTCAACCTGTTCCGGTGAGTCGGCCTGCAAGGCAACCATGACGCCATTGCCGACGGTGGCAGGCTGGCCATCAAACGGTCGGGTAACCGACAGGCCCGGCGCATCGGGACCGGTGGCCCAGGCGACAAAGCTCTCTTGCTCCATGAACCTGCCTGCGCCCATTTCCGCCATCAGGGCATCGTAGAAGGCGACTGCGCGGGCAAGATCATTCGTGCCCAGGGTGACGTATCCAATCATGGCCAGACTCCGCTTGAAGATGCCGACAATTTATCTCTTTTCGATCCCATCCACCAGCTGTTCAGCGGATCCGGCAACCGACGAGCGGATCCTTCCCTTATCCTTGCTCACCATCAAGGGCTGCAAGCTTGTTGCGGCCTGAAATGATCGACTTTCCAAGGAATCAGCCACCATGCGCCACACCGACCAGCTCTGGCAGGACAACCTGCCCCTGTACCAGGCCATTCTCGACCTGCCCTTCAACCGTGAACTGACCGCGGGCACCCTGGCCCAGGAGCGTTTTGCCTTTTACGTCAAGCAGGATGCGCTGTACCTGGCCGATTTTTCACGCGCGCTGGCCCAGGCCGCGACCCGCGCCGACGACAATCGCCAGATGCATGACCTGCTGCGCTTTGCCACCGAAGCGGTAGCCGTCGAGCAGGCCCTGCATGAGGGCTTTCTGCGCCGCTTTGATACCCATATCGACGTCGAGGCCTCGCCCACCTGCCTGGCCTACACCAGCTTTTTGCTGTCGACCACAGCGCTGGAGGAGTTTGCCGTTGGCGTTGCCGCCCTGCTGCCCTGCTTCTGGATTTATCGCGAAGTCGGCCTGCATATTCA
>RECK01000124.1 GCA_007694055.1 Wenzhouxiangella sp.
GAGCCCACGTGCGTGCCGTGACCGCTGGCTGCGGTGTCATCGGAACTGAGGCTGTCCGGGTGCAGGTTGTAGGTGCCGATCACCTTGTTGTTACACACATCCTCGAAATCCGGCGCATCCGGATCAGCGCAGAGACCGGTGAACACGCCATCACCGTAAGGGTTGATGTGCACGTAGCCATCCGAGGCAACCTCGGTAAAGGAGGGGTGGCCATGATTGAAGCCGGAATCGATGATGCCGATGATGATGCCTTCACCGCGATTCTCGATGCCGCTGATGGTGTCACCAGCCCAGACTTCGGGCGCCCGGATCAGGGTTGGGCCCTCGTCGGTGTGCAGCTCTTCCAGGCGGTCGATCTCGATGCCGGCAACAAATGGCAGACCAGCAACCAGCCCGGCTTCTTCCGGCGTCAGACGCAAGGTCAGGCCGTTGAGAACGTTGAGAAACTGGTGGTTTGGGCGCAAGTCGCGCTTGACATACTGCGCCATCCGGCCCAGGTAGTCATCGTGGCGTGAGGCCAGGAACTGGCGATAGGCCACGGCCGCATCGCTGCGCATGTTGATGCGCTGACCGGTCACCCGCGGGCTGGTCGGGGCCAGGCCCTCGATACCGCCCTCGTATCCAGCCAACGACGGCTCGTTGAAACGAACGATGTAGTGAAAGCGACCGTTACGGTCGGCCGGCGCGACTGCCGCACCGTCCACACGTCCATCTTCGCTTGGCGAAAACACGGACATGTTGATTGCTGCCGGCGCGCGCTCAACGCCTGCATGGTTGGCCTGAATGGGTCCGCGCTGGTTGGCACTGGCTGCGGTCATCGCCGCCGCCATCACCAGCAAGGCCATTGCAAGCCGGCTGAAAGTGGAGCTGGATTATGTCATGGTACGTATTCTCCCTGGCTGGGTCAGGTCTTTCATTTATGGTTCAAAATTGCCGGCTAATCCCGATTTCCGGGAATTGGCCGACACGGCCCTTCACCCTGTAGCCCGCGGAGCATAGCCCAGCGCCGCTCCCGCGACAACAACTTTTTACGCCGCGTTTTCCACGAATCTCTAATGTTCCAGCCAGACTCAGCTGCGCAATCCCACGCCGCGGCTGAGCAGGTTCAGGCACACCGCGAACAGCACGGTGCCAAAACCGAGGATGATGGCGTAGGCCAGCCACAGGGAAACGTCCGACACGCCCAGCAAACCGTAGCGGAAGGCGTTGACCATGTAAACGATGGGGTTGACCAAGGCAATCTGCTGGGCAACGCCCGGCAGCAGGCTGACCGAGAAGAACACCCCGCCCAGGTAGGTCAGCGGCTGGAGGACGAAGGTGGGGATGATGGAGATATCGTCGAACTTGCGCGCGTAGATGGCGTTGATGAAGCCGGCCAGCGAGAAGACGATGGCCGTCAGCAGCAGGATGCTGAAGGTGACCAGGAGATTGTGCATGTGGAAGCCTGAAAACACGGCAGCCACCAGCCAGACCAGCACGCCGACGGTCAGGGCCCGGAACACGGCCCCGCTGACGTAGCCGGCCAGGATGATCCACGGCGGCAGAGGGCTGACCAGCAGCTCTTCGACATGCTTGCCGAACTTGGCCCCGAAGAACGAGCTGGTGATATTGCCGTAACTGTTGGTGATCACGCTGAGCATGATCAGCCCCGGCACGATGAAGTCCATGTAGGGCATGCCGCCCATTTCGCCAACCCGGCGGCCGATGATGGCGCCGAAGATGACGAAGTACAGGCTCATGGTGATCACCGGCGGAATCAGGGTCTGGGCCCAGATTCTCAAGATTCGGGTAACTTCCTTGATCAGGATGGTCTGGTAGCCGATCCAGTAGCTGCGCGCCGAAACCTCCACGCTCATGCCGCTTTCTCCCCGCCGAGGTTGACCATGCGCATGAACAGCTCTTCCAGGCGATTGGCCTTGTTGCGCATGGAAATCACCTCGATGCCCGCTTCGTCGAGCTGGCGGAACAGGCGGGTCAGGCTGCGCGACTTGGGCAGGCTGGCCTCCAGGGTTGTCGCGTCACGCACAACCAGCTCGATACCATCCATTGAGGGCACCTGTTCGACCGGCGCACGCAAGTCCAGCACGAAGGTTTCGATATCCAGCTTCGAGAGCAGCTCCTTGACGCTGGTGTCCTCGACGATGCGTCCCTGGTCGATGATGGCGATGTTCCGGCACAGGTTCTCGGCCTCCTCCAGGTAGTGGGTGGTGAGAATCACGGTGGTGCCGGCGGCGTTGATTTCCTCGATGAATTTCCACATCGAGCGGCGGATTTCAATGTCAACGCCGGCCGTGGGCTCATCGAGAATCAGCAGCCTGGGCTCGTGGACCATGGCCCGGGCGATCAACAGGCGCCGTTTCATGCCGCCGGACATGGTCCGCGACATCGTGAAGGCCTTGTCCCAGAGGCTGAGTTTTTTCAGGTAGTACTCGGCCCGTTCCCGCGCGATACGCCGCGGCACCCCGTAGTAACCGGCCTGGTTGACAATGATGTCGAACGGCTTTTCGAACTGGTTGAAATTGACTTCCTGCGGTACCAGGCCGATTTCGGCCATGGCCCGGGATCGCTCTTTCTGCACGCTGATGCCGAATACGCTGGTCTCACCCGCGCTGGCATTGACCATGGACGAGACGATGCCAATCAGGGTCGACTTGCCGGCGCCGTTGGGGCCCAGCAAGGCGAAGAAATCGCCTTCGGCGACGGTCAGGTCGATGCCCTTGAGCGCCTCGACGCCATTCTTGTAGGTCTTTTTCAGCTGGCTGACTTCGAGGGCATTCATGACCGATGGCACATTCTCTTGTAGGCTTGGTGATTCATTATTGTCCAGGCAGGCGTGAAGACCCGTCTGACGAAACATCTTATCTAGGGACCTTGATGGTGCAAATCAAACTCAAGTTGCTCGGACTGGTCGGCGCTTGCCTGGTCTTTCCGGGCCTGGCACTGGCCGCCGATCGCTATGCGGAGCTGAGCGCTTGCGAACTCTCCGCCGCCGGTGGGCGCCTGACCGTACAGGCACGCTGCGGCACCTTCGAGGTGCCGGAAAACCCTCGGCAGCCGGAAGGGCGGGCCATCGAACTGGCCTATGCCGTGGTTCCGGCGCGCTCCAGTCGTGCACAGCCGGATCCGATTTTCTTCCTGGCCGGCGGTCCTGGACAGTCGGCCCGGGATGCCGCGCCGATCATGCGCGCCGCCCTGCGCCACGTCAACCGCGATCGCGACCTGATCTTCCTCGACCAGCGCGGAACCGGCGGATCCAACGTCCTCGATTGCGACTTCGACCACATGACCGACCTGCTCGAACAGGATTACGCGGCCGTGAACCGGCAGCTGCGCGAGTGTCAAAGCGGCTGGGACGCCGATGTCCGCTTCTACACCACCGAAATCGCCGCCATCGACCTGGAAGCCATGCGCCAGCGCTATGGTTTCGAGCAAGTCAACCTGATCGGCGGCTCCTACGGGACCCGCATGGCCCAGGTTTACCTGCGCCGCCATCCGGACCGGGTCCGCAGCATGGTCATCGACGGGGTCGTCCCGACACGCCTGCGGCTCGGGGCCGAACATGGCATCAAACTGGACCAGACCCTGTATCGCCTGTTCGACGCCTGCACTGCCGACGCCGACTGCGCCCGGGCCTTTCCGGACCTGGAAAGGGCCTTCGAGGTCCTGGTCGACCATTACAGTGACAATGGTCAGCCGCTGAGCGTAACCCACCCGCGAACCGGTGAGGCGGTTGACCTGACCTTCAATCGCGACTTCCTGGCCAGTGGACTGCGCTTCCTGGCCTACGCGCCGCAAACCCAGATGGTCATTCCCTACCTGGTCCACGAGGCGGCAACCACCGGCGATCCGTCGCGCCTGGCCAGCCAGGCCCTGATGGTCACCGAACAGATGGGTGACATGATCGCGATCGGCTTGAACTTTGCCGTCGGCTGCGCCGAGGACTGGCCGACCTGGCCGCGCGACCTGGACCAGTCCCACACCCTGCTTGGCGATGCCATGCTCGAGTTCTACGACATGGTCTGCGCCTGGTGGCCGCGCGGCGAGGTCCCCGACGACTTTCACCAGCCGTTTGACCCGGGCACGCCGACACTGATCCTGTCGGGTGAATTCGACCCGGTCACGCCGCCGGAATACGGCGAAGAAGCGGCACGACAGTTCGCCAACAGCCGCCACCTGGTCGGGAACGGGCTTGGCCACATCGTGTCCACGCACCCCTGTTTTTCCCGCATCATCAGCCAGTTCGTCGACAGCCTGGAGCTGGATGAATTGAACACGGACTGCCTCGAGCAGCTGGGGCCTGAGCCCTTTTTCATCAATTTGCTGGGGCCTGCGCCATGATCGAAGCCAACAAACTCCGCAAGACCTTCAACAAGGGCAAGGTCGTTGCCGTGGATGAGGTCAGCTTCAGCGCCCCGGACGGCCAGATCACCGGACTGCTCGGGCCGAACGGCGCCGGCAAGACCACCACGCTGCGCATGCTCTACACCCTGCTCAAACCCGACTCCGGCAGCATGCGCGTCGACGGCATCGACCCGGAGGATGCACCGCTGAAAATCAAGCGCGCGCTGGGCGTGGTGCCGGATTCGCGCGGGCTCTACGACCGCCTGACCGCACGCGAAAATATTCGCTATTACGGCCGCCTGCACGGTCTGGACTCGGCCACCATCAGTCGCCGCATCGAGGAATTCGTGCGGGTGCTCGACATGGGCGAGTTCATTGACCGCAAGACCGACGGCTTCTCCCAGGGTCAGCGGGTCAAGGTCGCCATTGCCCGCGCCCTGATCCACGAACCGCGCACCGTGCTGCTGGACGAGCCGTCCAACGGCCTGGACGTGATGACCACCCGCGCCCTGCGCGGCTTTCTGCGCGAGCTCAAGGCGCAGGGGCGCTGCGTGGTGCTGTCAACCCACATCATGCAGGAGGTCGCCGCGCTGTGCGACCGCATCGTCATCATCGCCCATGGCCGCGTTGCCGCCGAAGGCACGGCTGATGAGTTGCTGGCCCGCTCGGGCAAGACCACGCTGGAGGATGCATTCGTGAAACTGATCGGTAGCGACGAGGGCCTGCTGGCATGATCGGCGTTTATCTGAAAGAACTGCTCGACAACTTCCGCGATCGCCGGGTCATCATCAACACCCTGATCCTGGGGCCGCTGTTCGGCCCGATCATTTTCGCGGTCATGATTTCGTTCATGACCCGGCAGGCCACCGAGCGCATGGAAGCGCCGCTGGAGCTGCCGGTGGTGGGGGCCGAGCACGCACCCAACCTGATCAACTTCCTCGAGCGCCAGGGCGTGATCATCACCGAGGCGCCGGTTGACCCGGAAGCCGCGGTGCGCCAGGAAATCGAAGAAGTCATCCTGCGCCTGGGGCCGGACTTCGCCGCGGCCTGGGAGGCCGGGCAGCCGGCCCCGGTCGAGCTTATCGCCGACCTGTCCCTGCGCTACAGCGGCACCACCATCAGCCGCGTACGCGGCTATCTCAATGGCTGGTCGGGCCAGGTCAGCCAGCTGCGCCTGCAGCTGCGCGGGGTCCATCCCGACCTTACCCGGCCGCTCAACATCCAGGTCACTGACCTGTCCACACCGGAATCCCGGGGCGGCATGGTCCTCGCCTTCTTGCCCTATTTCATCCTGATCACGGTATTCATGGGCTCCATGCACATGGCCATCGACACCACCGCCGGTGAGCGCGAGCGCAAATCGCTGGAGCCGTTGTTGATCAACCCCTTGCCACGCTGGCAAATCATGGCCGGCAAGCTGGGCGCGACCACCACGTTCGCACTGATGACCCTGGGGCTGGGCCTGGTGGCCTTCGTTGTCGCCATGGGATTCCTGCCGGTGGCCGACATGGACATTGCCCTGAACCTGGACCTGCGGGTAGCCGCCTGGGCCTTCCTGCTGTGCGCCCCCGCGGCCCTGCTGGCCGCGGCCCTGCTGACCATCCTGGCCGCCTTCGCCAAGAGCTTCCGCGAAGCCCAGAGTTACATGGGCCTGGTCATCCTGGTCCCCATGATCCCCAGCTTCTGGATCCTGATCGACCCGACCCGCACCGAAACCTGGATGACCATGGTGCCGTTGCTCAGCCAGAACGTCCTGATCCTCGACCTGGTCCGCGGCGAGCCGGTCAACCTGGCCTGGTTCGGCCTGTCCATCGCCACAACCAGCCTGGCCGCCCTGGTCCTGGCCGCGATTGCCGGAACGCTGTACAACCGGCCGAACCTGATCTTTACGTCGGGGTGACCGCGGCCTGCGGCGGTTTCCGGTTTCCGGTTTCCGGTTTCCGAAATGCGATCCAGCAAGCCAAGCGAAGTTCAAAGCCGCAACGAATTTAACCACTTCACCCTTTAACCCTTTAACCCTTTAACCCTTTAACCCTTTAACCCTTTCACCCCGAAACCGTAACCCGTTCTTCCCACCCCCCTGCCATACTAGCCCCATGACCCTCATCCCCGCCCTCCTCGCCATCTCGCTGGCCATGACCCTCCTTTGGGCCTGGCAGATCAAATCTCGCCGGGCCGACTGGGTGGACGTGGCCTGGGCGGCCGGGATCGGGGTGCTGGCGGTCTACTTTGCCGTGGTCGGCGACGGCAGCCTGGAAAAGCGCATCCTGGTGGTTCTGGTTACTGGCACCTGGTCCTTCCGGCTGGCCCGGCACCTGGCCGTGCGCCTGGCCGGTCACGATGAAGAAGACGGGCGCTACCAGGCCATGCGCGAGCATTTCGGCGCCCGCTCGAACGCCTTCTTTTTCGTTTTCTTCCTCGGCCAGGCCCTGGTTGCCTGGCTGTTTGCCCTGCCGGCCTGGGTCGTAGCCAACGATCCTTCCAGCGCGCTCAGCGTCTGGGTCGTGCTGGGCGTGATGGTGTGGCTGGTCAGCCTTGCCGGCGAATCCATCGCCGATCGGCAGCTCGCCGCCTTCCGCAACAACCCGGACAACAAGGGCAAGGTCTGCGATGTCGGTCTGTGGCGCTACTCCCGCCACCCCAATTACTTCTTCGAGTGGCTGCACTGGTTCAGCTACCCGCTGATCGCCCTGGGCGCGCCCAACCAGTGGATCACCTGGCTCGGCCCGGTCCTGATGCTCTTGTTCCTGTACCGCCTCACCGGCATCCCCTACACCGAGAAGCAGTCGCTGAAATCTCGGGGTGACGCCTATCGCGAGTACCAGCGCACAACCTCTGCCTTTATTCCGTTGCCGAAAAAGTCGGGGAAGGAGTAGAGCGGATCCAGGCCCCAGTTTCGAAGTCTTTCGGGAAAGCGGCAACGCGGTATCCTAAATAGAGCTTATTTAGCGGATTCCGTGTTGAATGATCACTGCCGATACCTTGATGTCTAACAGCAGGCAAACACATTGGAACCACCGAAGACACCGAAGACACCGAAAAGGCTTTCCTGGAGGATTTTTCGGTGTCTTCGGTGTCTTCGGTGGTTACCGTGTTTCCAAACTGAAGGCCTCCACTGTCAGTCCTGCACCGTATTTGCCGAAAGACAGCAGGCTCGGCGGTGGGGCTGTAGACTCTTGCACACTGGCAGTCAGAAGGTATTAGTAATATGTGTGGCATTGTTGCGGCCTGCGCCGAGCGCAATATCGTTCCCATCCTGATCGATGGCCTGCGGCGGCTGGAGTACCGGGGCTATGACTCGGCTGGCCTGGCCTGTCTGACTGCTGACGGCCGACTGCACCACCAGGCCGAGGTCGGCAAGGTGGCTGACCTGGTCGCAACCCTGGATACCGGGCTCAGCGCCCCGACCGGGATTGCCCACACCCGCTGGGCCACCCACGGTTCACCGACCCGGGCCAACGCTCACCCGCATGTTTCCAGCGACCGGGTGGCCGTGGTCCACAACGGCATCATCGAGAATTTCGAGACCTTGCGCGAAGAATTGCAGGCCGATGGCTACACGTTCCGATCTGAAACCGACACCGAAGTCATAGTCCACCTGCTCGATCGCGCCCTGGCCGCCGGCGAAACCCCGCTGCATGCGCTGCGCTTGACCTGCCAGCGACTCGAAGGCGCCTACGCCATCGCTGTCGTCATGCGCGATCATCCCGATCTTGTTCTCGGTGCCCGTCTGGGCAGCCCCATGGTCGTGGGCGTTGGTGTAGGCGAGCATTTCCTGGCCTCGGACGCGGCAGCCCTGGTACCGGTTACCCAGCAGATGATGTTTCTGGAAGACGGCGACCTGGTTGAACTCACCCGCGACCGGGTCCGGGTACACAACCAGGAACTGATGGACGTGGAGCGCAAGGTCCGGTTTTCCTCGCTTCCGGCTGATGCCATCGACAAGGGCCGCTATCGGCACTTCATGGAAAAGGAAATCCACGAGCAGCCCGAGGCCATTGCCACCACCCTGAATGCCCACCTGGACGGTACCCGCATCTGCCCCAGCCTGGACCGGGACCTGCTCAAGCGGGTGCGCGCCGTGCATATTATTGCCTGTGGCACCAGCTTCCACGCCGGCCTGGTTGCGCGCTACTGGATCGAATCCATGGCCCGTGTGCCGGTCAGCGTGGAAGTGGCCAGCGAGTATCGCTACCGCCGCCCTGCCATTCCTGACGATACCCTCCTGATCGCCATATCCCAGTCAGGTGAAACAGCCGACACGCTGGCCGCCCTGGGCCGTTCAGAGGAACTGGGTTACCTGGGCACGCTGGGCATCTGCAACGTGCCGGAAAGCGCGCTGACCCGACAATGCGACCAGGTGCTGATGACCCGGGCCGGACTGGAAGTGGGCGTGGCATCGACCAAGGCCTTCACTACCCAACTGACCGTGCTGTTGCTGTTCACCGCCGCCCTGACCGAGGCCAGGGGTGGAGACAAGCGCCTGGTCCGCAAGATACTCGAGGACCTCGGTCATGCCCCGCAGCAGGCACGCGAGGTGCTGGCCATGGACGAACGCGTGCAGCTCGTGGCCGAAGCGATCTCGGAAAAGCCGCACGCGCTTTTCCTGGGCCGCGGCATCGAGTACCCGATTGCCATGGAAGGCGCGCTCAAGCTCAAGGAAGTCAGCTACATCCATGCCGAAGCGTACGCCGCCGGCGAACTCAAGCATGGCCCCCTGGCCCTGGTCGACGATACCCTGCCCGTCATCGTGCCGGCCTCCAGCAGCAGTCTGCTTGCCAAGCTGGTTTCCAACCTGCAGGAAGTGCGCGCACGCGGAGGGCGGCTGTACGTATTCGCCGATCGCGGCGTGCAAATGGCGCCGCATCCGCGCGTCGAGATCATCGAAATCCCGGCGCCCCATTCGACCGTTTCACCGATCATGCAGATTCTGCCCCTGCAGTTTCTGGCCTACCACGTCGGCGTCATGAAAGGTACCGATGTGGACCAGCCGCGCAACCTGGCCAAGTCGGTTACGGTGGAATAAAAAGGGGGCTATCCGGATATCGCAACATAACGGGGGCCCGCCGGAAGCAGAGTTTGACTCCAAGCCTCGGAGCGCATGGTTGCGACTTGATAGGAGGCGGGAAGGGTGGAGGCAGGATGCCGAGTGGCCGCTGGCAGGTTTGCGTTTACGCCCATAGCTTTGGAGGCCATCCGAACATGGCCGCCGGGGACGTGGCCCCGGCCTACGCCCCGCCTTTCAGCCTCCTCCCACCTTTCGCAACGGGTGGTATCTGGCCGATCA